>DATJIM010000091.1:0-35097 GCA_035493195.1 Caldimonas sp.
CGCGGCACGCCGAGGTACGCGACGAGGTCGTCGATGTCGCTGTCGGCGACCCAGCCGCGCTCGGCCTGGATCCGGTGCAGGCACGGCAGGACGAGCGACGAGTCGAAGCCCGCCGGAAAGCGGCGCCGCAGGGCGTCGAACTCGGTGTGCAGGCTCTTCACCGGTCGCACTCCCCGCCGATCATGTTGATCGAGCCGAACGTCGGCACGACGTCGGCGAGCTGGCCGCCGTCGAGCATGCGGCTCGCGGCGCCCATGTGGACGAAGCTCGGCGAGCGGACGTGCACCTTGTACGGCGTGCCGCCCCCCGTCGAGACGAGATAGAAGCCGAGCTCGCCGTTCGGCGCCTCGTGCGCGCAGTAGACCTCGCCCGGCGGCACCGAGGGGCCGTCCATGACGAGCTTGAAGTGGTTGATGAGCGACTCGATCTGGCCGTAGACGAGCGTCTTCTCGGGAAACGTGCAGCGCCGGTCGTCGACGTTGATCGGCCCCTCGGGCAGCATTTGCGCGAGCTGGCGGATCATGTAGACCGACTCGTCCATCTCGCGCATGCGCACGTAGTAGCGGTCGTAGTTGTCGCCCTGGATGCCGACCGGCACCTCGAAGTCGAGCTCGGCGTAGGCGAGGTACGGCGTGTCCTTGCGCAGGTCGATCGACGCGCCGGTCGAGCGCAGGATCGGGCCGGTGCAGCCGAAGCTCAGCGCGTCGGCGGTCGTGATGCTGCCGACGCCGCGCAGCCGGTCGATGAAGATGCGGTTGCGGTCGACGAGCGCGTGGACGCGGCCGACGAACTCCTCGTACCGGACGAGGATCTCCTCGAGCCGAACGAGCCAGCCTTGGGGCAGGTCGCGCGCGAGGCCGCCGATCCGGCCGTAGCTGTGGGTGACGCGGGCGCCGGTGAGCGCGGCGAGGTGCTCGTACATGTAGTCGCGGACCATGACGAGGTAGAGGAACGCGGTCATCGCGCCCATCTCCATCAGCGCGGCGGCGACGCACGTCAGGTGATCGACGACGCGCGAATACTCCGAGAGCAGGGTGCGCAGATGGCGGCAGCGCGGCGTGATCTCGATCCCCATCAGCTGCTCGACCGCGTCGCAATACGCGAAGTCGTTGACGAGCGGCGAGACGTAGTTGAGGCGGTCGACGTACGGGATGAGGTTGTGCCAGGTGTGGTCCTCGCACTCCTTCTCGAAGCCGCGGTGCAGGTAGCCGCAGTGGACGTCGGTGCGAAGCACCTTCTCGCCGTCGAGCTCGGCGACGATCTGCACCGTGCCGTGCGTCGCCGGGTGCGATGGTCCGATGTTGACGATGACCGAGCCGTCGTCGGCGCCCGTGCCGAGCGAAGAGCGGATCGGGTTGGCGATCGTCGCGGTGTCCATCGTCGTCAGCCTTCCCGGTACGCGACGAGCGGCTGCTCGCGCAGCTTCGGGTAGTCCTTGCGCAGGGGATGCCCGACGAATCCCTCATAGAGCAGGATCGGCCGCAGGTCGCGGTTGCCGCGAAAGACGATGCCGTACATGTCGTGGCACTCGCGCTCCATGTACGCGGCCGAGCCGTACAGCGCGCACAGCGAGTCGACCACCGGCTCTGCGGCGCCGACCCGCGTCTTCAGGCGGACGCGGACGCGGTGCGCGGTCGAGTAGAAGTGGTGGACGACCTCGAAGCGGAGCGCGTCGTCCGGCCAGTCGACCG
Organism: Caldimonas sp.; assembly: GCA_035493195.1. Classification (GTDB taxonomy): domain Bacteria; phylum Pseudomonadota; class Gammaproteobacteria; order Burkholderiales; family Burkholderiaceae_C; genus Schlegelella_A. Next base: position 1,692 of record DATJIM010000091.1, read on the forward strand.
CGGTCACGTCGAGGAGGACGTCGAAGCCGAACTCGTCGCGCAGCCGCCGCGCGGTCGTCGCGAGCTCGCCCGGCGCGAGGACGAGGACGATCGTGCCGTGCGAGACCGACGCCGGTCCGGCCGCGGGGACGAGCTCGCGGTGCAGCGTGCCGAGGTCGTTGGCGGCCACGTCAGAACCGCTCCGTGACGACGGGATGGCGCGAGCGCGCGATCTTGTCCTGTAGCTGCATGATTCCGTCGATCACCGTCTCCGGGCGCGGCGGGCAGCCGGGAACGTAGACGTCGACGGGAATGATCTTGTCGATGCCCTGCAGCGCTGCGTAGTTCTGGTAGAAGCCGCCGCTCGACGCGCAGACACCGAACGCCATCACCCATTTCGGCTCGCACATCTGCTCGTAGACCTTGAGCAGGATCGGCGCCTGCTTGTGCGTCACGGTGCCGACGACCATCAACAGGTCGGCCTGGCGCGGCGAGAAGCGCGGCAGCGCCGCGCCGAAGCGGTCGGTGTCGTACGGCGACGCGCTCACCGCCATGAACTCCATCGCGCAGCACGCGGTGACGAATGGGTACGGGAAGAGCGAGAACTTGCGCGCCCAGCCGATCAGCTCGTCCTTGCGCGTGGTCAGGTACTCGAACGCGGCGTCCTTGGTCGAGCGTGCCGCGGGCGCGGCGGTCGTGATCGGGAACGTGCGCGCGTCCATCGCGTTACTGCGTCACTGCCTCGATCAGCCGCGCCTTGTAGACGTAGAGCAGCAGCAGCACGAGCAGGCTGACGAAGAGGAGGAACGTGAACAGCATGAAGCCGGTGACCGGCTGCGCGCCGAGCGCGAGGATGAAGAGAAATACCGTCTCGAGGTCGAACAGGATGAAGACGACCGCGATCGCGTAGTACTTGATCGGCACCGCCTTGACGTTGAGCGTGCTGATCGGCGTCGCCCCGCACTCGAACGGCTCGAGCTTGACTTTCGACGGCTGCGGCTTCGGCCCGAGCAGTGCGTTCAGCGCGAGCGTGATCGCGACGAACGAGAGGATCGCCAGCAGGTACAGCAGGAAGACGACGTAGGGGTTCAAGCGCTGCCACTCCGCGGTCTGGACGCGGCCCTGCGAGGCGCCACGCGACGGAACGAGAGTAGCGAGCGCCGCTGCCGGCGCTCTTGCGAAAGATCAAGCGTGCCGGCAGGACGTCGCGTCGACGACGCGCGGCGGCGCGGCCGCCTCGCTCAGAAGCGGTAGCGCAGACCGACGCGCAGCACGGTCACCGAGTAGTGCGGCGATTGCATGCCGAGCGCGAGCAGGTTCGGCACCGTGCCCGGCGCGACGCCGTCGAGCCGCCAGTCGTCGGAGTCGTAGTGCTCGAACGTGACGCCGCCGGTGATCGAGAGGTTGTCCTTCAGCTTGTAGTTGCCGTAGACGGTCAGGCTGTCGAGCGACGTCTTCGCGGTCGGGAAGGGCGAGCCTCCGAACGTGGCCTGCACGGTCGTGTCGCTGCGCGATCGCGAGAACATGACGTCGGCGCCGAGGTCGAGCTTGTTCTCGATGGCGGTGTGCTTGATGCCCGCGCCGAGCGTGTCGAACTTGTCCTTGACGCGACCCTTCCAGTCGGCGACCCCGAACGCCTGGCTGCCGTTCTGGTCCGAGCGGATCTGCTGCGTCTGCACGAAGCCGCGCGCGTGCGTCTTCTCCGTGATCGCTGCCGAGAGCTCGAGCGCGACATTGGCGCTGCGCGAGTTGGTGAGACCGACCGGCGAGTTGTTGTAGTCGTCGTCGGCGACGTCTGCCGAGAGCCCGAGCGAGATCTTCTCGCTCACCGCGTAGTCGAGGTGCACCTCGGCGCTGTTGCGGGTCCGGTCGGCGAGATTGAACTTGCGCAGCAGCGGGTTCTCGACGTAGAACCAGGTCGCCGTGCCGTAGGTCGAGTTGTCGCGCCACGAGTGCGCAAGCTTGAACCACGTCGTGAGCTTCTCCATCGGCTGCGCCGCGGCCTTGCCCCAGATCGTCCACTCGCGCGTCGTCACAACCTCCTGGTAGGTGCGATCGCGCTGGTCGTATTCGAGGCCGCCGGTGATCCGCATCGCCCACGGCAGGCTCGCGCTGGAGTAGTCGCCGAGGGCCTTGAGTCGGTTGAGCGTGTAGCTGAAGGGCGTGTTGGTGCGCGTCGCGCCGGTCACGAACATGTCGGTCGAGACGACCGGCCAGGCGCGCACCTGCGTGCGGTTGTCGCGCTTGTCGTAGTCCCAGCTTCCGATCAGCTTCAGCCCGGCCAGCGGCGTCGCCGTCAGCTTGAGGCCGCCGTTGTAGGTATCGACTCGGCCGCCGAGCGACGATGAAGGAAGCGGCAGAACCGCCGGCGCGAGCAGGGCGTTCTCGGTCGCCGGCAGGAAGGCGTCGTCCTGGGTGAGCCTGCCGAACGCGAAGTCTCCGGTCAAGCGGACCGTCGGCGCGATGTCGTAGCCTCCGGTCGCGCGCAACTGCTGGAACAGGTTGTCGGGCGCGAGCGCGAGCTGCCCGGTGGCCGCGCCGGCGACGACCGGGAAGAATGGGTTCGACCACGTCACCCCGGGGTTGTCGTTGCGGAACGACGAGACGTGGTAGCTCAGCGTCCCCTGCCACTTGCGCGTCGCGTAGGCGAGCCCGATCTCGCCCTGGTCGAGCTTCTCGTTCACCGGCGCCGCGAACTGCGATGCAGTCGAGAAGAACGAGCCGGCGGTGGGCTTGGTGCCGTTGCGCTCGTCGTGTCGATAGTTCAGGCCGACGCTCCAGTCGCGGCCGCCGACGACGGTGCCGCCGAGGTCGAGACGCTTGTACTTGAAGCCGATGTCGATCGGCTGCAGCGTCGTTGCGAGCGGCATTCCCGTCGTGTCGGCGGCGGGATAGCCTGCCGGAAGCGACAGCAGCGAGCTGCCACTGCCGAGGAAGGGAGTCGACGCGCCTTCGGTGAGGTTGCGGACCATCTCGGCGTAGCCGACGCGCAGCGTGTAGCGTCCCTCGCGCCCGGACTCTCCGTACAGCTGGCGGCTGTCGAGGCCGAGGTCGCGGCCCCAGAGGTCGGCCCAATAGCCGTCGTCGCCGCGCCGGCTGACGTTGCCGCCGAGGTCGAGGAACGCGCCCTGATTGTCGAGGCCGGTGAAGTCGCCGAACTTCTGCGACTTGTCGCTGACGTAGCCGACGCCGGCGTCGACGCTGCCGGTCGTGCCCTTCGGGTACGGGCACGACGAGCACTTCCATTGCGACGTGTCGACCTGCGCCGACGCCGTGCCTGCGACGGCGAGGCAACCGAGGGTGGCGAGCAGGTGAGGGGAGCTGAAGATCTTCATCGCATCGGTTCCGGTGGTGTCGCGCGCGTCGTCGCGCTGCGACCGGTCAACGCATCAGCTTGGCTCCCGCGGGGTGGTTGCTGCCGTGCACCTGCGAGTGGCAGTTCGTGCAGCTGCCGGCGACGAGGTAGATCGGGGCGGGGGTGGTACCGCCCGGCAGCTGCTGGTTCGTCAGCGCGAACGACGGGTGTCCCGCCGGCGAGTGGCACTGCTGGCACAGCAGCGGCGGCGACTTGGTGAGCAGGGCGTTGCGCACCGAGCCGTGGGCGCTGTGGCAGAGGCTGCAGTCCTCGGTCACCGGCTGGTGCTCCCAGAGCAGCGGCCCGCGCTTGTCGGCGTGGCAGCTGGTGCACGTCTGGTTGAGGCTCGGCTTGACGAGCAGCGCCGTGTTCGACGTCGGCGCGTGGACGGCGTGGCAATCGCTGCACGACATCAGGCCGTAGCGGACCGGATGCGTCGAGGTCTTCTGGAAATCGGCGCGCTTCTGCCGGTGGCAAGTGAAGCAGACCTCGGGCTGGCTTGCCTTGACGAGCACCGGGTCACCGTGTTCCTGGTGCATCTTGTGGCAGTCGCTGCACGCCAGGTTGCTGCGCTCGTGCGAGCTCGCGTGCCAGCCAATCCGCGCGCCGGCCTGGTGGCAGGCGAGGCACGGCTGGCTGCGCTCCTGCGGCGTCTGCGACGACGTCGGCTTCAGGCTGTTGATCGACTCGGGGTTCTTGCTCGCTGCGTGGCGCGCTCCCGGTCCGTGGCACGCCTCGCATTGCAGTCCGCCGGGTCCGAACGGTGCGCGTGCGTCCTTGCGGAACGCGTGCTTGGTCTTGAAGATCGCTCCGGCCGAGTAGGTCGAGCTCACGTCGTCGTGGCAGCCGAGGCACGTGTCGGCGCCTTCGTCGCTGTACTGGTCGCGAGGCGGCAACGGCTTGCGCGGTTTCGCGGGTGCGCTCGCGGCGCTTGCCGGCGCAGCAGCCGCCGCGGCGCCGTTCGCGGGCGCCGACGCGGCCTGTGCCTGCACCGCGTTGCCGACGAGCAGCGCCGCGACGGCGAACAAGATGCGGGCGATCGTAGGCGCCGTCATGACTTGGCCTTCGGCACCGTCTTGGGAATCGCGACCACCAGGTGCCTGACCGAGACGAATGGTCCGACCAGCAGCACGTTCTTCGTCACCAGCTCGGACTTCGTGAGGTACGGGCGGTTGGCGATGATCCGGGTCGCCTCGGCGGTGCCGATCCCCGGAAGCGTCATGAGGTCGGTGCTGCTCGCGCTGTTGAGGTCGACGCGATGCTCGATCGCTGCGGACGCGCCGCGCGCCTGCGGCCGCACGGCCGGCACGCTGGCGGCGGTGGTTGCCGCCACGGTGTTCGGGTCAGCCATTGCGGGCAGTGCGATCACCACCGCCGCCGTCGCGCCGATCCAGCTCCGCTGCATCGCCCATCCTCCCGCGGCCGAACGTGCCCGGCCGCTTGGCGTGCGGGGCCGATCCTGGCGTCGGGTTCCCGCGGTGTCCCGTCTCGCTCAGCGATTCTTCGAGTGCTCCACCGCGATGTCCGCGATGCCGCCGGTGCCGTGGCAGATCAGGCACGTCTCGGTCGTTCCCAGCGCCGCAGTGCGCCCCTGGTAGAACGACCCGCCGTTCGCCCTCATGTGGGCGATGTCCTGGTTGCTGTCGTGGCACGCCGAGCACACCGCAGCGGTCGGCGAGGTCACGAGCGTCGTCGCCGCCGCAGGGGTTGCGACTCCGGTGCCGGCGTTGAACGAGAACCCGCTGCCGTAATTCGTGCCAGCGACGACGTAGGGCGAGAGCGCGGGCGACGCGGTGTACGTCCCGTTGGCCGTGGTCCGATAGAGCCGATTGTCGATCGCTGACTGCGTGGTCGCGCTGAAGTCGAACGTGCCGGGTAGGTGGCACGTCGTGCAGTCGTTCAGGATGCCCGGGAACGTGACGTTGAAGAATCCGTCGGTCGCCGAGGTCGCCTGGTAGTTGTAGGGAACGGTGCGCTTGGCCGAAGCGTGGATCGCGTGCACGAAGACGGTCGAGTCGATCGCCCATCCGGTGCCCGTCTTGTTCGGGTTGTGGCACCACGAACACGTCGTCCCGTCGTTGCGCTGTCCGGCGTGGAACGCGTCCTCGGTGAACGTGCCGAGCTCCTGGTGACAGGCGTTGCAGCGCGCGTCCTCGACGATCGCGCGCCGGCCGCTGTAGCCGGTGCCGACGACCTGCGCGTTCGGAGCGATGACGATCAGGCCGCCCTGCATGTTCGTCTGCCCGGCTGCGGTCGGCGGGGTCACCGGGTAGCCCGCCACGTTCGTCTGCGTGAGCGGTTGCGCGCTCACCGCGTTGTACGAGTAGCCCATCCCGCCGGTCAGCATCACGGCGTTGTCGGGAACCGTGACTCCCGTCAGCGTCACGGTGTAGTAGCCGTTGGCGTCGGGACCGGTGAAAGTGCCCGCACCGGTGCCGGTCGCGGTGCCGTCCCAGATCTTGCGGAGATATCCGGACGCCGACGCGTTGAAGTCCGCCGGCGCGACGGTGTTGTCCTGCGGGACCGCGAACACGAATTGCGCGCTCGGCGAGCCCATGAAGTTGTCCCACATCTCCTTCTGTCCGGTCGCCGGGTTGACGGCAGCGGTCGCGAAGGGATTGATCGCCACCGGCGTGCCGTTCTGCAGCCAGCGGAAGACCATCACCGGCTGCTTGCTGCCGTTGCGCGAGACGCTCTTGACGTCCCACTTCACCGTGATCGCGCCCGCGGGGAGGCGTCCGACCGACCCGCCCGAAGCGATCCACGCCGAGTTGGTGTTGGCGTTGCCGCCGGTGACCGCGAGCGCGTTGTTCGGGTTCGGTGGCGTCACCGGCAGGTGGTCGACGTCGATGCTCGATGCCGAGTGGCAGGTGGCGCACATGGAATCGTCGGTCTGCGCGCCGCCGGCGTGGGCCAGACCAGGCGATTGCGTCAGCCCCTTCTGCGCGTCTGCCAGCGTGACGCCCGTCCCGGTCGCGAAGTTGATGCCGTCGTGGCAGGAGCCGCAGGCGAGCCTGCTCGGGTTCGTCTTCCAGTGGTCGCCGTCCTTGGTCTTGGTCGTCCGCGACACGGTGCTCGAGCCATCGTGGCACGAAGTGCAGTTGCGGATGTCCTGCGGGAACGTCGTGTCCGCGGGCAGGACGCCGGCGTAGTTGTAGTTGACGTTGACGAGCAGCGGGCCCATGTGGATCTTGTGGATGTAGTTGGGCAGGTTGCCGATCGTGCGGCCGTCGACGACGCGCGTCTCGGAGGTGAACGTCTTGATCGCGCCGTTCAGCGTGAAGGTCGCCTCGCTCTGGCCGTAGCGGCGCTGGTCGGTGTGGCAGACCGCGCAGTACTGGACGTTGTTGCGGCTGCCGCCGTGGAAGCCCGCCGAGTCCTCGGCTTCGCTCAGCCCTGGCACGCCGCCGAGCTTGCGGTGGCACGCTTCGCAGTTCGCGTTGGCGGCGATGTCGCGCGAGAAGTTGGTCGCCGTCACCGGACTGCCGGTCAACGGGATGAAGTCGTAGATCGCGTTGGCGGGATGCTTCATCGGCACCGACGCGACCGCCGAGTTGGCGCCGGTCGGGGTGTTCGACCCGGTGGCGGGCGCGCTGCCCGAGAGCGAGATCGTCACCCGGTGCGTCAGCGACGGGTTGTACGAGACGTCGCCCAGGTCGGCGATGTTGTTCGGCGGGTTGACCGTCATTCCGGCGAGCTGCGCCGGAATCGTCGTGATGTCGCGATAGAACGTGTACGTGTAGCTGCCGTCGCCGTGGTCGACGAGCGTGCCGGTGTTGTCGGTGCCGGGACGCTGCGGCCCCGCGGCGGTGGTCGTGCTCGGCACCGTCGTCACGATGTAGCTCACCCACCTGCTCGGCGAGCCGACCGTTCCTGGAACGAGCTTGGCGATCGCGAACGACAGATTCGGGTAGCTGGCGACGGTCGCCGTCGAGCTCTTGCTCGTGTTGCCGAGGCCGACGACGGCGTTGCCGAAGGCGTCGACCACGGTGAAGTCGACCACGGGGGGGCTCGCGATGCTGACCTTCGTGATCGTCACCGTCGGCTGCAGATTGGCCCAGACGTCCGCGTTGGCCTGGATCGCCGCCGGGTTCGTCAACGCATTGCTGCCGACATTGGTGGTTCCCGAGCCACCGCCGCCTCCGCCCCCGCCGCCAGGAGGACCGCCAGGGCCCGGAGGGCCGCTGGAACCCGGCGGGCCGGCCGGGCCCGCGGGTCCGGAATCGCCGCCGCCACAACCGGCGATCGACGCAGCGAGGATCGCAGCGACGACGCCCGCAATCCAGCGCGGAGTCCGTTGCTTGTCCATCGTCGTCCTCCTGAGCAGGTGCCTCACTGGCTCGAAGGCGCCACCAAGGGTGGACGCCGCGTGGATCGGGCCAGTCTAGGGTTGCACCTTCCGGTCATCGGTTGATTTGGATCAGAGTCGTTGCTGTCGCCGCGTCGATGCGACTGCGGCACGACGGTGCTCGCCGACCATAGGGCGCACCCCAACCCGGTCCAATGGGACCTTGGTCCCATGGCCTCGGCGCATGGCGTTCGCCAATGCACGGATCGCCGCGAGCGAGGCGCGCGCCTCGCTCATTTCGTCGCTTCGGCCTTCGCCGGCTCCTTCGGCTCCTCGGGCTCCTTGTGCGCGACCCCGGTGTGGCAGTCGATGCACGTCGCCTTGCCGGCGGCGAACTTCTTGTGCTGCTTCTGCGCGTCCTCGGACTGCTTCGTGCTCGACATCGCCGTCGGGTTGTGGCACGAGCGGCAGTTCTCCGAGTTGTTGCCGCGCATCTCGTCCCAGACCTCGTTGGCGAGCCGCCAGCGCTCGCGCTCGAACTTCTCGCGCGTCGAGATCGTGCCGCGCAGCTCGCCCCAGGCGTCGCGCATGCCGGCCTTCGCCTTGTAGACGAGCTTTGCCGGATAGTGATGCGGAACGTGGCAGTCGGTGCAAGACGCCCGCACGCCGGTCCGGTTGGTGTAGTGGACGCTCTGCTGGTGCTCGGGGTAGACGAACTGCTGGTGCGAGTGGCAGGTCGTGCCGCAGAACTCGGTCGTTCCCGTCGCCGCGACCATGACGCCCGTGCCGATCACGCCGAGCGCGCCGATGACGAGCCCGATCCCGACCAGCGCGAACACCGACCACCGCGCCGACGGCGAGAACAGCCAGCGCCAGGCCCTGCGGATGCGGCCCGGCGGGCGCGGCTCAGGCATCCGTCCTCTCCCGGATCACTTGGTCGCGAGCACCTTCTGCACGACCGCCTTCAGCTCGGCGTCGCTCGCGGCGATCTTCTTGTGGTCGTCGGGGCCGCCGGTCTTCAGCATGTCGACGAGCTTGGCCTCGGCGCCGGCGTTGCCCTGGTACTTCTTGGCGACGTCGGCGAACGACGGCGCCTTCTTGGTCGTGGTGGCCGTGTGGCAGCCGCTGCACTTGTTCTTCGCCATGATGTCGTCGGCGGAGTCGGCGAACGCATTGCCGGCGAACGCGCACACGGCGACGGCGGCGATGGTGATCGGAAGCTTCCTCATGGTCTCGGTTTCCTTCAAGCGGTCACGTGGATTTCCGACCCGGCGTGCCACGCGGCGCGCAGGGCATGAGACGACGGCTGTCTCCCCGCCGCCGGGCGGAGTCTGGCCCAGCGCGCAAGAAATGGGAAGGTGACCCAAAGGTCTACTCGGCGCGGGCGAAGTCTGGCAGCGCCTCGCCGCAGCGCGTCTGACCTGGCTCAGCAGGCGTCGCATTTGACCTGCGTCAGCGCGCGCCGGCCCGACGGCCGGCAAGCTCGCGGCAGGTGGCAAGATGACCGTTCCCGATCGCATCAGGCCGGACCCTGGCCGGCCGAGCCAGCACAGTGCACGTCCGCCGTTCGGTGCTCGTCCCGTACCCGGCCGAGAGCATGTTCGACCTGATCGAGCAGGCCGAGCACTATCCGCAGTTCATGCCGTGGTGCGTCGGCGCGACGATCCTCGAGCGCAGCGACGACTGGGTCGCGGGCAAGGTCGACTTCTCGTTCTTCGAGCTGCGGTTCTCGTTCGTCACCCGCAACGCCAAGCGGCGGCCCGAGTCGCTGCGCGTCCGCGTCGTCGAAGGGCCGTTTCGCCGTTTCGACGGCGACTGGCTCTTGACGCCGCTCGGCCAGCTCGGCTCCAAGGTCGAGTTCGATGTCGCCTACGAGATCGGCGACGTCCTGCTCGACCGGCTCGCCAGGCCCGCCGTCGACTTCGTCGCGCGCACGATGGTCGATGCCTTCGTCCAGCGCGCTGAGCAGCTGCACCGGGAGATGCGATGAACGCCCGACAGACACCCGTCCACGACGCCGTGCGCGCGAGCCCGCTCGCCGCCGGCCTTTCGCAGCAGCAGGTCGAGGTCCTCGCGGGAATCGTCGAGCGCGAGACGTTCGCCGCCGGCGAGGTGCTGGCGCGCGAGGGCACCGTCGACGACCGGCTCGTCGTCGTCGTCGACGGCACTCTTGACGTCGTCCGCCACCGCGGCACGCCGCAGGAGACGGTGCTCGCGACGCTGCGCGCTGGCGACCTCGCGCACGAGCTCGGCTTCCTCGACAGCACGCCGCGCTACGCGACGCTCGTCGCGACCAGCGCCGCCCACGTCCTGCTCCTCGAGCGCGGCCGGCTCGAGACGCTGATCGACCGCGAGCCGCGAACGCTGTACGCGGTCATGCGCGCGATCGTCCGCGCCACGCACGCGCTGCAGACGCGGCTGTCGATGCAGGCGATGGAGCTGACGAACTACGTCGTCAAGCAGCACGGGCGCTACTGAGCGCGGCGCCGCGCCGGGTCTCGGGAACGACGACGATGGGCCCCGGCGCGATCACCTCGCTGCTGCTGCTCGCCACGGCTGGCTTCGCAGCGCTCGCCTGGCGCAAGCTGCGGATCGTGAACGCGCTGCAGCCGGAGAACCGATTCGACGCGCCGCTCGCGCGCCTGCGCAGCGTCGCGCTCGACGGCCTGCTGCAGCGTCGCATGGTCAAGCGCGAGTGGCGGCCGGGCGTGATGCACGCGGTGCTCTTCCTCGGCTTCCTCTCCCTCCTGCTGCGCAAGCTCCAGCTGCTCGCGATCGGCTACGACGAACTGGCGTCGTTCCCGGCATGGTTCGCCGGCGCGTTCGCGGCGTTCAAGGACGCCATCGAGATCGCCGTCGTCGCGGCCGTGCTCTATGCGCTGCATCGCCGCTTCGTCGCCCGCCCGCCGCGTCTCGAGCCGAACCGCGAGGCGATCCTCGTCCTCGGCCTGATCCTGGCGATCATGGTCACTGACTTCGCGTTCGACGGCTTTCGCTTCGCGCTGCTCGCCGACCGCGTTCCGCAGATCGCGCACGAGCGTGCGTACGCGTTCGCGGGCAGCGCAGTCGCGGATGCGCTCGCGAGATTGTCGCCCGAGGCGCTCGCGGCCGGCTACGCGATCTCCTACTGGACGCAGATGGCGGCCGTGCTCTCGTTTCTCGTCATCCTGCCGCTCGGCGAGCACTTCCACATCGTCACCGCGCTGCCGACGCTGTGGTTCCGCCGCGGCCGGCCGGCGCACCGCGTCCCGACGGTCGACCTCGACAAGCTGATGGCCGCCGAGGACGAGGCACACATGAAGGCCGGCGTCCGCAGCGCCGTCGACCTGACGTGGAAAGACGGGCTCGACGTCTTCACCTGCACCGAGTGCGGCCGCTGCAAGGACGCGTGCCCGACCCACCTGACCGGCAAGCCGCTGTCGCTGAAGATGGTCAACGACCACGTCAAGCGCCACCTCGTCGAGTGCGCCGACGCCATCGTCGCCGGCGATCCGGGCGGCGCGCTGCCCGCGCTCATCGGCAACGTCATCGCCGACGAGACGCTCTGGGCGTGCACGACGTGCGGCTACTGCGAGGCGGCGTGCCCGATCGAGCTCGAGCACCTCGACCGCTTCTTTCGCATGCGCCAGCAGCAGGTGCTGATCGCGGGCGAATTCCCGCACGAGCTCAAGCACCTGTTCGAGGTCGTCGAGGCGGAAGGCAACCCGTGGGGGCTACCGGCGAGCGAGCGCGGGTCGTGGGCGGACGGGCTCGGCGTCCCGGTCGTTCGCGACGCGGCGCAGATGGCCTCGCTCGACGTTCTCTTCTACGTCGGCTCGGCGATGTCGTACGACCCGCGCGGGCAGCGCATCGCGCGCGCCTTCGTGCGCATCCTGCAGCATGCCGGCGTGCGCTTCGGCATCCTCGGCGCCCGCGAGGGCTCGACCGGCGAGTGCGTTCGCCGGGTCGGCAACGAAGTGCTGTTTCAGCAGCTCGCGACGGCGCTGTCGTCGACGCTCGGCGAGCTCGGCGTGCGCCGCGTCGTCACCTGCGACCCGCACGCGCTCAACTCGCTGCGCAACGAGTATCCCGAGTTCGGCCTCGACGTCGAGGTCGTCCACCACACGCAGCTGATCGCCGAGCTGCTCGCCGACGGCCGGATCGATGTCGATGCCGAGCTGTCCGGCGCGATCTACCACGACCCGTGCTACCTCGGTCGCCACAACGGCGAGTACGACGCGCCGCGGGCGATCGTCGCGCGGCTGTCGGGCGACGCCCCGCGCGAGTTCGCGCTCGCGCGCGAGAAGTCGATGTGCTGCGGCGCCGGCGGTGGCAGGATGTGGATCGACGAGACGATCGGCAAGCGCATCAATGTGCTCCGCGTCGAGCAGGCGCTCGCCGAGTCGCCGCGGACGATCGTGACCGCGTGCCCGTACTGCGCGGTGATGATGGCCGACGGCCTCGGCTCGCTCGGCAAGGACGGCGAAGTCGCGACCCGCGACGTCGCCGAGCTCGTCGCCGACGCGCTGCGCCCGCGCGCGTCTCAGGCAACCGCGGCGGCGCCGGCGGGCGACGCGACGCTCGTGGCCGCCGAGCAGCGCTCGACGAGGCAGAGGATCGACTCGTAGGGAACGCCGGCCGCCTCGGAGAGGCCGATCTCGCACGTCCGGCTGCTCGAGACGCCGCCGCTGCAGCCCGCCGGAATCGCGTTGCGCAGGTCGCGCAACGCGTGCTCGTTGAGCTCGGGGCGAACGAACCCGCGGTCGCCGGCGAAGCCGCAGCACTGCACCGCGTCGACGGTGACGATCGACTCGCTGCAACGGCGCGCGATCGCGACGAGCTTGTCGACGCTCGCCATCTTGCGCACGCTGCAGACCGGATGCACCGCGACCGCGCCACGCGCCGGCGCGATCGCGAGCCGCGGCAGCAGCGTGTCGTGGACGAAGTCGATGCTGTCGTGGATCGCAAGCGTGCCGCCGAGCGCCTTCTTCATCCGGAAGGTGCACGGACTGGTGTCGAAAACGATCGGCCAGCGTCCGCCGTCGCTCGCCTCTTGCAGCGCCGCGGCGAGCGCGTCCGACTTCAGCGCCGCCGCGTCGGCGAGGCCCTTGCTTTCGAACGGCTGGCCGCAGCACAGGCCGTCGAGCGCGCGCGGATAGACGACCTCGAAACCGGCGCGGCGGAACAGCCGTTCGGCGACGACCGGCAGCGGCTCGGCGTCGCGGCCGCGCGGCGGGCCGAGGTTGCGCGCCGCGCAGCTCGGGAAGTAGACGACGCGCTCGCTCGTCGTCGGCGCGCGCGCCCGCGGAACGAAGCGGACCGGACGGGCGAGCTGCGGCGACCACTTCGGCAGCCGTCCCCCGGACGTCTTGCGCAACTCGTCGAGGCCGGCCTTCATCGCCGCCGTGCCGACAACGCCGTGCGCGAGGTCGGCGGCGGCGAGGCCGAAGCGAACCGCAGCCGTCGCCGCGCCGAAATTGCGTGCCGCGACGCCGGCGACGCCGCGAGCGAGCGGCCCGGCGCGGCGAGCGCGCAATGCCTTGGTGAGGAGCCCCGTCTCGATGCCGACCGGACACGACGTCGCGCACAGGCCGCACGCGGCGCACGTCTCGAGCCCCTGATAGTCGTAGAGCTGCTCGAGCTCGGCCGCGCGCTCGGGCTCGTCGCCCTTCGCCTCGAGCCGCGCGATCTCGCGCCGGGCGACGATGCGCTGGCGCGGCGACAGCGTCAGCCCGTAGGACGGGCACTTCGGCTCGCAGAAGCCGCACTCGATGCAGATGTCGACGAGCGGATCGGCGGCGGGCAGCGGCTTCAGGTTCGCGAGGTGGGCGAGCGGATCGGCGTTGAGGATGACGCCGGGGTTGAGCAGCCCATCGGCGTCGAACAGCGCCTTGATCCGGTGCATCGTCGCGACCGCCTGCGCGCCCCACTCGAGCTCGACGAACGGGGCGACGTTGCGACCGGTGCCGTGCTCGGCCTTGAGCGAGCCGTCGTACTTCGTCACGACCATCGCGCACATCGCGTCCATGAAGCGGCGATATCGCTCGACCTCGGCGGCGCTGCCGAAGTCCTGGGTGAAGACGAAGTGGAGGTTGCCCTCGAGCGCGTGGCCGAAGATGATCGCCTGGCGATAGCCGTGCTCGCGGAGCAGCGTCTGCAGGTCGAGCGTCGCCGCGGCGAGGCGGTCGACCGGGAACGCGACGTCCTCGATGATCACCGTCGTTCCGGTCGGGCGCACCGCGCCGACGGCGGGGAACATTCCCTTGCGGACGTTCCAGAGCGCCGCCGCCTCGCTTGCGTCGGTCGCGAAGCGCAGCGGCCGTGCCAGCGCGAAGGCCGCGAGCGCGGTGGCGATCGCGTCGATGCGCACGGCGAGCGCGGCCGCGGTCGCGGCGCGCGTCTCGATCAACAGGCCCGCGCCGTCGGCCGGGAGCGCCGCGAGCGCCTCGGGCATGCCGGGCTTGGCCTCGACCGAGCGCAGCGACGCTCGGTCGAGCAGCTCGACCGCGGCGACCGGAGTCGACTTCAGGCGCATCACCGCCCCGCATGCCGTCTCGAGGCGGTCGAAGAGGACGAGCGCGCTCGCCTTGTGCGCGTGCTCCTCGACCGTTCGATACGTGATCTCGCTGATGAAGCCGAGCGTCCCCTCCGAGCCGATCATCAGGTGCGCGAGGATGTCGATCGGATCTGCGAAGTCGACCAGCGCATTGAGGCTGTAGCCGGTCGTGTTCTTGAGCCTGAACTTGTGGCGGATCCGGGCAGTGAGACCGGCGTCGGCGGACGTCTCGCGTGCGAGCTCGGCGAGACCATCCAAGAGCTCGGGCCGCGTCCGCGCGAACTCCGCGCAGCTCGCCGCGTCGCGGGTGTCGAGGACGCTGCCGTCGACCAGGACGACGCGGATTCCGGCGAGTGTGTGGTAGCTGTTCTGCGCCGTCCCGCAGCACATTCCGCTCGCGTTGTTGGCGGCGATGCCGCCGACCATCGCGGCATCGATCGAGGCCGGGTCGGGGCCGATCTTGCGGCCGAGCGGCGCGAGCGCGCGGTTCGCGGCGGCGCCGATCACCCCCGGCTGCAGCGCCACGGTCGCGCCGTCGTCGGCGACGCGGATGCCGCGCCAACCGTCGCCGAGCAGGACGAGCACCGAGTCGGTGACCGCCTGACCGGAGAGGCTCGTCCCGGCGGCGCGAAACGTCACCGGCGTGCCGAGGCGCGCGCAGCACGCGAGGACGCGGCGAAGCTCGGCCTCGTCGTCGACGACGACGACCAGCTTGGGGACGAGGCGATAGAAGCTGGCGTCGGTGCCCCAGGCGATCAGCCGCAGCGGATCGCAGACGAGGCGGTCGGCGGGCAGGAAGACGGCGAGCTGGTTGCGCAGCTGGCGATGAGCGTCGGGCAGCATGGCGCGTCCTCGCTGGGTGGGGCGACTCTAGTCAGCGCCCTGCGGCCGCCGCTTGACGCAGATCAGAACGCGCGCGGCCGCGGTCGACGCTCGTCAAGGGAGCACGCGCGTCCCCCGCATACAGTGCCTCCGATGAGCTCGACCCATGGCAGCCTCAGCCCCAGCCCATTCCGTTCGCTGCACGCGGCCAAGTGCCAGGTGCACTGCTCGAGCTGCAACCTGCGCGAGATCTGCCTTCCGGTCGGGCTGACGCGCGAAGAGCTTGAGCGCATCGAGCATCGTCTCGTCGTCGCGCAGCGCAAGGTCACGCGCGGCGCTACGCTGTTTCGCGCCGGCGACCGCGCCGACGCGCTCTTCGCCGTGCTGACGGGATTCTTCAAGACCTTCGTGCGCTCGCATCAGGGCGAAGAGCAGATCACTGGCTTCCAGATGGCCGGCGAGCTGATCGGCCTCAGCGGCATCGACTCCGGCGTCCACCAGGTCGACGCGGTCGCGCTCGAGGATTCGCAGGTCTGCGTCGTTCCCCTCGTCGAGCTCGAGGCGCTCGAGCGCGAGGTGCCGTCGCTGCAGATGCGCTTCCACCAGGTGATGAGCCACGAGATTGCGGCCAGCCACCAGGCGATGCTGCAGCTCGGCAGCATGCACGCCGAGGAGCGCGTCGCCGCGTTCCTGCTCAACCTGATGCACCGGCTCGCGGTGCGCGGCTTCTCGGCCACTTCGCTGCTGCTGCGGATGAGCCGCGACGAGATCGGCAGCTTTCTCGGCCTGACGCCCGAGACGGTGAGCCGCACCCTGTCGGCGTTCCAGGCCAGCGGCCTGCTCGTCGTCCGCCAGCGCCTGATCGAGGTGAGTGACGCGATCGGCCTGCAGCGCGTGCTCGACGGCGCGCCCGCATAGACGCGTCGGCTAGACGTCCTCGGGAACCATCTCGATCGCGCCGCACGGGCATTCGGCGACGCAGACGCCGCAGCCCTTGCAGTAGTCGTAGTTGAAGGCGAAACGGTTGCCGGGACCGAGCTTGACGACGGCGTTGTCGGGACAGACTCCGTAGCAGTTGTCGCACTCGAAGCAGTTGCCGCAGCTCAGGCAGCGGCGCGCTTCGAACAGCGCGTTGTCCTCGGTGAGGCCGCCCTGGACCTCGTCGAAACTGCTTGTCCGCCTCGCCAGGTCGAGCTGTGGACGCACCGTCTTCGGCGCGTCGCTGTAGTACCACGGGTTGAGCCGCTCGAAGGTCGCCGGCGCGTGCTTCGCCGTCGGCGCGAGCTTGACGCCGCGCAGCCACGCGTCGATGTGGCGTGCCGCCTTCTTGCCATGCCCGATCGCGACGGTGACGTTGCGCTCGGCGGGGACCATGTCGCCGCCGGCGAAGAGTCCGGGATACGACGTCATCATCGTCTCCGGGTCGACGCGGACGACGCCATCCTCGACCTGCAGGCGCGGGACGCGGTCGAGCAGCGAGAGGTCGACGTCCTGGCCGAGCGCGAGGACGAGCGAATCGGCGGCGAGCGTCTCGAACTCGCCGGTCGGCTGCGGGTGCCCCTTGGCGTCGAGCGCCATCTTCTCGATCTTGAGCATGCCGTCGTCGGCCTGCTTGATCGTCGAGAGCCACTTCACCAGCACGCCCTCCTCGAGCGCCTCCTCGACCTCGAAGTCGTGCGCCGGCATCTTCTCGCGCGTGCGCCGGTAGACGATGATCGCCTCGGTCGCGCCGAGCCTTTTCGCCGTGCGGGCGACGTCGATCGCCGTGTTGCCGCCGCCGTAGACGACGACGCGGCGGCCGAGCTGCGGCGGCGCCTCGCCTTCCATCGAGCGCAGCACGGCGACCGCGTCGAGAATCCGCGCCGAGTCCTTGGCCGGGATATACGCGCGCTTGGCGATGTGCGCACCGACGGCGAGGAACGCCGCCGCGAAGCCGCCGTCCTTCATCGTCTGGACGATGTCGGTGACCTTGGTGCCGAGCCGCACCGTGACGCCGAGCTCGACGATGCGCTGCAGCTCGGCGTCGAGGACGTCGCGCGGCAGCCGGTAGCGCGGGATGCCGAAGCGCATCATGCCGCCGAGCACGGGCCCGGCCTCGATCACGGTGACCGCGTGGCCGAGCCTGCGCAGGTGATACGCCGCCGCCATCCCGGACGGACCGGCGCCGACGATCAGCACGTGCTTGCCGGTCTCGTGCTCGGGCCGTACGAACCGCCAGCCCTGCTTGAGCGCCTCGTCGCCGAGGAAGCGCTCGACCGAGTTGATGCCGACGGCGTCGTCGACCTTGGCGCGATTGCACACGCCCTCGCACGTGTGATAGCAGACGCGGCCCATGGTCGCGGGGAACGGGTTGTCGCGCGTTAGGTGGCGCCACGCCGCCTCGTAGCTGCCGCTCTCGGCGTGGTAGAGCCAGCCCTGGATGTCCTCGCCGGCCGG
The DNA here is from genome assembly GCA_035493195.1 of Caldimonas sp. Classification (GTDB taxonomy): domain Bacteria; phylum Pseudomonadota; class Gammaproteobacteria; order Burkholderiales; family Burkholderiaceae_C; genus Schlegelella_A. The sequence goes on from DATJIM010000091.1 coordinate 19,107, forward strand.
ACACTCGGCGTTGCACGGCGGCAGCCGGTCGACGTAGACCGGCCGCTCGGTGCGCCACGATCCGGTCTTGTTGGCGAGCGACGACCCCGGCTCGAGCGTGATCGCGAACGGCTTGGTCATCGTCATGCTGCGCTCTCTTCGTCGAGCAGCCGGAAGCGGCGGATGTTGCGGTCGGCGCCTTGTTGGATGCGCGCGAGCAGGTCGGCGCGGCCGTTCGCGCCGAACAGGTGCGCGAAGCGCTTCTGCGGCCTCAGGTACGCGTCGACGGGGACACGACGGCGGATCTTCGCGACGCGCGTGATCTCGCCGCGCTCGGCCTCGAACACCGGGAAGATGCCGGTCTCGCGCGCCAGCCGCGCGAGCTTGATCGTGTCGTGGCTCGCCGCGCCCCAGCCGAGCGGGCACGGCACGAGGATGTGGATGTAGCGCGCGCCGCGGATCGCCATCGCACGCCCGACCTTGGCCTCGAGGTCGTGGAGGTCGGCGACGGTCGCGGTCGCCACGTACGGGATCTCGTGCGCCAGCGCGATCATCGGCACGTTCTTGCCCTTGCCGAACTCGGCGCCGGGCGCGGCGCCGACCGCCGTCGTCGTCGCCGTGCGCGCCGCCGGCGGCGTTGCCGAGCTGCGCTGCACTCCCGTGTTCATGTACGCCTCGTTGTCGTAGCAGATGTAGAGGACGTCGTCGTTGCGTTCGAACATCCCGGAGAGGCAGCCGAATCCGATGTCGGTCGTGCCGCCGTCGCCGCCCTGCGCGATGACGCGGACGTCGCTCGCGCTGCGACCCGCCTTCAGCGCGCGCACGTGCAGCGCGGCGGCGATCCCGGTGCCGACCGCGGCGGCGTTGCCGAACAGCGAGTGGATCCATGGCAGCTGCCACGACGACTCCGGGTACGGCGTCGAGAAGACCTCGAGGCAGCCGGTCGCGTTGGCGGCGATCAGCCGCTTCGACGTCGCGCGCATCGCCGCGTCGATCGCGTAGCGTGCGCCGAGCGCCTCGCCGCAGCCCTGGCATGCGCGGTGGCCCGAGTTGAGCGAGTTGCTGCGTGCCGTCGACGCCTGCACCGTGCGCAGCTCGGGCGACAGCAGGCGGTTGCCGACCGTGAACGTGCCGGTCTGGTAGAACTTGACTTGCTGGTCCATCACGCGACCTTCGCGGCGACGGTGCCGACGTCGCGCAGCAGGTTCTCGGCGATCGGGCCGCTCCTTCGCGTCCGTGCCTCGCGTTCGAGCTGGCGATCGACGATGCGCCGGTCGAGGTCGAGGAACGTCAGCGGCTCGAGCCGGTCGGCAGCCGCGTCGCCAAGCATCCGCTCGAGCGAGGCGCGCGTGATCGCGCGGCCGCCGAGGCCGGCGACGACGGTGTATCCGTGCAGGTGCAGGCCGGAGAGCGCGAGGCGAACGTCGGTCGAGACGACACCGCCGAGGCCGACGCAGAAGCTCTTCTCGACGACGACGACGCGACGCGCCCCCTGCAGCGCGGCGCGGACCGCTGCGAGCGGGAATGGCCGATACGACTGGATGCCGAGGACGCCGACGCGCATGCCGTCGTCGCGCAGCGCGTCGACCGTCTCCTTCAGCGTTCCGATCACCGAGCCGAGCGCGACGACGATCGTCTCGGCGTCGTCGCAGCGATAGCCGCGCACGAGACCGCCCGAGTCGCGGCCGAAGCGCGCCCCGAACTCGGCCGCGATGCGTGGGATGTGCTCGAGCGCGGAGAGCTGCTTGGCGTGGGCGAGATAACGCACCTCCATGAATGCCTCCGGGCCGACCATCGCGCCGATCGACACCGGCTCGTCGGGGTCGAGCACCTGGCGCGGCGCGTACGGCGGCAGGAATGCGTCGACCTCGGACTGCTCGGGGACGTCGACGCGCTCGACGGCGTGCGTCAGGATGAAGCCGTCCATGCACACCATCACCGGCATCGACAGCTCCTCGGCGAGCTTGAACGCCTGGATGTGCAGGTCGAGCGCTTCCTGGTTCGTCTCGGCGTAGAGCTGCAGCCAGCCGCTGTCGCGCTGGCTCATCGCGTCGCTGTGGTCGTTCCAGATGTTGATCGGCGCACCGATCGCGCGGTTGGCGACCGTCATGACGATCGGCAGCCCGAGCCCCGAGGCGTTGTAGACCGCCTCGGACATGAAGAGCAGGCCCTGGCTCGCCGTCGCGGTGTAGGCGCGCGCGCCGGCCGCCGACGCGCCGATCGCCACGCTCATCGCCGCGAACTCGCTCTCGACGTTGATGAACTCGCACGGCGAGAGCCGGCCGCTCTTCACGAGCTCGCCGAGGCCTTCGACGATGTGCGTCTGCGGCGAGATCGGGTAGGCGCAGACGACGTCGGGACGGCAGAGGGCGACCGCCTCTGCGACGGCGTGCGAGCCTTCAGCTTGCTGGAGCATCGGCGGCCTCGACGAGTGCGTGGCGGACGGCAGCGAACGCGGCGGTCGCGGCGGCCACGTTGCCGTCGGCGACCTTGCCACTGAACTTGTCGCGGATCGCGTGCGCGACCGCTTCGAGCGTCACGATGCGGGTCAGCGCGGCCAAGCCGCCGAGCAGCACCGCGTTCGGCAACGGCCGGCCGAGGTGCTGGAGCGCGATTTCGGTCGCCGGCACGGTCAGCAGCCGCTCGCGGCGGAAGCGCTGCCCGATCTCCGCCAGGCCGAGCTCGTCGAAGCCGCGCCGGCTGTTGATGAGCACGTAGCCGTCGCGCCGAAGGCCCTGGAAGACGTCGACCTGGTGCAGCAGGGTCGGGTCCTGGACGATCAGCACGTCGGGCGCGACGATCGGCTCGCGCAGACGGATCTCGCGATCGTCGATGCGGCAGAACGCGACGACCGGCGCGCCGGTGCGCTCGGAGCCGAAGCTGGGGAACGCCTGCGCGTGCCGACCCTGCTCGAATGCGGCGATCGCGAGCAGCTCGGCAGCAGTGACGACGCCCTGGCCGCCGCGGCCGTGGAACCTGATCTGCAGCATCGCGTTTGCCTCCCGTCGCTGCCGGCGTCTCCGACTGGCGCGAAGCGTAGGCAGCGACCGGAGTGCGCGGTTTGCGCCACGTCAACGGCGGCCGATCGCGGGATCCATTGCATCGCGCGCCGAGCGATTGACGCTCGTCACTAGCTCCGGGGCGGTGGTGCGACTCCGTTCGCCGCGGCGCGCCGCGCGGCACGACGCCGCGCTGCCATCTCGCGTCCCATCGCTTCTGCCTCGAGCGCGCCCGTCCGCGCGCGCGCAGCGGGATAGAGAAATGTTTCCTCGAGTGCGATGTGGTCGCGCGAGAGCGCCGAGAAGACGGTGACGCCGTCGCGCAGGAACGCGACGTCGTACCAGCCGTGGCCGCGCGCAATCGCGTCGAGGTGCGGCGCGAGCTCGCGCCAGTCCTCGTCGAGCCAGTGGTGGTCCTGCTGCAGGCGAAGGACGGTCTGCTCGGTCTCGGCGTTCGCGAGCAGCTTCGGAAACAGGTGGCGCTCCTCGTCCTCGTGGTGTTCGCGTGCGGTGATCGAGAAGTGGCGGACGACTTCGGCGGCGAGCATTCGGGTCTGCGCGTCGACGCCGCCGTCGATGCGGTCGACGATCGCCTCGAGCTTGTCGAGCGCTGCGAGCGTGCGGCGATGGCAGTCGTCGAGCACGCCGAACGCGCTCGGCGTCGCCGCGGCCGGCGCGCGGGATTCGCGCGATTCGGGTGGGGATGTGCGGTGGACCATGCGGGCAGCCTACGACTGCAGCCGGCCCGACCGTTGATCTGGAGCAAACCGGTTCTCGCTCGACCGCAGGGTCGCCGCGGGCGGCTTCGCTTGGCGTGCACGCCTCTTGACATGGCGCAAGCGCGGTTGCTGCCGATCGCCCGACAGTGCGCGGCAATCGCTGCGCCGCTCCGGCGAACTCAAGGTGGTTTCGATGAAGGTCGCGCTCTTCGTGCCGTGCTACGTCGACGCCTTCTTCCCTGAGGTGGGGATCGCCACGCTCGAGCTGCTCGAACGACTCGGCTGCGAGGTCGACTATCCGCTCGAGCAGACGTGCTGCGGCCAGCCGATGGCCAACAGCGGCTGTCACGCCGAGGCGCGCGACACCGAGGCGCTGTTCGCGAGGAACTTCGCCGGCTACGAGCACATCGTCACGCCCTCTGGAAGCTGCGCGCACCACGTCCGCGACCAGCTGACAGCGATCGGGCAGACGGCCGAGGTGACGGCGGTGCGCCGCAGCACGCGCGAGCTCGTCGAGTTCCTCCACGACGTGCTCGGCGTTCGCGAGTTCCCGTGGGCCGAGTTTCCGCACAAGGTCGGCCTGCACATCGGCTGCGCGACGCTGCGGCGGCTGCGCGAGGCGAGCGCGTCGGAGATCGGCGAGCCCGCGTTCAGCAAGCCGGCGCGCCTGCTCGGCGCGGTGAAGGGAATCGAGATCGTGCATCCGGAGCGCGTCGACGAATGCTGCGGTTTCGGCGGCACCTTCTCGGTCGACGAGGAGCCGGTGTCGGCCAAGATGGGGCACGACAAGGTCGCCGACCATCTCGCCGCTGGCGCCGAGGTCATCGTGTCGCCCGACATGTCGTGCCTGATGCACCAGCGCGGCTGCGCACAGCGCTCCGGCGCGCCGATTCGGTTCCTCCACATCGCGCAGGTGCTGAACGGGAGCGCGGCATGAGCCCGGCGCCGGGCCGCCCGAAGCGGGGCGGCGCCCCGACGGGGGCCAGCGCTGCGGCGCCAGCCGCCAGCGTGGGGGCGCCATGAGCCGTGTCGACCATGCCGAGGCGTCGTCGCGCTTCATCGAGGCGAAGGACCACGCCGAGTTCCACGACAAGCGCCTCTGGGATCTGCGCAAGAAGCGCGACGCCGAGACGCAGGCGATCCCGGAATGGGAGGAGCTGCGCTCGCTCGCTTCGGCGATCAAGGAGCACACCCTCAGCCACCTCGGCGACTACCTCGTCGAATTCGAGCGCAACGCGACCGCGAACGGCATGGTCGTGCACTGGGCGCGCGACGCCGCCGAGCACAACCAGGTCGTCTACGAGATCCTGCAGGCGCACGGCGTCACCACGCTCGTCAAGAGCAAGTCGATGCTGACCGACGAGTGCGAGATGCGGCCGTTCCTCGCCAACCGCGGCATCGAGACGATGGAGACCGACCTCGGCGAGCGCATCCAGCAGCTCGACGACGAGCCGCCGAGTCACATCGTCGTCCCCGCGGTGCACAAGCTGCGCGGCGACGTCGCCGAGGTCTTCGGCCGCACGATCGGCACCGATCCGGGCAACAGCGACGTCGCCTACCTCGCCGAAAGCCAGCGCCGACAGACGCGCCCGTACTATCTGAAGGCCGAGGCGGGCATGACGGGCGCGAACTTCGCGATCGCCGAGACCGGCAGCTTCGTCGTCTGCACCAACGAGGGCAACGCCGACCTCGGCGCCAACCTGCCGTCGCTGCACATCGCGTCGATCGGGATCGAGAAGCTGCTGCCGAAGCTCGAGCACCTCGGCGTCTTCGTCCGCATGCTGTCGCGCAGCGCGCTCGGCTCGCCGATCACCCAGATCACGTCGCACTTCCGTGCGCCGCGCCCCGACAGCGAGATCCACGTCGTCCTCGTCGACAACGGCCGCTCGGACCGGCTCGGCATGGACGACTTCTGGTACTCGCTCAAGTGCATCCGCTGCGGCGCGTGCATGAACACGTGCCCGGTCTACCGCCGGAGCGGCGGCCTCAGCTACGGTGCGACGTACTCGGGGCCGATCGGGGTCATCATCGACCCGACCTTCAACCTGCGCAAGTACAGCTCGCTGCCGTTCGCATCGACGCTCAACGGCAGCTGCACGAGCGTCTGCCCGGTCAAGATCGACATCCACGAGCAGATCTACAAGTGGCGGCAGATCATCGCCGAGCGCCACCAGCTGCCGATGGTCAAAAAAGAGGCGATGCGGCTCGCCGGCAAGGTGCTGTCGAGTCCGAGGCTGTACCGCGCCGCCGTCGAGGCCGCGGCGGCGGGAATCGAGAAGCTGCCGCGCTCGCTCGTCTACAACCCGTTCAACGCGTGGGGCAGGCAGCGCGAGGTGCCCGCGGCGCCGGCGCAGACGTTTCGCCAGTGGTATCTGAAGCACCGGCGCGGAGGCTCGCGATGACGACGACGCGCGACCACGTCCTGGCGCGCGTGCGCCGCAACCAGCCGGCGTGGCGCGAGCTGCCGCAGCTGCCGTCGTTCGCGCGCCGCGCCGACGGTCGGCTCGAGGCGTTCGCCGCCGCGCTGAAGCGCATGGGCGGCAGCTTCGCCGCGGCGCCCGCTGGCGCGCTCGACGCCTTCGTGCGGGCGCGCTTTCCCGACGCGCGGGTGATCTGCTCGGCGACGCCGGAGGTGGCGGGAACACGGTCGACCGCTGCCGTCCGCGATCCGCGCGAGCTCGCCGACGTCGACGTCGGCGTCGTCCGCGCGGCGTTCGGCGTCGCCGAGACCGGCTCGGTGTGGCTGAGCGAGCGCGAGCTCGGCGTCAACGCGATCGCGTTCCTGTCGCAGCACCTCGTCGTCCTGCTCGACCCCGAAGCGATCGTCGCCGACCTCCACGATGCGTACCGCGCACCGGGCTTCGGCGACGCGCGCTACGCCGTGCTCATGACAGGCCCGTCGGCGACCGCCGACATCGAAGGCGTCCTCATCCGCGGCGCGCAGGGCATCCGTTCGCTCACGGTCGTTGCCGTGTCGGCACCCGCCGCTCCTTCCGTCGATGCACCCAGGAGAAGCGCATGATCTGGCAACAGGGCTACGACCCGTTCGGAAACATGATCGTCTCGACCTTGCTGGCGGCGCTGCCGGTGGTCGTGATGCTCGTCGGTCTCGGCTTCTTCCACCTCAAGGCGCACATCGCCGCCGGTCTCGGCCTCGCCGCGGCGCTCGTCGTCGCCGTCTTCGCGTACGGCATGCCCGCGCCGATGGCGGGCAAGGCTGCGATGCTCGGCGGCTTCACCGGGCTGCTGCCGATCGGCTGGATCGTCCTCAACATCATCTTCCTGCACCGCCTCGCCGACCAGACCGGCGCGTGCAAGGTGCAGGAGGACTCGATCGCCAACGTGACGCAGGACCGCCGCCTGCAGCTGCTGCTGATCGCGTTCTCGTACGGCGCGTTCTTCGAAGGCGCCGCCGGATTCGGGACGCCGGTCGCGGTGACCGCCGCGATGCTGATCGGGCTCGGCTTCTCGCCGCTCGCCGCGTCGGGGCTCTCGCTCATCGCCAACACCGCGCCGGTCGCGTACGGCGCGCTCGGCACGCCCATCATCACGCTCGCCAAGGTGCACGGCTACGACGTGATGGCGCTGTCGGCGATGGTCGGCCGCATCCTGCCGCTGTTCTCGCTGCTCGTGCCGTTCTGGCTGATCTGGGCGTTCGCCGGCCGCAAGGCGATGGCCGAGATCTGGCCCGCGATCCTCGTTTCCGGGCTGAGCTTCGCGATTCCGCAGTACCTGGTCTCCAACTACATCGGCCCCGAGCTCGTCGACGTGATCGCCGCGATCAGCTCGATGGTGTGCCTGATCCTCTTCCTGCGCGTCTGGAAGCCGAAGACGATCTGGACATCGACGTCGCTCGGCCGCCGCGACGCGGCGGTCGTCGAGCCCGCGACCGCGGTCCGGGCCGGCGGGTTCGGTCCGCAGCTCGCCGCCGCGGGGGCGCCGATCAGCGCGCGCGAGTCGATGGCGGCGACGGCGCGCGGCGCTTCCGGCGCAGGCCCGGCAGCGACGGCGTCTCCGACCAAGACCTTCACGCGCCACCCGCGGGACGTCGTCGTCCGCGCCTGGATGCCGTGGCTGATCCTGAGCGTCCTCGTCTTCGTCTGGGGGCTGCCTTCGGTGAAGAACGCGCTCAACGCGCTCTTCGCGCCGTCGTTCCCGATCGCCGGGCTGCACCAGGCGATCGAGAAGATGCCGCCGGTCGTCCCGAAGGCGACCAAGGAAGCGGCGGTCTACACGTTCAACCTGCTCTCGGCCACCGGAACCGGCATCCTGCTCGCCGCGCTCGTCGGCGGCCTGTTGATGAAGTACAACCCGCTCGGTCTCGTCAAGGAGTACGGCGCGACGCTCTGGAAGGTGCGCTACTCGCTCCTGACGATCGTCCTGATGCTCGGGCTCGGAACGCTGACGCGCTACTCCGGGCTCGACACCACGCTCGGCCTCGCGTTCGCCAACACCGGCGTCCTCTATCCGTTCTTCGGCACGCTGATGGGCTGGCTCGGCGTCGCGCTGACCGGCTCGGACACCGCGTCGAACGTTCTCTTCGGCGGCATGCAGCGGGTCGCCGCCGAGCAGCTCGGCCTGAGCCCCAACCTGATGGGCGCCGCGAACAGCGCCGGCGGCGTCATGGGCAAGATGATCGATGCACAGTCGATCGTCGTCGCGTCGACCGCGACCGGCTGGTTCAACCACGAAGGCGACATCCTGCGCTACGTCTTCTTCCACTCGCTCGCGCTCGCGGCGCTGGTCGGGGTCTTCGTGACGCTGCAGGCGTACGTCTATCCGTTCACGCTGATGGTGATCCGCTGAGCTGCATCGGCCACGTCTCGTTGGCGTGGCCGAGGAGCGCCGGCTCGCTGCGGCAGCGGCCGACGAAGTCGCGCACCTCGGGCGAACGCCACGCCTCGCGATAGGCGTCCCACGCCCGGGCGAGCGTGTCGCGGCGAAGATCCGCGGGAGCGAACGGCAGGGCGTTGAGGAGCTTCACCTTGCCGTTCGGCACGACGAGGAGCATCGCCTGCGGGCTCTCGAGCCGGGTCTCGAGCTCGGTGACGATGTCCCACGGATAGATCGCGAGCGCGATGTCTGCGCCGCGCGCGGCTGCGCGATCGCGCAGTGCGTCGACGGCGCGCTGCCACTCGGCGTCGGCGCACGCGAGCCGGTCCCACGCCGCGGCGGCGCGGCCGAGCCGCATCAGCGGGCCGGTAACGAACGCGCTGCAGTCGAGCGCGACGGCGAGGTCGAAGGCGGCGACGATCTCGTGCGCGTTGAGTCGGGTCGGCACGAAGACGAGTTGCGGGCGCAGCCCGCGCGCGACGAGCCGCTCGATCGCGCCGATCGCGGCGGCGTGGCTCGACCCCGGGCGGACGCGCTCGTGCGTCGCTGCGGTTGCGCCGTCGACCGAAATCTGGACGCAGTCGACCGCGAGCGCGGTGATGCGGTCGGCGCCGCTGGCGTCGATGCGGCTGCCGTCGGTCTCGAGCTTGATCGCGACGCGGTTCGACGCCAGGCGCTCGAAGACGTCCCACGCGTGCGCGACGCCGAGCGGCTCGCCGCCGCCGAACGCGACGTAGGGAATCGCGGCGGCGGCGACCCGGTCGGCGAGGGCGAGCGCCTCGCTCGCCGTCAGTTCGTCGCGCCACGCCTTGTCGGGCCCCGACTCCTCGCAGCACGCGAGGCAGCGCGCGCTGCAACGGTTGGTCAGCTGCCAGGCGAGAAAAAGGGGCGCCGCGTACTCATCGACGGAGCGCCCCCTCGGGTGCGGAGCAGGGTTCAGGTGAAGCGGATGTACGGCTGCGCCATGACCTGCTCGGAGACATCCTCGAGCTTGGGGGTCTCCCAGACCGGCTTGTCGTCGGGCGGGGTCGGCGCGACGCTCTTCGGCTGATGGACGCCCTTTGCGGGTTCGATCGTCTGAATGGGTTCGCTCATGGACACTCCCTGGAGATGCTCGATTCGACTGCCAGCCGCTGCCAGCGGTTCGCGTCCACGAGGTGCGCCGCATCCGAGATCGCGCGTCGTGCCGCGGCGGGCACTGTAGCACCGCACCACGCCGCGCGGTAGGCATTCCACGCCTGTTCGAGGCTGTCTTGACGCAGATCAGCACAGACGTGCGGAAGCGCGGCCGCGACCTTGACCCAGCCGTTCGGAAGCACGAGAAGCGTCGCCGGCGGGCTCGCTGCGCTCGCGGCAAGGCCGTCGGCGATCGCGAACGGCTCGTAGCAGAGCTCGAGCTCGCCGACGAGCCGCGTCGCGGCGCGGTCGAGCAGCGCCCTGAACGCCGTCCACTCGGCCTCGCTCGGCTCGAGCCGATGCCACTGTCGCGCCGCGGTGCCGAGCCGCATGAGGCGGCCGCTGTTGAAGCGGAATGCGCCCAGGCTGCGCGCCCGCTCGATCACCGCCTCGGCCTCGTGCAGGTTGATCCGCGTCGGAGCGAACGTGACCTCGAGCGGCATCCCGGTCGCGCGCACGACACGGCACGCCGCGTGCGCCGCGGCGAGCGAGCCGTTGACGCGCTGGCGCGCGTAGATCTCGTCGCTGTCGCCGTCGAGGCTGATCTGGATCGAGCGGATCGGCAGCCGCGCGAGGCGCGCCGCGACGGCGGTGTCGAAGCGCTGGCCGTTGGTCTCGATCTTGAGCTGCACGCCGGCATTGCCGAGCCGCTCGGCGAGCGTGAGGAAATGCGGCACGACGAGCGGCTCGCCGCCGCAGAGCATCACGTACGGCACGCCGAGCGCGACGATCTCGTCGGCGACGCGCATCGCCTCGTCGGCGTCGAGCTCGTCGTGCAGGCGCTTGCCGGGTGCCGATTCGGTGCAGCAGTGCAGGCAGCAGAGGTCGCAGTCGCGCGTGATCTGCCACGACACGAAGAGCGGCGCGCGCAGCTGCCCGACGGTGTCCGTGCCGCGCTCGCTCATGCCGCTTGCACCAGCAGCCCGGCGATGACGAGCAGCACCGCGACGAGGTAGCAGGTGACGATGCTGCGCACTGCCGGAACGAAGGCGCGCGGCGTCTCGTACGTCGTGCGTGCGGCGCGGCCGCTCTTGACCAGGAGCGGCACCGCGAGCAGCGCTGCGAGGCACGGCCACGGCAGCACGCCGGCGAAGACGGCGACCGGGACGACCAGCAGCCCGGCGCTCGCCAGCGCCAGGTAGAGCGTGACGGCGCGACGGCGCCCGAGGCGGACGCAGAGGTTGCGCTTGCCGACGAGCCGGTCCTGGTGGTAGTCGGGGATCGCGTTGACGACCGCGAGCGCCATGATCAGGAAGCCCGGGACCAGCGAGACGACGAGCGCCGGCCATGACAGCGCGCGCGTGTGCAGGTAGAGGCTGCCGAGCACCATCCACGGCCCGTACGAGAGCGCGATGACGAGCTCGCCCAGGCCGCGGTACGCCCAGCGGATCGGCGGCGCCACGTAGAAGATTGCCGCCATGCCACCGAGCAGCGCGAAGGCGAGGATCGGCCAGCCGCCGACGAGCGTCAGGTGGATGCCCACCGCGAGCGCGCCGGCGAACGCGGCGACGCCGAGCCAGAGCACCGCGTCCGACATCGGCGGCAGCTCGGCCGGGTTGAAGACGCGGTCGGTGCCCATCCGCGAGTCGAAGTACTCGTTGAACGCCTCGACGCCGACGACGGCGAGGACGACGCCCGCCAGCCCGCTGAAGAAGAGCGTCGCATCGAACCGGTGATCGATCGCGTACGCCCAGGCGCCGCCGAGCAGGTACGGCAACAGCCCGGCGTAGAGGAAGAAGCGATAGCGAACGAGACTGCAGACGGCGAGGATGCGCCGCCACAGCGACCGCGCGCCGGGCGAGCGCGCGAGCGCAGCGCCGCTCAGACCGGGATCCATTGGTGCAGCGACCGCGTCCGGCCCGGGTCGACTGCGAGCTCGTCGACGAACCCGGCGACGCGCGGATCGCGCCAGGCGCGGCGGAAGTTCGCCCAGATCTCGTCGAGCGTGTCGCGCCGGAAGTCGCCGCAGACGAACGGCAGCGCGTTGATGAGCTTGACGAGCCCGTTCGGCAGCACGATCAGCAGCGCCGCCGGGTGCTGGACGCGATAGCGCAGCTCTTCGAGCAGGCCGGCCTCGTGGAAGTAGACGCGCATCCGACCGCGGTACTCGACCGTCTTCGCGCGCAGCGCGTCGAAGTATTCGTCGTACTGCTCGTCGGTGACTTCGAGGTGGCGCCACGCCTTCACCGCGTTGCCGGTGTACATCGTGCGCCCGGTGTAGAAGCTGTACGCGCCGAGCTCGTACGCGAGGTCGACGACGTTGCCGATCTCGTGCAGGTTGAACTTCGCCGGCGAGAAGTTGATCTCGATCGGAACGCCGGCGTCGCGCAGGTTGCGGATGCCGTCGACGACCTTGTCGAACTCGCCGCGCACGCGCATGCGGCCGAAGGTCGCCGTCGACGCGCCGTCGAGGCTGACCTGGACCGCCTTGACGCCGAGCTGCTTCAGCCGCGCGGCGTTGGCCGGGTCGAGATAGTGCGCGTTGGTCTCGATCTTGAGCTGCGCGCCGCGAGAGCACGCGTGCTCGACCATCTCGAAGAAGTGCGGGTGCAGCATCGGCTCGCCGCCCGAGAACGACAGGTACGGCACCTCGCGATCGAGCAGCTGGTCGAGCACCGAGAAGGCCTGCTCGCGATCGAGCTCGTCGGCGAACGCCTTGCCCGGACCGCTCTCCTCGATGCAGTGCAGGCACGCGAGGTTGCACTCGTTGGTGATCTGCCAGGCGACGTAGAGCGGCGCGGCGAGGTCCTCGGCCTCGGCCGGCGCAGGCGACGCGACCGCGCTCACGCCTCGAGCAGCCCGCGCTCGCGCAGCTCGGCGATGAACGCGCCGACCTCGCGCTCGATCGCGCCGCTGCGGTCGGCGAAGCGGTCCTTCAGCTTCGCCGCGATCGCCGACTCGTCGCCGCTCGCGATCTCGCGGATCACGGCGGCGCCGGTCGGGTTGAGCGTGTAGACCTTCTCGGAGCGCGTCTCGAAGAGGACGCCGCCGAACTTCTCTTCGCGGAACTTGACATAGGGGGCCAGTCGCACGGTCGTGCTCCTCTCGCAATGAAATCCCGATCGTCGCGTCCGGGCGCCGCGGCCTTGGCAAGGACGAACCGCGCGCACGATCGAAACGAGCCGATTGTTGTCCAGCGCCTGCGCTCGGTCGCTTGGACTTTGGGGCAGCACCCGACTAGCCATCGGCGGCGCCGCGCGGCACAGTCGGGCGTCGCAGCCGTGCTGCCATTCGTCCCGATGCCATGCAGCTTCACGTTCCCAACGCGTCGCACTCGGCGCCGCGCAACAAGATCGTCGGCGCCGACGAAGCCGTGCGGCTGATCCACGACGGCGACACCGTCGCGACGAGCGGTTTCGTCGGCATCGGCTTTCCGGAAGGCGTCGCCCTCGCGCTCGAGCAGCGGTTTCTCGCCACGGAGGCGGAGACCGGGGTCGGTGCGCCGCGCGCGCTGACGCTCGTCTACGCGGCGGGGCAGGGCGACGGCAAGACGCGCGGCCTCAACCACTTCGGCCACCGCGGCCTGGTCAAGCGCGTCGTCGGCGGCCACTGGGGCCTGGTTCCCAAGCTCCAGGAGCTCGCGGTGGCCGGCGAGATCGAGGCGTACAACCTGCCGCAGGGAGTGATCTCGCATCTCTTTCGCGACATCGCCGCAGGCAAGCCCGGAACGCTCACCAAGGTCGGCCTCGGCACCTTCGTCGACCCGCGCCAGGGCGGCGGCAAGGTCAACGACGCAACCCGCGACGACCTCGTCCGCCTGATGGAGATCGACGGCGAGGAAGTGCTCTTCTACAAGGCGTTCCCGATCCAGGTCGGGATCATCCGCGCGACGACCGCCGACGGCGACGGCAATCTGACGATGGAGCACGAGGCGCTGACCCTCGAGTCGCTCGCGATCGCGATGGCCGCGCACAACAGCGGCGGCATCGTCATCGCCCAGGTCGAGCGCATCGCCGAGCGCGGATCGCTCCACCCGCGCCAGGTCAAGGTGCCCGGAGTCCTCGTCGACTGCGTCGTCGTCGCCGAGCGTCCCGAGCACCACATGCAGACGTTCGCGACGCAGTACAACGCCGCGTTCGCCGGCGAAATCCGGGTGCCGATGAGCACCTTCGCGCCGCTCGCGCTCGGCGCGCGCAAGGTGATCGCGCGCCGTGCCGCGCTCGAGCTCAGGCGCAACGCGGTCGTCAACCTCGGCATCGGCATGCCCGAGGGAGTCGCCGACGTCGCCGCCGAGGAGAACGCGTTCGACCTCCTGACGCTGACCGCCGAACCTGGTGTCATCGGCGGCGTCCCGGCGAGCGGACTCAACTTCGGCGCCGCGGTCAACACCCAGGCGGTGATCGACCAGCCGAGCCAGTTCGACTTCTACGACGGCGGCGGCCTCGACGTCGCAATCCTGGGCCTCGCGCAGGCCGACGCCGAAGGCAACCTCAACGTCAGCAAGTTCGGCACGCGGCTCGCCGGCGCCGGCGGCTTCATCAACATCAGCCAGGCGGCGCGCGAGGTCGTCTTCGTCGGCACGTTCACGACTGGCGACCTCCAGGTCCACGTCGGCGACGGCAAGGTGCGGATCGACAGCGAGGGGACGTGCCGCAAGTTCGTTCGCGCGGTCGAGCACCGCACGTTCAGCGGCGCGCGCGCGCGCACGCGCGGCCAACGCGTGCTCTACGTCACCGAGCGCTGCGTCTTCCGCCTCGCCGCGAGCGGCGGCCTCGAGCTGATCGAGATCGCGCCGGGCATCGACCTGCAGCGCCAGATCCTCGCGCTGATGGACTTCATGCCGGCGATCAGCCCCGATCTCAAGCTGATGGACGCGGCGCTCTTCGACGCCGCCCCGATGAACCTTCGCGAGCGCATGCTCGCGCTGCCGCTCGCCGAGCGGATCTCGTTCGATGCCGCCAACAACGTGCTCTTCATCGACTTCGAAGGCCACGTCGTCGACGAGCTTGCCGACGTCGAGGAGATCGAGGCCGAAGTCGCGCGCGCCGTCGGGCCGCTCGACCGCCGCGTCGATGTCGTCGTCAACTACGATCACTTCAGCATCCGCCCCGAGCTCGTCGACGCCTACAGCGCGATGGTCGACCGCCTCACCGCGCGCTTCTATCGCCGCGTCACGCGCTACGCGGCGAGCGGCTTCCTGAAGGCGAGGCTCGAGCATCGGGTCCAGGCAGCGCAGGGCGTTTGAGGCAGGTCAACCGGTCGGGCGGCCGCTGCCGAACAATCGGCTGCTCGAGGCAGCAGGAGACCACGATGCCGACAGGCGCGCCGCACCGGCTCGACACGCAGCCGTTCGTCGCCGACTTCCGCCCCGAGCATCGGGCGGCGCTGGCGGCGCTGGCGAGGGAGGTTCGCTTTGCGGCGAACCAGGTCATCTTCCGCGAAGGCGACGACTACTCGGTGCTCTATCTGCTTGTCGAGGGCATGGTCGCGCTCGAGCTCGACGTGCCCGGGCACGTCCTGCGCGTCCAGACGCTCTACGCCGGCGACGTGTTCGATTGGTCGGCGGTGCTGCGCCACACCGCCAAGCACTTCCAGGCGCGCGCGCTCGACGACGTCACCGCGTTCGCGATCGAGGGCGAGGAGCTGCTCGCTGCGTTCGACCGCGACCCCTCGTTCGGCATGGCGTTCATGCTGCGGCTGATGGGCGTCGTTTCGGAGCGGCTGCGCGCGACGCGCCTGCAGCTGCTCGACATGTACTCGCCCGTCGCCAAGCGCGCCGGCGCGTGAAGGCGTGGACGCGCTCGATGAACGAGATCCGCTCGATCCTGCTTCATCTCGACGCGCGTCCGGGCAGCGCTTCGCGCCTTGCCGTCGCGCAAGCGCTCGCCGACCGCCACGGCGCCGAGCTGACGGCGCTGTTCGGCGTCCGCCCGAGCCCCGAGCAAGCTTCGTTCGCGTATTCGGCGAGCGCAGCTCTGCAGGCGGTTGCCGAGCGGCTCGCGCCGACAGAAGGCGAGCGCGAGCGGCTGATGGCGCTCGCCACCGCGGGAGAGCGCGCGTGCGTGTGGTGCGACGTCGTCGGCGACACGATCGTCCACGGCTTCGTCGCCGAGGCGACCTACGCCGACCTGCTCGTCGTCGGCGCGCCGACCGGCGGCGACGACGGCGGGCCGCCGCACGGGTTCGTCGAAGCGGTCGTCCTGCAGAGCGCAGCGCCAGCGCTCGTCGTTCCCCATCCCTTGCAGCGCGAAACCGTCGGCGAGCGCGCCTTGGTCGCCTGGAACGGCTCGGTGCAGGCGGCGCGCGCGCTCAAGGCGGCGCTGCCGCTGCTGCAGCGCGCTGCCG
>DATJIM010000092.1:0-4716 GCA_035493195.1 Caldimonas sp.
ACATAGACCTTCCACGGCTGGGTGTTCGTTCCCGACGGCGCGCGCGACGCGACGGCGAGGATCCGCTCGATCGTCGCGCGCGGCACGGGAGTCGGCAGGAACGCGCGCACCGATCGGCGGCTGGCCACCGCCGCCTCCGCAGCAGCGATGTCGGAGGCAGGCGGGGTCGTCATCGGGCGCGATTGTCGGCGTTCCTAGGGATCCCCCACTAACATTGTTGCAATGCACCAAAAAGTGCTTGCAATGACCGTCCGAGCCTCTATACTTTGGTCTTGTTGCAGTGCAGCATAGCACGCCAGACAAGCCGCCCCACCCCACACACACAGGAGATCCAAGATGATGACCGTTGAACAATTCGTCAGCGTCCAGAAGAGCAACGTCGAGACGATGTTCGGCCTCGCCGGCACCGCCTTCGAAGGCGTCGAGAAGCTCGTCGAGCTGAACCTCCAAGTCGCCAAGAGCGCGATCGGCGACGCCGCCCAGAACGTCCAGGCCGCACTGTCGGTCAAGGACGCGCAAGAGCTGCTCGCGCTGCAGGCGAGCCTGTTCCAGCCGGCCGCCGAGAAGGTCGCCGCGTACAACCGCTACGTCTACGAGATCGCCTCGTCGACCGGCGCGGAAGTCTCGCGCGTCGCCGAAGCGACGGGCGCCGAAGCGCAAGCGCGCTTCATGTCGATCATCGACACCGCCGTCAAGAACGCGCCCGCCGGCACCGAGAACGCCGTTGCGCTCGTGAAGTCGGCCGTCGCCGCCGCGAACAACGCGATCGAGAGCGTCCAGAAGGCCGCCAAGCAAGCCGCCGAAGTCGCCGACGCGAACTTCCAGGCGATGTCGTCGACCGCCGTCCGCGCGACGCAAGCCGCGACGAAGTCGAGCAAGCGCGCCGCCTAAGCGCAAGAGCGCCAGCGTCGCGGGAGCGACGCCTTCGCACCGAGGCCCGGATTCCGTCCGGGCCTTTTCCTTTCTAGAGCTGGCTCTTCGCCGCCAGCCGCTGCCGCAACTCGGCGAGGTGCGCGATCGTGACGTCGCGTCCGGCCTGGATCGACTGCCGGCGCGTCGTGAAGTCGGCGCCGGAGACGCCGGCGAGCGCCGGCTGCAGGACGATGTCCGCATCGCGCAGCTCGTAGGTCTTGAGGCCCTTGCCCATGATCGCGAAGGTCTGCAGGAGCATGCGCGCGGCGTCGCCGGTCGGATTGCCTTCCGGGACCGCCGAGATGTCGACCGCGATCACGAATTCGGCGCCCATCTCGCGCGCGTGGTGGACCGGGATCGGCGCCGACAGGCCGCCGTCGACATACTCCCGGCTGCCGATCCTCACCGGCTGGAACACCGCCGGCACCGCGCTCGACGCGCGCACCGCGGTTCCGGTGTCGCCGCTGCGAAACAGGATCGGCTGACCGCTGTCGAGGTCGGTCGCGGCGACGCCGAGCGGAATCGTCATCTGCTCGATCTGGCGATGATTCGTCTGCTCGCGGATGAACTTGGCGAGCGCCTCGCCGCGAATCAGCGCGCGTCCCGGATACGACCAGTCGGCGAACGCGGTCTCGTCCATCGCGTCGGCGATCGTCGCCAGCTCGCGCCCGTTCCTTCCCGACGCGAACAGCGCCGCGACGACGCTGCCCGCCGACGTGCCGACGACGAGGTCGGGGACGAGCCCGTTCTCCTCGAGCGCCTGGATGACGCCGATGTGGGCGAAGCCGCGCGCGGCGCCGCCGCCGAGCGCCAGGCCGATTCGCGGTCGCCGCGGCGGAGCGGGCGGTGGCGCGACGATCGGCGGCGCCGACGCTGCCGACGCGACGGGGGCGACGCCGCCGGTCGTCTTCGGCGCGCTCGAGCAGCCGGCGAGACCGAGGGCACCGAGCGAGCCGATCGCGCAAGCGCCGGCGAGGCTGCGCAACACGTCACGGCGAGCGCATGGAGATCGCTCGAGCTCGTCCCGCGCTCTTTTCTTATGCCGCATCCGACATACCGAAGTGAAAAAACTGTGGTTCGTGGCGAACTGGCGCGTCGCTAGAGTGCCGCTTCCGTCGCACGAGCGGCGGCGCTCGCCCGCACACGTCATTCTGGGCCAGCGCTCGCGGCACGCCGACGCTTCGGGTTTCGGGATGTACCGCTACGACACGTTCGACCGCGACTTCGTCCACGCACGGGCGCGGCAGTTCCGCGACCAGCTCGAGCGCCATCTCGCCGGCGAGCTGAGTGCCGACGACTTCGGCCACATGCGGCGCCAGAACGGCTGGTACGTGCAACGCCACGCGCCGATGGCTCGCGTGGCGATCCCGTACGGCACGCTCGCGAGCGAGCAGCTGCGCACGCTCGCCCGCATCGCGCGCGACTTCGATCGCGGCTACGGCCACTTCACGACGCGCACCAACCTGCAGTTCAACTGGATCCCGCTCGAGCGTGCCGCCGACGTCATGGACGCGCTCGCCGAGGTCGGCATGCACGGCATCCAGACGTGCGGCAACTGCATCCGCAACATCACCGCCGACGCGTTCGCCGGAGTCGCGCCCGACGAGGTCGCGGACCCGCGGCCGTTCTGCGAAATCATGCGCCAGTGGTCGAGCCTGCACCCCGAGTTCGCTGCCCTGCCGCGCAAGTTCAAGATCGCGGTGAACGGCGCGCTCGAGGACCGTGCCGCGACCGGTTGGTACGACGTCGGCCTGCAACTCGTTCGCAACGATGCCGGCGAGCTCGGCTTCGAGGTCCGCGTCGGCGGCGGCATGGGCCGCACGCCGATGATCGGCCCGGTGATCCGCGAGTTCCTGCCGTGGCAGCAGCTGCTCGCCTACCTCGAGGCCGTCCTGCGCGTCTACAACGAATACGGCCGGCGCGACAACATCTGGAAGGCGCGGATCAAGATCATCGTCAAGGCGTTCGGCGCCGAGTTCACGCGCAACGTCGAGGACGAGTTCGCCGCCATCCTGCGCGACGACGACGACGGCCTCGCCCCGCTCATCACCGAGGAAGAGCTGGCGCGCGTCTCGGCGCACTTCGGCACGCCTCCCGGCGTGCGCGAAGAGCCCGAGCCGGCGCTCGACGCGCAGACCGACACCGCGCCCGCGTACCGGCGCTGGCTCGAACGCAACGTCCACGCGCACCGGCTGAGCGGGCGCCGCGCGGTCACGCTCTCGCTCAAGCGTGCCGGCCAGGCGCCCGGCGACGCGACCGACGCGCAGATGGACGCCGCCGCCGACCTCGCCGACCGCTTCAGCGCCGGCGAGCTGCGCGTCACGCACCAGCAGAACCTCGTGCTGCCGTGGGTGCGGGCCGCGGAGCTGCACGCGCTCTGGCTGCAGGCGCGCGCCGTCGGCTTCGCGACGCCCAACATCGGCCTCCTCACCGACATGATCTGCTGCCCTGGCGGCGACGTCTGCTCGCTCGCCAACGCGCGCTCGATTCCGGTCTCGGCGCACATCGCCGAGCGCTTCGCCGACCTCGACGAGCTGCACGACATCGGCGACATCGCGGTCAACATCAGCGGCTGCATCAACTCTTGCGGCCACCACCACAGCGGCCACATCGGCGTCCTCGGCGTCGACAAGGACGGCAAGGAGTGGTACCAGGTCTCGCTCGGGGGCGCCGACGGATCGACGCTCGGCGGCCCGGCGGTGCCGGGCAGGATCATCGGTCCGTCGTTTGCGGCCGACGAGGTGCCCGACGTCGTCGAGGCGCTGATCGATGCGTACCGCGCCGAGCGCAGCGCGCCGAGCGAACGCTTCATCGAAACGGTGCGCAGGGTCGGCGTCGAGCCGTTCAAGGCCGCCGCGGACGGCGTGCGCCGCACGACCGCGCTGCACGCATGAGCGCGCCGGTGCGGTTCGTCGACGGCTCGGCGCCAGTCGATCTCGTCCTCGCCAACGACGCTGCAGTGGCGTCGATCGCCGCCGATCTCGGCGGCGTCGCCAGCATCGGCCTCGTCTTTCCGAAGTGGACCGACGGACGCGCGTACAGCCAGGCGCGGTTGCTGCGCACGCGGCATCGCTTCGCCGGCGAGATCCGCGCCACCGGCGACGTCATCGCCGACATGATGCCGATGCTCGTGCGCTGCGGCTTCGACGCCGTGCAGTTGCGCGCGGACCAGTCGCAAGCGGTCGCCGAGCGCGCCCTCGCGTTCTTTCCGCAGGGCCACTATCAAGGCGACGTTCACGAGCCGCTGCCGCGCTTTGCACGACGCACGGAGGTCGGCGCGTGACGTGCTCCGAAACTCGCGGCAGCGTCTCGTTCGTGGGCGCCGGTCCGGGCGAGGCCGACCTCATCACGCTGCGCGGCGCGCAACGCCTCCAGCAAGCCGACGTCGTCCTCTTCGACGCGCTCGTCGATCCGGCGCTGCGCGCGCTGGCGCCGAGCGCGCGCTGGATCGACGTCGGCAAGCGCGGCTTCGTCGGTGTCGCGCACGCACGCGGCGGCCGCGAGAACACGGCGCAGGAGACGATCGATGCGCTGCTGGTCAAGCACGCCGCCGACGGCAAGCGCGTCGTGCGCCTGAAGGGCGGCGATCCGAGCGTCTTCGGCCGGCTCGAGGAAGAGCTCGCCGCCCTCGCCGCTGCGGGGATCGAGTGCGAGGTCGTCCCCGGAGTCACCGCCGCGCTCGCCGCCGCAGCGTCGACGCGGCGGCCGCTGACGCGCCGCGGCGGTGGCCGCAGCGTCGCGCTGACGACCGCGGTGAGCCGGGACGGCACGCTCGGCGCCGGCCGCCACGCCGACACCGAGGTC
>DATJIM010000093.1:0-8940 GCA_035493195.1 Caldimonas sp.
GGGCTCGTAGCGCGAGCCGCCGATCAGCTTCTTGTACTCGTTGCTCTTGAAGTCGGAGAGCCGGACGATCACCGGCTTCGGCCAGAACGCCGCCGCGATCGTCGCGATGCCCTCGGCGAGCTTGTCGACGTAGAAGGCGCGTGGCGAGGCGTGGCCGCGGGCGACGCTCTCGACCGCCTTCTTGAGGTCGCCGTCGACGTTCGGGTAGTCGAGGATCGCGCGCGGGTGGACACCGATGTTGTTGTTGATGATGAACTCGAGGCGGGCGAGGCCGACTCCGTTGTTCGGCATCTGTGCGAAATCGAACGCCATCTGCGGGTTGCCGACGTTCATCATGATCTTGACCGGCGAGTACGGCAGCTCGCCGCGCTCGACCTCGGTCACCTCGGTCTCGAGCAGGCCGTCGTAGACGTAGCCGGTGTCGCCCTCCGAGCACGCCACGGTGACGAGCGCGCCGTCCTTGAGCACCGTCGTCGCGTCGCCGCAGCCGACGACCGCCGGGATGCCGAGCTCGCGCGCGATGATCGCGGCGTGGCACGTGCGACCGCCGCGGTTGGTGACGATCGCGCTCGCGCGTTTCATCACCGGCTCCCAGTTCGGGTCGGTCATGTCGGTGACGAGGACGTCGCCGGCCTGGACACGGTCCATGTCGGCGACCGACTCGACGAGGCGCACCGGCCCGGTGCCGATCTTCTGCCCGATCGCGCGGCCTTCGACGAGCACGGTGCCGCTGCCCTTCAGGTTGTAGCGCTGCTCGGACGTCCCGGCGGAGCGGCTCTTCACCGTCTCCGGGCGCGCCTGCAGGATGTAGAGCTTGCCGTCGACGCCGTCCTTGCCCCACTCGATGTCCATCGGCCGCCCGTAGTGCTGCTCGATGACGAGCGCGTAGCGCGCGAGCTCGGCGACCTCGGCGTCGCTCAGCGAGTAGCGATTGCGCAGCTCGGTCGCGGTGTCGAGCGTCGCCACGAGCTTGCCGGTCGCGGCTTGCTCCTCGGGAGTCGCGAACGTCATCCGCACCAGCTTCGAGCCGAGGTTCCTGCGGATGATCGCGTGCTTGCCATTCTTCAGCGCCGGCTTGTGCACGTAGAACTCGTCGGGATTGACGGCGCCCTGCACGACCGTCTCGCCGAGGCCGTAGCTCGAGGTGACGAAGACGACGTCCGGGAAGCCGCTCTCGGTGTCGATCGTGAACATCACGCCCGCCGAGCCGAGGTCGCTGCGCACCATCCGCTGGACGCCGACCGAGAGCGCGACGTCGCCGTGCGCGTAGCCCTTGTGGACGCGGTAGCTGATCGCGCGGTCGTTGTAGAGGCTGGCGAAGACCTCGCGCAGCTTGGCGAGGACGTCGTCGATGCCGGCGACATTGAGGAAGGTCTCCTGCTGGCCCGCGAACGACGCGTCGGGCAGGTCCTCGGCGGTCGCCGACGAGCGCACGGCGAACGTCGCGCCGGGAGCGGCGGCGACGAGCCTCGCGAATTCGCGCCGCACGTCGGCCTCGAACGCGGGAGGCAGCGGTTGCGCTTCGATCCAGCGCCGGATCTCCGCACCGGCGTCGGCGAGCGCGCGAACGTCGTCGACGTCGAGCGACGCGAGCCGGGACGCGATGCGCGACGCGAGCCCGTCGGCGGCGAGAAAGGTGCGAAACGCGTGCGCAGTCGTCGCGAAGCCGCCGGGAACGCGCACGCCCGATTCGCTCAGCTGGCTGATCATTTCGCCGAGGGAGGCGTTCTTGCCGCCGACCGCCTCGACGTCGGTCATTCTCAGGGTGTCGAAAGGAGCGACGAAGGCGGTCGCCAGAGGGGTGGATGCCATGGGAGGACTCGGGGCTCGTGAAAAACCGGTGTCTCCCGACCCTTGCATGCGCGGCGGCTGGCCTGCTGCGGCGGCCGGACGTCGCGCGCGTCCAGGCCCGCGGCGCGGCGGCAGGCGGCGAAGCGGCGGAACGGAGCGGCGGCAGGCATGCGAAGGGATCGAAAAGCTGCGTCGATTCTACGAGCGCAGTTGGTTCTGCGTGTCTGCCTATCATCCGGCGATGGACGCACCCACGCCTGCAGCCGCGCTGCCGCGGCCGACCGTCTTCTTCATCTCCGACGGCACCGGGATCACCGCCGAGACGTTCGGCAACTCGATCCTGTCGCAGTTCGCGATCAAGCCGCGGCACCTGCGACGCCCGTTCATCGACACGCCCGACAAGGCGCACCAGGTCGTCCGCGAGATCAACCACATCGCCGAGCACGACGGTCGCAGGCCGATCGTCTTCGTCACGCTTGTCAACGTCGAGATCCTCTCGGTCGTCAAGGAGCACTCGCACGGCCTCGTGCTCGACATGTTCAACACCTTCATCGAGCCGCTCGAGGCGGAGTTCGGCATCACCTCGAACCACCGCATCGGGCGCTTCTCCGACGTCTCGGAGAGCAAGGAGTACAGCGACCGCATCGAGGCGATCAACTTCGCGCTCGCCCACGACGACGGCCAGTCGGCGAAGAGCCTCGCCGAGGCCGACGTCATCCTGGTCGGCGTCAGCCGCAGCGGCAAGACGCCGACGTCGCTCTATCTCGCGATGCAGCATGGCATCAAGGCGGCGAACTACCCGCTGATACCCGAGGACTTCGAGCGCGGCAAGCTGCCGTCGACGCTCGTGCCGTTCAAGGCGAAGTGCTTCGGCCTGACGATCGATCCCGAGCGGCTGGCGCGAATCCGCACCGAACGGCGGCCGAACAGCAAGTACGCGTCGCTCGAGAACTGCCGCTACGAGGTGCGCGAGGGCGAGACGATGATGAAGCGCGAGGGCATCGCCTGGCTGTCGTCGACGCACAAGTCGATCGAGGAGATCGCGACGACGATCCTGCGCGACCTCCGCCCCGACCGACTGACGTACTGAGCGATCAGTACAGCGCCTTCTCGATGTCGGCGAAGCTGCGCGCAACCTCGACCATGTCGATCACGGCGCCGAGCTGACGCTCGACCTGCGCGCGCGAGACGACGCCGCGCACGCGCAGCTGCTCGACGCTGCGAAAGCCCGGCGGCTTGCCCAGGCTCTCGACGATCAGCAGGTGGTTGCGGCCCTGCTGCTTGAGCGTCGCGACGACGTTGCGAACCGTCGCCTGCTTGATCAGCGCGAAGTCGATCGCCTCGAGCGCGGCGACGTCGACCATGACGTCGGCGACGGTGATCTCGTCATAGTGGACGTTGCGCTGCTGGACGATTCGCAGCGTCCGGTCGCCGTAGAGGTCGGTCGTCGTGATCAGCCCGACCAGGCTCGGCATCTCGGTGACGACGAAAAGCATCCGCACGCCCTGGTAGATCATGATCTGCTCGGCCTGCCGCAGTGTCGTCCGCGGGCTCGCCGTCGCCGCCTTGACCTGCGTCAGGTCGGTCATCACCGAGAGCGCTTCGGAGTCGAGCGTCACGGGATCGCTTCGCCAGGGCTGCGCCTGCGCGATCGAAGTGGTGCGGAGCAACCGCCTCGTCGGCAGGGGTCCTTCTGGATGCATCGTCGTCTCCCGGCCGTCGAACGACGGCCCACGGGATCGACGCTACGCGCATTCGACGAGGCGTGCCGGACGGCGGAGCGAGCGCCCCGCCGGCAGCAAGGCCGTCCTCCAGTTGCGCTCGCTACCATGGCCGCAACGAGACCGCCGGTCGGGCATCGTCCGGCAGCAAGCGAACGGAGGAGACGATGGATGACACCGCTCGCGGCCGCGCCGAAATCGCCGGCAGCGGCATCGACCGGGGCAGCTTCTTTGCCGCCGGGGCCACGCCGCCGGGCAACCTCACCGGTTGGCCCGACGCGACCGCGCAGACGGCGAGCGCGTGGAACGCCAGCCCGCTCGTTCACCTCATTCGGAACGCCAACCACGAGCGCCAACCCAGCGTTCCCCATCGTCGAGCCGAAGTGAAGGCGCGATGACGACGCTGCTGCGCCTGCTCGCCGAGTACGGGCTCGCGGTCGCGTTCTTCAACGTCCTGCTCGCGCAGCTCGGCGCGCCGCTTCCCGCGGTTCCGATCCTGATCGTCACCGGCGCGCTGAGCATGCAAGGGCGCTTTCCGACGCCGGCGCTGTTCGCGACCGCGGTCGCGGCGGCGCTCATCGCCGACCTGGCGTGGTACGCCGCCGGTCGGCGCTTCGGCGGACGCGTTGTGCGCGCGGTCTGCCGCGTCTCGATCTCGCCCGACTCGTGCGTGCGCCAGACCGAGTCGTTGTTCGAGCGCTGGGGCGCACGCTCGCTCATGGTCGCGAAGTTCATTCCGGGCTTCGCCGCGATCGCGAGCTCGCTCGCCGGCAACATGCGGCTGCCGATCGCGCGCTTTCTCATCTACGACGCGATCGGCTCCGGGCTCTGGGCCGGCGTCGCGATCGCGCTCGGCGTCGTCTTTCGCGATGCCGTCGCCGACGTGCTCGGCGTGCTCGAGGAGATGGGGCGGATCGGTCTCATCGTCATCGCGGTCGCGCTCGCGCTCTTCGTCGCCTTCAAGGTCTGGCAGCGGCAGCGGCTGATCCGCGAGGTGCGGATGGCACGGATCGGCATCGACGAGCTGACGCAGCTGATCGATGGCGGCGATGCTCCCGCAATCATCGACGTCCGCGACCAGCCGGCGCGGCTGCGCGACGGCAGCATCCCCGGCGCGCTCCATCTGCCGCTCGACGCGGTCGACGACGTCCTGCCCGACCTGCCGCGCGACCGCGACGTCGTCGTCTTCTGCGCGTGCCCGAACGAGATCTCGGCCGCGCGCGTCGCCAAGCGACTGCAGCGCATCGGCTTCAAGCGCGTGCGGCCGCTCCTCGGTGGCCTCGACGCCTGGGAGCGCGCCGGACGACCGATCGAACGCTTCGACGGCGAACGCGAGCCGGCGAGCTGACGCGCGCGCAGCGGCACGTCAGCGACTCGCCTCGCGCCCGCGCCGCCACGCCGCCGGGGGCTTACCGACGAGGCGCCTGAACGCGCGCGAGAACGCGGCTTCGGACTCATAGCCGACGTCGAGCGCGATCGACGCGACCGTCGCGCGTGTCTCGAGGAGAAGACGCGCAGCGGCCTGCATCCGCCACTGCGCGAGGTACTGCATCGGCGGCGTGCCGATCAGCTCGACGAAGCGCTCGTGCAACGCCGAGCGCGAGAGGCCGACCTGCTGGCCGAGCTCCTCGATCGTCCAGTCGTGCGCCGGATCGTGGTGGATGAGCGTGAGCGCGTGGCCGACGAAGCGATCCTGCAGGCCGGCGAGCCAGCCCGAGCTTCCCGCAGGCAGCTCGTCGGCGTAGCGACGCACCGCGTCGACGAACATCATCTCGCTCATCCGTGCGAGCATCGCCTCGGCTCCCGGCCGCTGCGCGTGCGACTCGTTGACTGCCTGCTGGGTGAAGCTCGCCATCCAGGCGTTGTCGCCGTTCGCGCGCAAGTGCAGCAGTCGCGGCAGCGCGCTCAGGAGCGGATTGAACGGGTGCATGTCGCAGCCGAGGAACCCGCAGACGAGCGTCGCGTCGGCGTCGTCGCGCGGCGGCGCCGGAAACGCCATCTGCTCGCCGTCGTACGCGACCTGCAGCGGGGCACCGTCGAGACGGGCGTCGTTCAGCCAGCCGAAGTCGGTGCTGCCGCGCATCCGCGGCGCGCTCGAGACGACGTGTCCGTCGCCCTGCGGAAACAGGACGACGTCGCCTTCGCGCAATTGCACCCACGGGCCGTCGGGGATGCCGGCCCAGCAGCTGCCGCGCGACACCGCGTGGTACTCGATCACGTGCTCGACGCCCGGCATCAGGAGCGGCGCGATCTCCTTCGCCGGCGGCGCCTCGGCGGCCCAACGGCTGCTTCCGGTGATGTTGAAGAAGACGGCGCCGCGCAGGCGGACACCGCGAAGGACGTCGGAGAGCGTGTCATGTGCCATGGCCCGGGGGACTCTAGCCGCGCCGGCCGTGCCAGCGCAAATCGCGGAGCCGCAGGCAAGCCGCGACGACGGCCGATCAAGCGCGCGACCGATCGCGTTCGAACAATGGCCGCACCCGCCGGCGAAGTCACGGACGGGGTTCACCACCGGAGCTTGCGATGCCCTCATTGCCCTACCTCACGCTGGACCGCGACGTCCAGCAGCTGCCTTCCGACGACGTCGCCGCGCTGGCCGCGCAGGTCAGTGGCGGCGTCCTCACCGCCGCCGACGCCGGCTACGACGACGCGCGCAAGGTCTGGAACGCGACCGTCGATCGTCGACCGGCGCTGATCGCGCGCTGCCGGACCGAGAGCGACGTTGAGGCCGCGGTGCGCTTCGCCGCAGCGCGGCGGATGCTGCTCAGCCTGCGCAGCGGCGGCCACCACATCGCCGGCAACGCGGTCGCCGAAGGCGGCCTGATGATCGATCTCTCGGCGATGAAGACGGTCACCGTCGATCCGGACGCGCGCACGGCGCGCGTCGGCGCCGGCGCACTGCTCGCCGACGTCGACCGCGCGACACAGGCGCACGGCCTCGCGGTTCCGCTCGGAATCAATTCGACCACCGGAGTCGCGGGCCTGACGCTCGGTGGCGGCTTCGGCTGGCTGACGCGCCGCCACGGCATGACCGTCGACAACCTCCTCGGCGCGACCGTCGTCACCGCCGACGGCACGGTCCACGTCGTGTCGGCGACTTCGGAGCCCGACCTGTTCTGGGCGCTGCGCGGCGGTGGCGGCAACTTCGGCGTCGTCACGTCGTTCGAGTTCCGCCTCCATCCGGTCGGCCCGGAGCTCTACGCCGGGCTCGTTGTCTACCCGTTCGCGCAAGCGCGCGGCGTGCTGCGCGCGTGGCGCGATTTCAACGTCACCGCGCCCGACGAGTTGAGCGTCTGGGCAGTGCTGCGCAAGGCGCCGCCGCTGCCGTTCCTGCCGACGTCGGCGCACGGCACCGACGTCGTCGTCCTGCCGCTCGTCCACAGCGGCGACGTCGAGTCCGGAGCGCGCGCTGCCGCACCTGTGCTCGGCTTCGGCGAACCGATCGCGAGCCACCTCGGACCGATGCCCTATGCGGGCTTCCAGACCGCGTTCGACCCGTTGCTGACTGCGGGTGGCCGCAACTACTGGAAATCGAACAACTTCAGCGCGCTCGGCGACGACGCGATCGACGTGATCATCGACGCCGCGGCCCAGTCGCCGGGGCCCGAGTGCGAGATCTTCGTCGCCCAGCTCGGCGGCGCAATGGCGCGGGTCGCGCCCGACGCGACCGCCTTCGTCGGTCGCGACGCGCACTACATCATGAACGTGCACGGCCGCTGGTCCGATCCGCGCGACGACGACAAGGTGCGCTCGTGGGCGCGGCGATCGTTCGCGGCCGCTGCGCCGCACGCGACCGGAAGCGGCTACGTCAACTTCCTCACCGAGGACGAAGGCGAGCGCGTCGCGGCGAGCTACGGCGTCAACCACGCCAGACTGCAGGCGCTGAAGAACCGCTACGACCCGGGCAACGTGTTCCGCATGAACCTCAACATCGCTCCCGCGAACGGGCGCGGTCGTCGCCTGGCGGCATGATGATGGACGACCTGCGCGGCTGCACCGCCAGCGGCGCGACGCCGGCCGCGCTCGCCGCGTACGAGCGCGCCGTCGCCGCCTGGCAAGCCTGGCGGCGCGACGACGGCGGCGCGCTCGCGACCGCACGCCGCGACGCGCCCGGATTCGTCATGGCGCACATGCTCGCGGCTTGGCAGCTCGCGACTGGCCGCGACGTCCACCGTGTCGACGCGGCGCGGCCGATCGTCGCCGCGGCGCTGCGGCTGCCGGCGAACGAGCGCGAACGGATGCACCTCGCCGCGCTCTCGGCGGTGCTCGCCGACGACTTCGAAGGCGCAAAGGCGAAGCTCGGCCGGCTCCTCTCGCGGTTCCCGCGCGATGTCGTCGCGCTGCAGGTCGCGCAGTCGCTCGACTACGTCACCGGCGACGTCGCCCGCATGCGCCGGCATGTCGCGCGGGCGCTGCCGGCGTGGTCGCACGACGATCCCGGCTACCACGCGCTGCTCGCCATGCACGCGTTCGCGCTCGCCGAGTCGGGCGAGCACGCGCGCGCCGAGGACGCAGCGCGCGCCGCCCTCGCACTGAACCCGCTCGACGCGCGCGCCTGCCACGCGATGGCCCACGTCTTCGAGATGACCGACCGGCCCGCCGAGGGCGTGCGCTGGATGGCGGAACACGCCGGCGTGTGGGCGAGCGACAGCGCAGTGGTGACGCATGGTTGGTGGCACGTCGCGCTCTTCCACCTGTCGGCGCGCGAGCCCGACCGCGCGCTGGACGTGTACGACACGCACGTCCGCGCGGCACGGTCGGCGGACGTCTCGGACCTGATCGACGCCTCGGCGCTGCTGTGGCGAATCGGCCTCGCGGGACGGAACGCGGGAGCACGATGGAGCGACCTCGCCGACGCCTGGTCGAGGCACATCGACGACGCGTTCTGCAGCTTCAGCGACGTCCATGCGATGCTCGCGTTCGTCGGCGCGAAGGACCGCGATCGTGCGCGCAGGCTCGAAGCGGAGCTCGCGCATCGCCAGTGGCTGCGCACGCGCTACGGCCGGACGACGCGTCAGCTCGGCCTGCCGGCGTGCCGCGCGCTGATCGCGTTCGGGAGCGGCGACGACGACGCCGCGATCAAGTTGCTCGCGCGGCTGCCGTCGATCGCCCACCGCCTCGGTGGCAGCCACGCCCAGCGCGACGTGCTGCACCTGACGCTGCAGCACGCGGTCGAGCGCGCACGCCGTTCGCCGCCGCGTCTACGGCCAAGCTTCGCGACCTTCGTCGCCCCGGCCTGACCCGATCTGCTCAAGCGCGCCGCGAAGTGACCGCTCAAGCCGTGATCAACTCGGCGAATCGCGCGAGATCGACGTTGCCGCCGCTGACCAGGACGCCGACGCGCTGCCCCTTCAGCTCGCGTGCCATGCGCCGTGCCGCCGCGAAGCCGAGCGTTCCGGTCGGCTCGACGACGATCTTCATCCGCTCG
>DATJIM010000094.1:0-4983 GCA_035493195.1 Caldimonas sp.
TCGGGCTGGCGCAGGATCCCCATCGAGATCGAGGTCTCGCCGTTGAACGACGCCGCCGTCTTCACCGTCTCGTAGCTGTCCTCGACGGTCGCGACCTCCTTCAGCCGCATCGTGTTGCCGCCCTTGTTGCTGACGATCAGCTCGGCGAACTCGGCGGCGTTGCGCAGCTGGCGGTTGGCCTGCAGCGTCAGCGTCTGCGCGGGGCCTTCGAGCGTGCCAACCGGCGTGTTCGCGTTCGCCGCCGAGAGGGCCTTGGTCAGCTCGTCGAGGCTGATGTTGCGCGCGGCGAGCGCGTCGGGCTGGACGCGCACGCGCACCGCGAAGCGCTTCTGCCCGTAGATGTTGACCTGGGCGACGCCATCGAGCGTCGACAGGGTCGGCGAGATCAGGTGCTCGGCGAAGTCGTTGAGGTCGGAGAGGCTGAGCGATGGCGACGTCACCGCCAGGAACAGCACCGGCGCGTCGGCCGGGTTGACCTTGCGGTACGCCGGCGGCACCGTCATCTCGATCGGCAGCTGACGCTGCGCGCGCAGGAGCGCCGCCTGCACGTCGACGGCGGCGGCGTCGATGTCGCGGCCCTGGTCGAATTCGAGCGTCACCGACGTCACGCCGAGGGTGTTGCTCGAGCTGATCACCGCCAGGCCGGGGATCGTCTGGAATTGCTTCTCGAGTTGCAGCGCGACCGAGGTCGCCATCGTCTCCGGGCTCGCGCCGGGCAGCTGCGCCGAGACGTTGATGACCGGCGTGTTGTAGCTCGGCAGCGCAGCGACCGGAATCTTGCTGTACGCGATGACGCCGGCGACGACGATCGCGGCGTTGAGCAGCACCGTCAGCACAGGACGGCGGATGAAGAGCTCGGAAAGGTTCATCTCAACACATCGCTTCGCCGCGCGCGCTCACGCCGCGCTGGCGCGGACCGCGATCGCGCCCGACGCGCTGGCCGGCATCGCCGACGCCGGGCCCGATGCAGCCGCGCCGCCATGGCGTCCGCGCGGCGCCGCCGCACCTTCTGCGGGCGGTCGCTCGACGACGAGCGACCCGGGGCGCAGGTTCTGCCGGCCCTCGAGCACGATCCGCTCGCCCGGCGCCACGCCGGTCACCGCAGCGTCTTCGCCACTCGCGTACACGACCTCGACCGGGCGCGGAATCGCCTTGCCCGCGGCGTCGACGGCGTAGACGATCTTGCCACGCGGGCTCTGGATGATCGCCGCCAGCGGCAGGACGCTCGCGCCGCGCAGGGTCTGCACCGCGAGACGGATCGTCACGAATGCGCCAGGCCACAGCCGCTCGTCCTTGTTCGCGAACTCGGCCTTGACGCGCACGGTTCCCGATGCCTGGTCGACGACGTTGTCGACGAACTGCAGCTTGCCTTCGCGCTTCGTCCCGCTGTCGGGAAGCACCGCGGTCACGACGCCGCCGCCGCCGCGCAACGTCGCCAGCGCATCGTTGAGGTTGCGCTGCGGCAGGCTGAAGCCGACCGCGATCGGATCGAGCTGGGTGATCGTGACGAGCGCGTTCCCGGTCGGCTGCACGAGGCTGCCGGGATAGACGTTGATCGCGCCGGCACGGCCCGTGGTCGGGGCGACGATCCGCGTGTACGACAGGCCGACCTGCGCCGCGGCGATCGCCGCGCGGTCGGCGGCGACGACCGCGCGCGACGAATCGACGAGCGTCTGGTTGGTGTCGATCGCGCCCTGCGAGACGAAGTTCTGCTTGAACAGATCCTGGCTGCGTGCGAGCTGGCGCTCGGCGTCGGCGAGCGCCGCCTGATCCTTGGCGAGCTGCGCCTGCGCCTTGGCGACGTTGACCTCGTCGTTGCGCGCATCGAGCGTGAAGAGAAGATCGCCGGCGCGGACGAACTGCCCTTCCTTGATTTGGACCTTCGTGATGACGCTCGAGATCTGCGGCCGCACGTCGACGCTGTTGATTGACTGCACGGTGCCGGTCGCCTCGAGCACCACGTCGACATCGCGCTGCTGCACGCGCACCGTCGTCACGCTGACCGGCGCCCCGGCCGCGGCGGTCGTGGCCGGCGTCGTGGCGCCGGCGGTGTCGGTCCTGGCGCGCGCGAGCAGCCAGGCGCCGCCGACGACGACGGCCGCGGCGACGACGACGCCCGCGACAAGATGCTTTTTCATTGCGCCCGAGATTGTGATGCCTGCGGGTTGCCCCTGAGGCTCAGTCGACCGACGGCGCCGTGACCGGGTGCTCGGCGTCGAAGCGCAGGGCCGGCACGCGGCTCGCGGCCCAGGCGCCCAACGCTGACAGCAAGGCCGCACCGGCGAACGCGAAGCGGAATGCGTGCGCGAACCGCAGGTCCGCCGCGTGCGCGCCCGGATGGAGTGGCGCGGCGCCGATCACGCCGAAGATCAGCGCTCCGAACGCGGACGCGCCGAGCGAAGAGCCGAGAGCGCGGGCGAGCGACACCGTCGACGCCGCCGCGCCGAGCCGGCTCGGACCGGCAGCGGTCTGGGTGACGATCTGCATCACCGACATCACCGTGCCGAAGCCGAGCCCGGCGACGAACTCGAGACCGACCAACACCGTCCGCGCCGACGGCAGAAACGCGAGCCCGGCGAGCGCGACGGCAGCGACGACGAGGCCGGCGCCCGGGATCATCGTCGGCCGCCCGGTCCAGACGATGATCCGACCGGTGAGCGCAGCGCCGACGACGATCCCCGCGGTCAGCGGCAGCAGCAGAAATCCCGACTCGGCCGGGTTCGAGCCGAGCGCGAGCTGCAGGTAGATCGGCAGGTAGAAGACCATCGCGAACATCGCCGAGGCGAACGCGACGACGGTCAGGACGGCGTAGCGCACCGCCGGCAGCGCGAGCAGCTCGAACGGCAGGAACGGGCGATCGGCGCGCCGCTCGACGCGCACCAGCGCAACCGCGAACGCCAGCGCCGCTGCGACGAACGCGATGCTCGTCGCCGAGCCCCAGTCGAAGCGGTGGCCTGCCGACGACAGCCAGACGAGCGTGCTCGTCGCCGCCAGCGCGAACAGCACGATGCCGAGCACATCGGGCTTGCCTTGCGTCTTGTACGCGCGGTCGTCGCCCAGCAGCGGGCGCAGCCGCCAGAGGGCAACGGCGCAGAGCGGCGGGTTGACGAAGAAGAGCCACCGCCAGCTCGCGTGGTGGACGACGAGGCCGCCGATCACCGGACCGCCGACGCTCGCGAGGGTGAAGACGATCGCGAAGCGCACCTGGTTGCGCGCGCGCATGCGCGGCGGAACGAGCTCGCCGATCAGCGCCTGCGAGAGCGTCATCAAACCGCCGCCGCCGAGACCCTGCACGACGCGCGCGGCGACGAGCGCGCCGAGATTCGGCGCGACACCGCAAGCGAGCGAGCCGATCGCGAAGACGACGATCGCCGCGCTCAGCAGCTTGCGCCGGCCGAAGCGATCGCCGAGTCGGCCGTACAGAGGCACCATGACCACCGACGCGAGCAGGTAGCCGACGGCGAGCCACGACGTGTCGCGCAGGCCGCCGAGCTCGCGGCTGATCACCGGTGTCGCGGTCGCGAGCAGCGTCTGGTCGACCGCGGCGAGGAACATCGGCAGCATCACCGCGAAGAAGAGGCGGCGAAAGCGCGCGCGGTCGAAGCCCGCCGCGCGTGCGGTCACGGCAGGCGCGGCGCTGCGACCCTCGGCGGCCGCCTCGTCCATCGAAGCGGAACTCAGCTGCGCCCGGTCGAGCCGAAGCCGCCGCTGCCGCGGCCGCTCGCGTCGAACGATGCGACGACGCGAAACTCCGCCCGCACGACGGGAACGACGACGAGCTGCGCGATGCGCTCGAACGGCTCGATCGTGAACGGCGCCTGGCCGCGGTTCCAGCAGCTCACCATCAGCGGCCCCTGGTAGTCCGAGTCGATCAGGCCGACGAGGTTGCCGAGGACGATGCCGTGCTTGTGGCCGAGCCCGGAGCGCGGCAGGATCATCGCCGCATGGCCGGGGTCGCCGATGTGGATCGCGATTCCGGTCGGCACGAGCTCAGCGGCGCCGGGAACGAGGACGATCGGGGCGTCGATGCACGCGCGCAGGTCGAGACCGGCGCTGCCTGCGGTCGCGTACGCCGGCAAGCGGTCGGCGATGCGCTCGTCGAGGATGCGGACGTCGACGTGGGTCATGACGTCCATGCGGGCGTCGACGCCTCGCTGCGCTTCGCTTCGCCGATCCGCGCCGCGATCTCGGCGACGAGCCGGCGCGCGAGCACGCGCTTGGTCGCCCGCGGCAGCTCGCGCGAGCCGCCGGCATCGATCAGCGTCAGCGCGTTGTCGTCGCGGCCGAACGTCGCCGGCCCGAGGTTGGCCACGATCAAAGGCACGTTCTTGCGGCGCCGCTTCGCGCTCGCGTTGGCGAGCAGGTCGCCGCTTTCGGCGGCGAAGCCGACGCAGTACGGCGGCTTCGGGAGCGCCGCGACCGCGGCGAGGATGTCGGGGTTCTCGACGAACGCAAAGGTGGGCGTCCCGCCGCCTTCGACCTTCTTGATCTTGTCCTTGGCGATGTCGGCAACGCGCCAGTCGGCGACCGCCGCCGTCGCGACGAAGACGTCGCACGCGGCGACTTCGGCCATCACCGCCTGGTGCATCTCGACGGCGGTCGTGACGTCGACACGGCGGCAGCGGCGCGGCGTGTCGAGCGCGACCGGACCGGCGACGACGGTGACGTCGGCGCCGGCCTCGGCGGCGGCACGCGCGAACGCGAATCCCATCTTGCCGCTCGAGCGGTTCGTGAGGCCGCGCACCGGATCGAGCGGCTCGAACGTCGGCCCCGCGGTGACGAGGACACGCCGACCGGCGAGCAACTTCGGCTGGAAGAACGCGACGACGTCGGCGAGCAGCTCCTCGGGCTCGAGCATGCGGCCGTCGCCGATCTCGCCGCACGCCTGGTCGCCGCTCGCCGGGCCGAGCACGGTCGCGCCGTCGGCGGCGAGCTGCGCGAAGTTGCGCTGCGTCGCCGGATGGGCCCACATCTCTCGGTTCA
>DATJIM010000095.1:0-2167 GCA_035493195.1 Caldimonas sp.
ACCATCATCCGCACCAGCGCTTCGGTGAGATAGCTCGTCGCCGTTGCCGGCTTGGCGATGCACGGCATCGCGGCGAGAAAGGTCGGCGCGAACTTCTCGAGCAGCCCCCAGACCGGGAAGTTGAACGCGTTGATGTGGACGGCGACACCGCCGCGCGGAACGAGGATGTGCGTCGCCGCGAAGCTGCCCTTCTTGCCGAGCACGACGGGCGGCCCTTCGTGGAGCACGTTGCCCGACGGCAGCTCGTTGCCGCCGATCGACGCGTACGCGAAGAGCGTTCCGGTGCCGCCCTCGATGTCGACCCAGCCGTCGCTGCGCGTCGCTCCGGTGTGGCGCGAGATCGCGTAGAGCTCTTCCTTCCTGCCGTTGAGATACGCGGCGAGCGCCTTGAGGCGCGCCGCGCGCTGCTGGAAGTCGAGCGCGCCCAGCGCCGGCCCGCCGACCTGGCGCGCGTGGCCGAGCGCTTCGGCGAAGTCGATCGCGTCGGCGTGCGTGTGATGCAGGACGCTGCCGTCGATCGCGCTCGCGAGGCGTGTGCCTTCGCGGCTGCCGACCCAGCGGTCGGCGATCAGGCTCTGGAGGACGGCCATCTTTGACTACCTCATCACGATCGGCGCGGCGCCCGCAGGGCCGCCCCAAAGGGCGCCGCAGGCCCCTCGGGGGGCAGCGAACGAAGAGAGCGTGGGGGCACCGTTCACGGTTGATAGACCCAGGCACCGTTCTCGATCTTGACCATCACGCGCGCGCGCTGGTCGAGGCCGAGGTGGTCGGTCGGCGACATGTTGAAGATGCCGTGCGCGCCGGCGACCTCGCGCGCGCCTTCGAGCGCGTCGCGCAGCGCGGCGCGGAACTCCGGCGTTCCCGGCTTCGTCTTCTTCAGTGCCTGCGCGGCGGCGACCGACATGAGCCGGCCGGCGTCCCATGCGTGCGCGCCGAACGTCGAGACCGAGCCCTTGCCGTACGCGGCTTCGTACTTGTTGACGTACTCGAGCGCGCTCGGCTTGACGGGATGGGTCGCCGGCAGCTGCGCCGCGACGAGCACCGGACCAGCGGGCAGGTACGTGCCGTCGACGTCCTTGCCGCCGACGCGCAGGAAGTCGTTGTTGGCGACGCCGTGCGTCTGGTAGTACTTGCCGGCGTAGCCGCGCTCCTTGAGCGTGCGCTGCGGCAGCACCGCGGGAGTTCCCGACGCCGCGATCAGCACCGCGTCGGGCTTGGCGGCGACGAGCTTGAGCACCTGGCCCGTCACCGACGTGTCGGTGCGGGCGTAGCGCTCGCTTGCGACGATCGTCAGCCCCTTGACCGGAGCGACCTTCGAGAACTCGCGGAACCAGCCTTCGCCGTAGGCGTCGGAAAAGCCGATGAAGCCGACCGTCTTGACGCCTGCCGCGGCCATGTGGCTCGCGATCGCGAGCGACATCATGATGTCGTTCTGCGGCGTCTTGAAGATCCAGCGCCGCTTCGCATCGACCGGATCGACGATGGCGGCCGACGCCGCCATCGAGATCATCGGTGTCTGCGATTCGGCGGCGACGTCGATCATCGCCAGCGAGTTCGGCGTCGTCGTCGAGCCGAGCAGGACGTCGACCTTGCTCTCGGTGACGAGCTTTCTCGCGTTGGCGACCGCGTTGGTCGTGTCGGAAGCGTCGTCGAGGACGATGTAGTTGACCTTCTGCCCGCCGATCGTCTGCGGCATCAGCGCGATCGTGTTCTTCTCGGGGATGCCGAGCGAAGCGGCAGGCCCGGTTGCCGAGACCGTCACGCCGACGTTGATGTCGGCGCGCGCGACGCCGGCGAACGTGCCCGACGCGACGGCCGCGGCAGCGACGACGGCGCTTCTGAAGAGGGACATGGAGCGTCTCCGTTGTGGTGATGGGAATTCGTTCGCGACGGTCGGCGTGGCGGCGTGCGCACCGCGCCGATGCCGCCGAAGAAGAGGTCGGCGACGACCGGCGAGAGATCGGCGTGGCTCAGCTCGCCCTTGGGCTGCAGCCACGTGAACATCCAGTTCATCATGCCGAAGAGGAGCATCGCGAGGGGCTTGCCGAGCCGAGCCTTCGCGAGCTCGGGACGGACGGCGACGATCGCGTCGGCGAACGCCGCGACGACGCGCCGCTCGCCGCCGAGGACGCGCCTGCGCTCGGCGGCGGCGAGGAAACGGACGTCC
>DATJIM010000096.1:0-10450 GCA_035493195.1 Caldimonas sp.
GCCGGTGCGAACGATCGCCTTGGCGAACTCCCAGCGCGTCGCTTCGACGCCGAGGAGGTCGGTGGCGTAGCCGACCACGAGCGGGGCGCAGGGGCAGGCGTCCCAGAAGCGGTCTTCTGAGGAGATTACTTCCACGATCGAGGATTCGCGGCGGCCGAACGCGGTCTCGCAGGCCGTGATCGGCATCCCGAAACCGAAGATCCACGCAAGCCGAGCATTTCGTGCGTGGACCGCCCTCCGATAGACAGCGGTCAACAGGCCAACTGCTGGCACCCGACTAAGCGCGGCGTAAGCCCCCTTCGTTGCCGGATCGGCGATGGACGCCATTTCCGGCCTAGGGACCGCGCTTGCGGTGGCTACCAGCCGCCAGTGCCGGGAACGCCGAAGAACACCTCAAGAAGGAGCGCGAGCATTGGGGGTCTCCAAGAAAGGAGTCCGGGGAGGACTCGATTCGCGGATTGAAGCACCGTGTCCTTGTGCGCGCGAACTACTCCATCGAAGACTTGATTTGTGGCTCCGAGCGTGCTAGATGAGGCCGAACGCTCTCGCTTTGGCGGCAGCCTGATGCTTGGACCCGACGGCGAGTTTCGTGAGGATGCGCTTAATGTGGTACTTCACGTTGTGTTCGCTGATATTGAGGATTTGCCCAACAGCCCAGGCACTTTTCCCCTCAGCGGTCCATTTGAGGATCTCAATCTCGCGATCCGTGAGCTTGGGGAGGTACTGGACCTCGGCCGAATCCGGAACCAATAGACGAAGCGTCGTCTCCTGTGCGTGCACGGCCAGCAGTTGAAGGTCGGCCATCATTCGTGTGAGTAACGCGTCATCGGAGGGGAGCGGCTGGTCGCGATCGACTCCCATGATGAAATGCCTGCCTCCGGGCAGGTGAAGCGCCATCGCTATGCCCGTCTTGTATCCAAACAGCGCCTGAACCTCCCAGATGTCTGCTGCATCCTCGTCGACATACATCGATTGGTCATAGACGAAAGGCGTCGATAGGCGCTTCAGACGACGCATAACGGGATCACGCCTGCCGCGCTCGTTGCTCTCCGACGTAGCCTTATAGGCCTCCGGGATGTTTCCGAAGGGGAAGGTGCTGACTTTCCCGATCGTGTGCTCGACGATCAGCGCACCAGAAATGATCCCGAAGCCAAGGTCGTTTGCGAAACGGACAAGACGCGACTCAAGCGCCTGCATGTCTGCCGCTTCTGCCACCTCCTGATAGTCCTTTAGCCTCACCGTGGAGCCCTTGCAACTGCTCGATCGGGTAGCCCCGCGCTGTCGCGTCTTGCGCAACACTGGCCCACACCTTCACCACGATGACGACGATGCAACAACTTCAGCCCTGGATGATCGCTGCGTGGCCGATTATCGAGCGTACCGTAGAGCCCGCAACGGAAATCGCAACGGACCTGCATCACCTTGGTACCACGGTGTCGGCCGATTGCGACGATTACGGCCGCCTTCTTGGACACACGATCTGGGGTGGAAGCGAGTTTGGGATCGGGATCGCGTGGGACTGGGTCGAGACGATGGACGGGGTGTTCGCAATGTCGGACCCGATGGGTGTCGTGAGCAACATCGGCTTCGTCGACAAGAGCGGCGCGAGCCTTCCCGATTTCATGGCCGCGGTCCAACTGAACCACATCACTCACGAACTGCCGTGGCAAACCGAGGTCGCCGAAGCAACGCGGCGCATGCGTGCAGCGCAGCCTTGGTCTGAGCGAGTGCGCACGAGCCGCGAGCGCGGGCGGTCGCCCGACAGCCACATGATGCGATCGCGCTCGGTTCGCCAGCCGTGGCGCGCGACTTCGTAGCCGCTCCGGGCGACGCCGCTCAGATCGCTGCCTCGACCAGACAGCCGAACTCGCGCGCGAAGTCGACCGACACGCGCGCGTGCACCGCGCCCTGGCGATCGAAGAAGCGCTGTGTGCCGGCTAGGCCGAATACGCCTTCGTGCCAGATGTCGGGGTGGATGTAGAGGCCTTGCGCGCCGCTGAAGCGAAAGCAGACGAAACGTTCGGGGCCGATGTCGTCGCCGGGAAGCGCGAGCGGAACGTAGAACGGCCGACGTTCGATCGGGAAGAACATCTGGCCGCCGTCGGGGTGGTAGTTCGCCTGCCAGAGCAGCATGCACCGCGGCGGCTCGTCGTGATCGCTGCGGGCGAGCTCGGGCGCCTTTGCGTAGGCGAGGATGTAGTGGCCGTTGACCGCTTCGTTGCGGCCGTAGAGGATGTCGCCGCGCCATTCGCTCACGAAGACGCCTTCGGTCGTTCCACCCTGGTCGCCGGTGTCGGGATCGACCGGTCGCGGTCCGCGCGCAGGCCAGCGCACGATCTCGATCTCGCACTCTGCAGGGTCGTCGACGAGGCGGCCGTAGCCGACGAGCGATTGCGCGGTGGCGTCGACGACGGGCATCGCGACGCGCGCGAGTCCGCTCGGCAGCTGCGGGTGGAGGTAGTCGACCGGAGCGTTCAAGACGCTGTGCTCTCGGTGTCGGCGATCGGCGTCACCGCCTCGCCGTTGACGAACGCGACGCCGTCGCGCACCTCGATCAGGATCGGCCCGAACGCGCTCTGCCAGACGTAGCGGACGACGCCCTCGGCCGCGAGCGAGAGTGGAAGCTGCTCGCGGTCGTGCTCGCCGACGAGAATCTCGGGGCGGGGCAACTGGGCGAGGGCGGCGGGCGACATCTGTACAAATATACAGTGACACGAAGCGACGGCGACGATCGCCGAGTCGGCAGCGGGGTCGCCGCCTGGTCGCGACGCATCGCGCTGGCCTGCGCTCTGGCGATCGCGGTCGCCGCCGCCGCTGCGCCCGCCGCGACCTTCGTCAACCCAATCGTCGCGGCAGGTCGGACGGGCTCGGCCGACCCCTCGGTCGTCTTCCACCGAGGCTACTACTACTACTGCCGGGCGATCGGCGACAGCGCGATCGGCGTTGCCCGCGCCCGCCGCCTGCAGGACATCGGCGCCGCGCCGCCGGTCGTCGTCTTCCGTGCACCTCCGGCGACACCGTACAGCACGCAGCTGTGGGCACCCGAGCTGCAGCGCATCCGCGGCCGCTGGGTCATCCACTTCGCGGCGAGCGACGGCGACAACGCGCACCACCGCATGTATGCGCTGGTCGCGCTCGACGACGACCCGCAGGGACACTGGGAGCTCAAGGGTCGCGTCGCCGACCGCGACAACGCGTGGGCGATCGACGGCGCCGTGCTCGAGCTCGGCGGTCGGCTCTATTTCGTCTGGTCCGGCTGGCCCGGTCCGACCGGCGACTTTCCGCAGCTGCTCTACATCGCCGCGATGCGCGACCCGTGGACGATCGTCGGCGCGCGCCACGCGATCGCCGCACCCGAATTCGATTGGGAACGTGCCGTCGCGCCAATCGTCGAAGCGCCGCAGCCGCTTCACCATCACGGTTCGACCTACATCGTCTACTCGGCATCAGCGAGCTGGAGCGACGACTACGCGCTCGGCGTGCTGACGTACATCGGCGGCGATCCCCTCAGCGCGGCGTCGTGGCGCAAGGACCCGCTGCCGGCGTTCGCGAAGGACGTCGCCCACCGCGTCTTCGGCGTCGGCCACCCCACGTTCGTGCGTTCGCCCGACGGCCGCGAGGACTGGATCGTCTACCACGCGATCGATCGCGCCGGCGGCGGCTGGTCGGCGCGCTCGGTGCGCGCGCAGCGCTACGGCTGGTGCGACGGCAAGCCGAGCTTCGGCACGCCGGTCGCCGGCGGCGTTGCGATCGAGGAGCCCTCGGGAACCCCCGGCGCACGAGTGCACCATGCGCCGCGCGCTACGATGACCGCGCCGTGTCGATGAAGATGCAACGATGAGCCGCCTGGTCGCCGTCGACTGGGGCAGCACGAGCCTGCGCGCCGCCTTGCTCGACGAGCGCGGTGCGGTCCTCGAGACGCGCGCGAGCGACGACGGCATGCTCAAGGTCGATCGCGCGGGGTTCGACGCCGTCTTCGAGGCCGAGCTCGGCGACTGGATGGACGTTGCGGGGACGCGCTGCCTGATGGCCGGCATGGTCGGCAGCCGGCAGGGCTGGGTCGAGGCCGACTACGTCGCTTGCCCATGCAGCCGCGACGATCTTGTCGCGCGGCTGCAGCCGATCGGCGGCGCCTCGACGAAGCGACGCGACATCGCGATCGTCCCCGGTGCGTCGTGCGTGGTCGACGGCGTCCCCGACGTCCTGCGCGGCGAAGAGGTCAAGGCGATCGGCGCGCTCGAACTGCTCGGCACCGATTCGGCGAAGGTCGTCTCGCCGGGAACGCACAGCAAGTGGATGACGCTCGAGCGCGGCCGCCTCGTCGGCTTCTCCACCGCGATGACCGGCGAGTTCTACGCGCTGCTGCGCCAGCACTCGATCCTCGGCCGCGGGATGCCGCCCGAAGGCGACGACGCGCTCGACGGCGCTGCGTTCGACGACGGCGTGCGGCGCGCGCTGAGCGGCTGCGGGCTGCTGCAGACGGCGTTCGGCGTCCGCACGCGCTCGCTCTTTGGCGAGCTGGCCGCGAAGTCGCTCGCGAGCTATCTCTCCGGGCTCGTCGTGGGCGAGGAGCTGCGCTGCCGACCGCTCGCCGGCGTCCCGTCGGTCGCGCTCGTCGGCGCGCCGGCGCTCGCCGAGCGCTACGCGCGTGCGCTGGCGACCTGCGGCGTTGACGCGCGCGTCTTCGACGAGGCCGCGGTCTGGCGCGGGCTGTGGACGATCGATCGCTTGCGTCGCGATCGCCAGGGAGCGGAGCGATGACGCCTTCGTCGCAGCAGCGCTTCGCAGTCGCGTGCGCCGAGCTGCCGCTGGTCGCGATCCTGCGCGGCGTGCGTCCCGACGAAGCCGTCGCGATCGGCTCGGCGCTCGTCGACGCGGGCTGGCGAATGATCGAAGTGCCGCTCAACTCGCCCGATCCGCTCGTCAGCATCGCGGCGCTCGCGGACGCGTTTCCCGACGCGCTCGTCGGCGCCGGCACCGTGCTGACGGCGAGCGCGGTGCGCGACGTCCACGCCGCCGGTGCCGAGCTCGTCGTCGCGCCTAACTTCGATCGCGACGTCGTCGGCGAAGCGGTCGCGCTCGGCATCGCCGCGTTGCCGGGCGTGCTGAGCGCGAGCGAAGCGTTCGCGGCGCTCGCCGCGGGCGCCGTCGGGCTCAAGCTGTTCCCCGCCGAGATGGTTCCGCCGCCGGCGGTGAAGGCGTTGCGCGCGGTGCTCGATCCGGCCACGGCCGTCCTGCCGGTGGGCGGCATCTCGCTCGCGAACATGAAGGCCTACCGCGACGCCGGAGCCAATGGATTCGGCGTCGGTTCGAGCCTGTACAGGCCCGGCATGTCCGCCGAAGACGTGGGCCAGGCGGCGCGACAGTGGGTCGACGCCTGGCGCGGCGAACAGTCGCGGCCGCCGGGCTGACAGCGCGATGCGCCCACAGACCGCAGAATCGAACGCCATGCGAACTCCGACCTTCCTCGTCGTGCTTCTCGTCGTCGCCGGCTGCACGAGCACGCCGCCGTCGTCGACGACGTCCGCTCCCGCGCCGGCTTCGACACCGGCGCCGTCGCCGACTCCCGACCAGCGCGCAGCGGCGCCGGCGAATCTCGCCGCCGAGCGGCAATGGTTGAGCTCGTGGTTCAAGGGAACGCCGGTGAAGATCAGGCAGGTCGACGAGAACGCGATCGCGATCGACGTCCCGCGCGAGTTCTGCTTCGACCAGGGCGGAAGCAAGGTCAAGCCGGCGCTCGGCGCCGTCCTCGACAAGATGACGCAGAGCCTGCAGCGCGTGCCGATTGCGCAGGTGACGCTGATCGCCGCTCCCGGCGATGCGAAGGGAAGCGACGAGCTCGCGCTGAAGCGCGCCGCCCAGGTCCAGCAGCACCTACGCAACGCCGGAGTTCGCGCCGATCGCCTCGGCAAGCCTTCGGTCGCTTCGGCGCCGGCGGTGCAGCTGCGGATGGAAGCGTCGTCGCTGTGAGCGAAGCCGCGCAGGCTTCGATCGCCGGCCGGCGCGTCGGCGTCGTCGGCCTCGGCGCGATGGGCTCGGGGATGGCCGGGTCGCTTCGCCGCTCAGGTGCCGACGTCCACGTCTGCGACGCGCGCGACGGCGTCGCCGCGGCGTTCGCGAAGGAGGGCGGCTCCGCGTGCGCGAGCGTCGCCGAGCTCGCGATGCGCTCGGAGGTCGTCGTCTCGGTGGTGGTCAACGCCGCGCAGACCGAAGCGGTGCTCTTCGGCGACGGCGGCGCCGCCGCGGCGATGCGTCCCGGCAGCGTCTTCGTGATGTGCTCGACCGTCGATCCGAACGTCTCGATCGATTTCGAGCGCCGCGTCGAGCAGTGCGGCCTCCTCTACGTCGACGCGCCGATCTCGGGCGGCGCGGCGAAGGCGGCATCCGGCGAGATGACGGTGATGGCCGCGGCGCGCGATGCCGCGTGGATCGCCGCCGCGCCGTTCCTGCACGCGATGGCCGCGCGCGTCTACCGGCTCGGCGACCGCGCCGGCAACGGCAGCAAGGTCAAGATCATCAACCAGCTGCTCGCCGGCGTGCACATCGCGGCGGCCGCCGAGGCGATGGCGCTCGGCCTCCGCGAAGGCGTCGATCCGACGCAGCTCTACGACGTCATCACGCACAGCGCCGGCAACAGCTGGATGTTCGAGAACCGGATGGCGCACGTCGTCGCCGGCGACTACACGCCGCTGTCGGCGGTCGACATCTTCGTCAAGGATCTCGGCCTCGTCCTCGACACCGCGCGCGCGACCAAGTTTCCGTTGCCGCTCGCGAGCACTGCGCACCAGATGTTCATGCAGGCGTCGAGCGCAGGCTTCGCGCGCGAGGACGACGCGGCGGTGATCAAGATCTTCCCCGGCATCGACGTGCCGAAGAAGCGATGACGGTCCGCCTCGGCTGCATCGCCGACGACTTCACCGGCGCGACCGACCTCGCCAACAACCTCGTGCGCGCCGGGATGCGCGCGGTGCAGACGATCGGGGTCCCGCGCGACGGCGCTGCGGTCGACGCCGACGCGGTCGTCGTCGCGCTGAAGTCGCGCACGATCGCGCCCGAGCAGGCGGTCGCGCGGTCGCTCGCGGCGTGCCGCTGGCTGCGCGCGAACGGCGCGGCGCAGATCTACTTCAAGGTGTGCTCGACGTTCGACTCGACCGCGCGCGGCAACATCGGCCCGGTGCTCGAGGCGCTGATGGACGAGCTCGGCTGCGACTTCACGATCGCGACGCCGGCGTTCCCCGACAACGCGCGCACCGTCTTCAAGGGCCATCTCTTCGTCGGCGACGTCCTGCTCTCCGAGAGCGGCATGCGCCACCACCCGCTGACGCCGATGACCGACGCCAACCTCGTTCGCGTCCTGCAGGCGCAGCTCGCGACGACGCGCGCGGACGGTTCGCCGCGCCGCGTCGGCCTCGTCGAGCACCGCGCGACCGGCGAGTCGAGCGCCGCGATCGAGGCACGATTCGCCGAGCTGCGGGCGAGCGGCGTTGCGATCGCGATCGCCGACGCGATCGACAACGACGACCTCGTGCGGCTCGGAGAAGCTGCGCGCTCTCTTCGCCTCGTCTGCGCAGGTTCGGGGCTCGCGATCGGCCTTCCGCGCAACTTCGGCATCGCGCCGTCGAAGGACGCGGCGTCCTTGCCTTCGGTGCGCGGAAAGAGCGCGATCGTCTCGGGAAGCTGCTCGGAGGCGACCAACGCGCAGCTCGCGGCCTTCATCGCCGAAGGGGGTGCCGCGCGACGAATCGATCCGCTCGCGCTCGCCGCCAAAGGCGGTGGTGCCGACGTCGTCGCCGACATCGCGCGCTGGGCCGAAGGCGCTTGGGCTGCCGAGCCCGATGCGCCGGTGCTCGTCTACAGCACCGCGGCGCCGAGCGACGTCGCTGCGGCGCAGCGCCAGGGCGGTGCCCACGACGTCGG
This sequence comes from Caldimonas sp., assembly GCA_035493195.1. Classification (GTDB taxonomy): domain Bacteria; phylum Pseudomonadota; class Gammaproteobacteria; order Burkholderiales; family Burkholderiaceae_C; genus Schlegelella_A. The sequence continues at coordinate 7,918 of DATJIM010000096.1, forward strand.
CGAGCGGCTCGAGGCGATCCTCGGCGCGGTCGCCGCCGAGCTCGTCGAACGCGGCGTGCGCCGCCTCGTCGTCGCCGGCGGCGAGACGTCGGGCGCGTGCGTGCAGGCGCTCGGTGTCGAGCAGCTGCGCATCGGCGCGCAGATCGACCCCGGGGTGCCGTGGTGCCACGCGACCCCCCCGCGTGCGCGAGAAGGTCTGCTGCTGGCGCTGAAGTCGGGCAACTTCGGCGCGGTCGACTTCTTCACGCGTGCGTTCGTGAAGGCGCCGTGACGTGGACGAAGCGCAGCTGCGCGAGGAGCTCTGTCGCGTCGGCGGGTCGCTCTTCGCGCGCGGTTACGTGCACGGCACGACGGGCAACCTGAGCGCGCGTCTCGCCGATGGCGCGGTCCTCATCACCGCCACCGACGCGTGCCTCGGCGAGCTCAGCCCGGGCGCGCTCGTCAGGGTCGAGGCCACCGGCGCCGCGAGTGGCGGAAAGCCCAGCAAGACGATCGCGCTGCACCGCCGCATCTACGACACGGCGCCTGAAGCGCGCGCCGTCATCCACACGCATTCGCACCACTGCGTCGGCTTGAGCCTCGCGACCCCGGCCGACGACGACCGCGACGACTTCATCGCGCCGATCACGCCGTACTTCGTGATGAAGGTCGGCCACGTTCCGCTGATCGGGTATCGACGTCCGGGCGATCCCGCGGTCGGCGATCGCGTCGCCGAAGCGATCGCGAGCGCGGCGCGGCGCGGCGCGCCGATCCGCGCGGTCATGCTGTCGCGCCTCGGCCCGAACGTCTGGCACGAGACACCGGCGGCGGCGATGGCCGTGCTCGAGGAGCTCGAGGAGACCGCGCGCCTGTGGCGTTCGTCGCAACCCAAGACGGCGCCGCTCTCGGCTGCGCAGATCGACGAGCTGCGCAGCGCGTTCGGCGCGCGTTGGTGACCACACGGGGAGGAACGATGCCGCGCTTTGCCGCCAACCTGACGATGATGTACGCGGAGCACGCGTTCCTCGATCGCTTCGCAGCTGCCGCCATCGATGGCTTCACCGCGGTCGAATACCTGTTCCCGTACGAGTGGCCCGCCGAGCGGCTCGCCGCGGCGCTCGCCCACAACGGGCTGCAGCAGGTGCTCTTCAACGCGGCGCAGGGCGACTTCGCCGCCGGCGAGCGCGGCATCGCCGCGCTTCCCGGCCGCGAGAACGAGTTCCGCAGCGCGGTCGAGCGCGGGCTCGAGTACGCGGCGGCGCTCGACTGCCCGCGTCTGCACGTGATGGCGGGGCTCGCACCCGACGCCGACAGCCGTGCGGCAATGGGAACGACGTACCTCGCGAATCTCGCGTGGGCGGCGAAACGCGCGGCTTCGTATGCCGTCGACATCCTCATCGAGCCGATCAACACGCGCGACATTCCCGGCTACTTCCTCAACCGCCAGGACGACGCGCACGCGGTCGTCGCCGCCGTCGGCGCGCCGAACCTCAAGGTGCAGATGGACCTCTACCACTGCCAGATCGTCGAAGGCGACGTCGCGACGAAGCTGCGCGCGTACCTGCCGACCGGTCGCGTCGGCCACCTGCAGATCGCCGGGGTTCCCGAGCGCCACGAGCCGGACGTCGGCGAGGTGAACTACGCCTATCTGTTCGACGTCGTCGACGCGCTCGGCTGGGACGGCTGGATCGGCTGCGAATACCGGCCGAAGGCAGGGACGTCCACCGGCCTCGGCTGGCTCCGTCGCGCCCGCGCCGCCGGCGCGACGTAGACGCCGGCGCTACGCCGGCACGTACATGTAGCCGGCGTTGCGCACGGTGCGGATGCAGCGCGGCTCGCCGCTCGGGTCGGGCTCGATCTTCTTGCGCAGCCTGCCGATGCGGATGTCGATCGAGCGGTCGAACGGCTCCCACTCGCGGTTGCGCGTCTGCATCAGAAGCTGGTCGCGCGAGAGGACGCGGTTGGGGCTCGCGAGGAAGACGCGCAGCAGCTCGTACTCCATCGCGGTGATCGCCACTTCCTCGCCGGTCGATTCGAAGAGCCTGCGCGCGTCGACGTCGAGCAGGCAGCGGCCGCAACGGACGCGCGTGTCGGCGGGCGCTGCGCGCTCCTCGGTGGCGTCGTTGCCGCCGTCGAGCGAGACGCGCGCCTGCATCCGCCTGAGCACGCTCTTGACGCGAGCGAGCAGCTCGCGCGGATCGAACGGCTTGGCGACGTAGTCGTCGGCGCCGATCTCGAGGCCGACGACCCGGTCGACGACGTCGCTGGAGGCCGTCACCATGATGATGCCGACGTCGTAGCGCTCGCGCAGGAATCGCGCCAGCGTGAGCCCGTCCTCGCCGGGCATGCGGATGTCGAGCAGGATCAGGTCGGGCAGGTCGCGCTCGATCTCGGCGCGCATCGCCGCGCCGCCGTCGACGGCGCGGACCTCGTAGCGGTGGCCGCCGAGGTACTCGACGAGCATCGTGCGAACGCCGGGGTCGTCGTCGACGACGAGAAGCCGCCCGCTGCTTTCCATCCGCCCGTTTCCGCCCGCGTATCGCTGCTCGATACA
>DATJIM010000097.1:0-4426 GCA_035493195.1 Caldimonas sp.
AGGATCGCGAAGACGATCAGGCCGACCGCGAAGTTGCCGCCGATCAGGAAGTGGCCGAACGACTCGATCACCTTGCCCGCCGCCGCCGACCCGGTGTGGCCGTCGAGGAGCACGATCCGCGTCGACGCGACGTTGAGCGACAGGCGCAGCAGCGTCGTCAGCAGGATCACCGCCGGAAACGCCGCGAAGTCGAGCGGCCGCACCATGTACGCGGCGACCATCATCACCATCAGCGCCATCGCGATGTTGAAGGTGAAGAGCAGGTCGAGGACGAACGGCGCCAGCGGCAGCACCATCATCGCCAGGATCATGACGACGACGAGCGGCGCCATCAGCGCGCGGATCGCCTTCGCGTTCGGCCCGAGCCATTGCTGCAGCTGCTGGATCAGCGGATTCATGCGATGTCTTCGGCGTCAGTGCGCAAGAGCGGCGTGCGGGTCGAGTCCCGCGGGGACGTCGATCGTCGGCAGCGCGCCCGGCATCGGCACCTGGCCGCGCAGCGCGGCGCGCAGCTGGTAGACGTACGCGAGCACCTGCGCGACGGCGGCGAACAACGCCGTGGGGATCTCGCGGTCGAGCTCGGCGTGCGCGTAGAGCGCGCGCGCGAGCACGGGCGTTTCGAGCACAGGCACGCTCGCCTCCTCGGCGAGGTCGCGGATGCGCAGCGCGATCAGGTCGCGGCCCTTGGCGACGACGCGCGGCGCGGTCATCGTCTGGTCGTCGTACTTGAGCGCGACCGCGTAGTGCGTCGGGTTCATGACGACGAGGTCGGCCTTCGGCACCGCGGCCATCATCCGGCGCCGCGTCATCTCGCGCATCCGCGCGCGGACCTTGCCCTTGACCTCGGCGTTGCCGTCGAGCTCCTTCTGCTCCTGCTTGAGCTCCTGATGGCTCATCTTCATCCGCTCGGCGAACATGCGCTTCTGCAGCGGCACGTCGATCGCGGCGAACGCGCCGAGCGCGAGAAGGACGAGCGTCATGCCGGCGGCGAGTGTCGCGCTCGCTTCGCCGATCGCCGCCGGCAACGGCAGCGCGTGGACGCCGACGAGGTCGCGGACGTGGCCAGCGAGCCAGAAGCCGCCGATCGTGCCGAGGACGAGCGCGAGCACGCTCGCCTTCGCGGCGTCGACCGCCTGCCGGCGCGAAAAGACGCGACCGATGCCGGCGAGCGGATCGAGGACCGAGAAGCGCGGCGCGATCGGCTTCATCGTCCACGTCCAGCCGCCGGCGGCGAGCGCCGCGGCGACGGCGAGCGCGGCCATCGCGAGGCCGAACGGGACGACCGCCCAGAGCAACGCCTGCGTCCAGCCGGCGGTCGCCGTCGCCATTGCGTCGGCGCGAAGCGCGTGCGCGCCATCGAAGCTGAGAGCGCGCGCGAGCGCGTCCCTCAGCCACGACGCCGCGGTCGGCGCAGCGAGCGCGAGCGCGGCGCCGCCGCCGGCGATCGCGGCGAAGTGCGAGAGGTCGCGCGAGCGAACGACCTGGCCTTCCGCGCGCGCCTTCTCGAGCTTGCGCGCAGACGCGGGAAGGTTCCTGTCCTGTGCGGAGCTCGCGGCCATGCGGGAATTGTTCCGGGACCGATGGCAAACTTGAGCGCGATAAAGGGCTCGTTCGGCGGCCATTTCGCCGCCGCCTCGAGCGTGCATCCGTCACGCTGGGCGCCGCGTAGATGCGACGTGCGCCGCCGGGACGCCACCCACCGCGCGGCAGCGCGATCCGTACCACCGAAGGAAGACACCCATGAGACTCCATCGCTTCGTCGCCGCCGCCATCGCGGCGGTCGTCTGGGCTGTCGCGGTTCCCGCGCTGGCGCAGGTCATGGTCGGCGGCGCGCCGATGTACGCGAACAAGGACATCGTCGACAACGCCGTCAACTCGAAGGACCACACGACGCTCGTCGCCGCCGTCAAGGCGGCCGACCTCGTCGCGACCCTGAAAGGGCCCGGACCGTTCACCGTGTTCGCGCCGACCAACGCCGCGTTCGCCGCGCTTCCGGCCGGCACGGTCGACAACCTGCTCAAGCCCGAGAACAGGGCGACGCTGCGCAAGGTGCTGACCTACCACGTCGTTGTCGGCAAGATGGACGCGGCGACGCTCGCCAAGGCGGTCGACGCCGGCGGTGGCAAGGCGACGCTGACCGCGACGTCGGGCGGTACGCTGACGGTGACGCGAAGCGGGCCGCTGATCATGCTCACCGACGAGCGCGGCGGGATGGCGCACGTGACGATCGCCGACGTCGTCCAGAGCAACGGCGTCATCCAGGTCGTCGACAACGTCCTCCTGCCGAAGTGAGATCGGGGCCGCACGGCCCCGACGTCATCCTGAACGGAGGAAGGGATCTCGCCGCGTCACGCGGCCTTGTCGCCCGTCTCGAACGCTGCGGGCAGCGCCGAGCGCAGCTTCTCTTCGAGCACCGCGCGGGTGAACGGCTTGACGAGGTAGGCGGTCGCGCCTGCCTGCGTGCAGCGCACGATCTCGTCCTTCCTCGCCTCGGCCGTCACCATCAGCACCGGCAAATACCGCCAGCGCGCGTCGCGACGGATCGCCGACAGCAGCTCGAAGCCGCCGAGCGTCGGCATCTCGATGTCGGTGACGACGACGTCGAAGCTTTCGTCGCGCAGGCGATCGAGCGCCGCGGCACCGTTCGCCGCCTCGACGATGTCGGCGTCGCCGAAGCCGGCCTCGCGCAGCAGGCTGCGCACGACGCGGCGCATGGTGATGAAGTCGTCGACGACGAGCGCGCGCATCGCCTTCGCAGTCGCCTTCAGCGCGGCGCGGCAGCCGCGGCGCCGTCGCCCGGCCCGCTCTGCGGGTCGCCCTCGCCCTGGCTCGGCAGCAGCTTCAGCAATCGGTCCTCGGCGTCGCGGTTCATGACGATGATGCTGATGCGTCGGTTCATCGGATTGGCCGGCTCCGCCGGAACGAACAGGTTGCTCGACGCCAGACCCTGGACGAGCAGCATGCGGTCTTCGGGCAGCCCGCCGGCGACGATCTCGCGCCGCGACGCGTTGGCACGGTCGCTCGACAGCTCCCAGTTGCTGTAGCCGCGGTCGCCGCCCGAGTACGGCTGCGCATCGGTGTGCCCTTCGAGCGTGATCCGGTTCGGCACGTCCTGCAGGACGTGGCCGATCTCGCGCAACAACTCGCGCATGTACGGCTTCACGATGGCGCTGCCGCTGTCGAACATCGGCCGGCTCTGCTCGTCGACGATCTGGATGCGCAGGCCGTCGCGCGTCATGTCGAGGCGGATCTGCGAGCGCATCGCGGCGAGCTTCGGGCTCGCTGCGAGCGCGTCCTCGACCTTCTTCTTCAGCGCCTCGAGCCGCGTGACCTCGGCTCGCTTCTGCTCGGCCTCGAGCGCCTTGATGTTGAGGAGCTTGCGCTTGGAGGGAACATCGCCCTCCTTCACCTGGCCCGTCGTCCGCGACAGGTCCTGGCCGCCGCCGCGAACGACGTGCGACGAGTCGCCGGCACCGCTGCCGCCGAGCAGCGCGACCTTGAGCGGCGCGTTGAAGAAGTCGGCGATGCCCTTCTTGTCGCCCTCGGTCGTCGAGCCGAGCAGCCACATCAGGAGGAAGAACGCCATCATCGCCGTCACGAAGTCGGCATACGCGATCTTCCAGGCGCCGCCATGCTTGTTGTGGCCGCCCTTCCTGACGCGCTTGATGATGATCGGTTGGAGCTTTTTAGCGTCGCCTGCCATCTAGTGCTCCTTTGCGCACGCGGGCGCGGGCGACGGGTGGCCGATTTCCTCCATGTCCCCCGGGCCTGGCCTGAACGGCCGGCCCTCCTCCTCTACTTCCGGAAATCCGCCACCCGCCACCCGCGCCCGAACCGAGCCGCACGAAAGAACGTCGTGCTGCGCGGTGCGGGATCGGGATGGCAGGGCACCCTGCTTTGCGGAAGTAGAGGAGGAGGGCCGGCCGTTCAGGACAGGCTCGGGGGACATGGAGCAAAGCAGGGTGCCCTGCCGTCCCGATCCCGTGCGAGCCGATGCAAAAGGCGATCACGCCTTCTTGCCCTTGACGTGCCCCTCGAGCTCCGAGAACGTCGGCCGGTCCTTCGAATACAACACCTTGCGCCCGAACTCGACCGCGACCTGCGGCGCGTAGCCCTGCATCGAAGCGAGCAGCGTCGTCTTGATGCACTGGAGCTCCTTCGAGCCCTCGTCGACCTTCTGCTCGATCAGGCCGCCGAGCGGCTCGACGACGGCGTAGGCGAGCAGGATGCCGAGGAAGGTGCCGACGAGCGCGGCGCCGATCATGCTGCCGAGCACCGCCGGCGGCTGGCCGACCGAGCCCATCGTGTTCACGACGCCGAGCACGGCGGCGATGATTCCGAACGCCGGCAGCGCGCCAGCGAGGCGGCCGAGCGCGTTCACCGGCGCGTGCGCCTCGTGGTGGTGCGTCTCGATCTCGCTGTCCAT
>DATJIM010000098.1:0-24905 GCA_035493195.1 Caldimonas sp.
ACCTTCGAGTGGAGCTCCGTGCTCGGCTACGCGAACCGGCGGAACTGGCCGGAGACGTTCGCCAACATCGTCAACCGCCTCGAGCCGCAGACGATCCTCGACAACCATTCCGGCTTCGACCTGTACCGCAGCTTCGACGGCGAGAACTGGGTGCCGGTGACGACGAACGGCATGGACAATCCGTACAACATGGGGCTGCGCACGATGGTGTCGTCGCCGTACGGGCTCTTCCTCGGCACCGCCAACCCCTACGGACCGAAGATCATGCCGCTCGGCGGCGACCGCTACGTGCCCAATCCGCGCGGCGGCTGCGAGATCCACTGGGCGCGCGGGCGCGCGACCGACGCATGAGCGGCTGGCTGGCCGCGATCGCTGCCCGCATCGGCGGCCGCACCGCTTCGAGCATCGCGCTCCCGCCGGGAGCGCGGGTCGAACGGGACCTCGTCTACGGCAGCGATCCGGCGCAACGCGTCGATCTCTATCGGCCGGCCGAACCCGTTGCCGCGCCGCTGATCGTGATCGTGGGCGGAGGCGCGTGGTCGCAGGGCGACAAGGCGGCCCCGGCGACGGTTTCCAACAAGCTCGCGCACTGGCTTCCGGTCGGGCGCGCGGTCGCGTCGGTGGGCTATCGCCGTCTGCCGCAGGCCGGGCCGGCCGAGCAGGCGCGCGACGTCGCACGTGCGCTCGCATTCCTGCAGCGGCGCCTCGTCGACGACGGAAGCTCACCGCGCGACATCGTTCTGCTCGGTCACTCGAGCGGCGCCCATCTCGTCGCCCTACTCGCCGCCGACCTGTCGGCCGCTGCGATCGACGGCGTCGAGCCGTGGTCCGCGAGCATCCTGATCGATACCGCTGCGCTCGACGTCGTCGGTCTCATGCGTGGGCCGCACCTGCCGTTGCACGACAAGGTGTTCGGTTCGAGCGAAGCCGGCTGGCGCGAGGTGTCGCCGCTGCATCGCCTGCGCGGGGTGCCCGCGCCGATGCTCCTGGTGCACTCGAGCCGGCGACCGCTGGCGGGCGAGCAGGCGCGCCAGTTCGCCGCCGCGGCGATCGACCTCGGAGGACACGCGGAAGTGCTGCCGGTCGATCTCTCGCATGCCGATCTCAACGCGGGTCTCGGGAGCGAGCCCGACTACACCGCCGGCGTCGATGCCTTCATTCACGCAATCGTCGCCGGCCGCGATGCGGCCGCTCCTTCGGCTGCTTGACGCCGCTTCGACGGAGCTCCAGATGCATTCACGCCGCGCCGCGCTCTTCGTCATGCTTCTGCTCGCCGCCGCGCTGCACGACGTCGGCGCCCAGACGCTTCGTGACGCGCTGAAAGCGCGTCGCGAGCGGCAGCAGCAGGCGCAGAGCGACGCGGCCACGGCTGCGCCGGACGGCCTCGATGCCGCGGAGGGTGCGGCCGGCAAGGTTCCGCTGCCGCCGGGGGCCCGGGTCGAGCGCGACGTCGCCTACGGCAACGATCCGGCGCAACGCCTCGACGTCTACATCCCCGACAAGGCAGCGCACGCACCGATCGTTCTGATGGTCCACGGCGGCGCCTGGATGCTCGGCGACAAGGCGAACACGGGCGTGGTGGTGAGCAAGGTGGCGTACTGGCTGCCCAAGGGTTACATCTTCGCCTCGGTCAACTACCGCATGGCCCGTCCGCCGGAGCCGCTCGACCAGGCCGACGACGTCGCGCGGGCGATGGCGTTCGTGCAGAAGCAGGCCGCGTCGTGGGGCGGCGATGCCGACCGCCTGGTCCTCGTCGGCCACTCGTCGGGCGCGCACCTGGCCGCGTTGCTCGCGGCCGACCCCGCGATTGCGGCGCGCCAAGGCGCCCGGCCGTGGCTCGGCACCGTCGCGCTCGACAGCGCCGCGCTGAACGTCGTCGCGATCATGGAAGCGCGACATGCACGCTTCTACGACCGCGTGTTCGGCGACGACCGCGAACGCTGGAAGCGTACCTCGCCGCTTCATCGCGTCGCCGGGCGACCGCAGCCGATCCTGCTCGTCTGCTCGAGCCGTCGCGAAGACTCGTGCAGCGCTGCGCGTGCATTTGCCGACAAGGCGGTCGCGGCAGGAGGGCGCGCCGAGGTCCTGCCGGTCGAGCTGAACCACGGCCAGCTGAACGCCGAGCTCGGACGTCCGTCGGGCTACACCGCGGGTGTGCAGGCGTTCATGCAGTCGCTCGGTCTGCCTTGACCCTGCCCATCGGGTGCGGCCAGGCATGCCGACGCGTAGCGTGCTTTCACAATGCGGCGAACCCCCGCGTTTGAAGGTGTTCGAAAGCCGCGCAGCCGGGCAAGCGCGAATGTCCACGCGGACGGGCGCGTGCTAGTGTAAAGACTCGCAAAGCTCGCTGCGCCAGCGCGACGGCGAGCACGCATCGGCGCCCACCGACCGTCGCTCACCGCGCGGTCGGATGAGCCCGCGAAGCAGCGAGACGTCGGCGTGGCCTTCATCACCTTCGTATTCACGCCCTCGGGGCACCGAGACGTCTCGCTCGCGATCGCAGGCTCGCGCGCCGGCGGCATCGGCGTTCTCGACGCCGAGCTCGCGCCGCGGTTCGACACCGTCGTTGAAGACCTCGAGCGGATCGCCACCCACGCCCGAGGCGCGTTCGGCGTTCGCCTCGGTTCGATCGCCGACGCGACCGCGAATTCCCTGCATCCCTTCGTGCAGCGCGGGCTCGCCTGGCTGATCGTCGATCTCGACGCCGTCGAGCAGGCTGGGGACTTCGTTCGCGAGATGCGCGAGGCAGGCGTCATGGTGCTCGCCGAAGTGCGCAGCTTCCATCCACTCGACGCCGCGCGCGAGGATCGCATCGACGGTCTCTTGCTCAAGGGCAACGAGTCGGGCGGCTATGTCGGCGAGAGCAGCAGCTACATCCTGCTGCAGCGCTGGCTCGGGCGCACGCGATTGCCGCTCTACGTGCGCGGCGGCCTCACGCCGCACGTGGCCGCGGCGTGCAGCGCGGTCGGCGTCGCCGGTGGCGTTCTCGATGCCCAGCTGTTGCTGATGCCCGAGGCGCGGCTGCCAGAAAGTCTGCGCTCGCTGCTGCAGAATCTCGCGGGCAGCGAGACCGTCGCGGTCGGCGACGGCGAGCGCGGCGACTACTTCCGCATCCTCGTGCGCCCGGGCCACGCGGTCGCGCGCGAGTTCGTCGCCGACGGCCATGGTCTCGGCGCCGACGAGCTCCGCGCACTCGTCGGCGCGAAGCTGTTCGGCTGGGACGATCCGCCGCGGGGCCTGCTGCCGATCGGCCAGGACGTGTGCTTCGCCGCGGCATGGCGAGCGCAGTTCGGCCACGTCGCGGGCGTGCTGCAGGCGATCGACGGCGCGGTCGCCGGGCACCTGCGGACGGCGGTCGAACTGAAGCCGATCTTCGACGGGGCGCCGTTGGCGTCGTCGTTGCGGCTGCGCCTGCCGATCGTGCAGGGCCCGATGACGCGCGTCTCCGACAGCGCAGAGTTCGCTTCCGCGATCGCCGACGGCGGTGCCTTGCCGATGATCGCGTTCGCGCTGCTCAAGGGTCCTGCGCTCGAGACCCTGCTCGCCGCAACCAAGAAGCTGCTTGGCGACCGGCCGTGGGGCATCGGGCTGCTCGGCTTCGCGCCGCAGGCGCTGCTCGACGAGCAGCTGGCCTGTGCGCGCGCGTTCAAGCCGGACTACGCGATCATCGCCGGAGGGCGGCCCGACCAGGCGGTGCATCTCGAGGCGGGCGGCGTGCCGACGTTCCTGCACGTGCCGTCGGCCAACCTGATCCCGCTCTTCCTCCACGAAGGCGCGCGGCGCTTCATCTTCGAAGGTCGCGAATGCGGCGGCCACATCGGACCGCTCAGCAGCTTCGTGCTGTGGAGCACGATGGTCGATCGGCTGCTCGCCGAGATCCCGGCGAGCAAGGTCGCCCCCGAGACGCTGGAGCTGATCTTCGCCGGCGGCATTCACGACGCCGCCTCGTCGGCGATGCTGCAGGTGATCGTCGCGCCGCTCGCTTCGCTCGGCGTCAAGGTCGGCATCCTGATGGGCAGCGCCTACCTGTTCACCCGGGAGATCGTCGCCACTGGCGCAGTCGTGCCGCAGTTCCAACAGGAGGCGATCGACTGCGAGCGCACCGTCAATCTCGAGTCCGGCCCCGGCCACGCCAGTCGCTGCGCGTACACACCGTTTGCTGCCGAGTTCTTCCGCACGCGTCTGGAACATCGTCACCGCAAGGTGCCCGCCGACGAGAGCCGGCGCGAGCTCGACGACCTGATCCTCGGCCGCCTGCGGATCGCGTCGAAGGGACGTGCCCGCCGCGGCGCCGACGGGCCGATCGAGGCGCTCGACGTCCAGGCCCAGCGCGACGCCGGCATGTACATGCTGGGGCAGGTCGCGACGCTGCGTTCCGGGCTCACCGACATCGCGACGCTGCACCGCCAGGTGACGCTCGATGCCGCCGTGCTGCTCGGGCGCCGCCTCGACGAGCGCGCGCCCGCCGCACAGCCGGCAGCAGCGCCGGTCGACATCGCCATCGTCGGCATGGGCGTCGCGCTGCCGAAGGCGAACAGCACCGAGGAATACTGGGCCAACATCCTCGACAAGGTCGACGCGATCACCGAGATCCGGTCGCACCGCTGGGACTGGCGGCTGTACTACGACGCCGACCGCACCGCCAAGGACAAGATCTATTCGCGCTGGGGCGGGTTTCTCGACGACATGGCGTTCGATCCCACACGCTACGGGATGCCGCCGAAGTCGATCGAGTCGGTCGACCCGATGCAGCTCATGGCGCTCGAGGTCGCATGGCGGACGCTCGAGGACGCCGGCTATCGCGACCGCGCCTTCGATCGCGAGCGCGCCTCGGTGATCGTCGGCGCGAGCGGCGGCACTGGCGACGTGGGCTCGCAGTACGGCCTGCGCGCCGAGCTGCCGCGATTCAGCGGCGAGCTGCCGGGCGACGTCGCCGACCGCCTGCCGGAGTGGACCGAAGACTCGTTCGCCGGGATCCTGCTCAATGTCATCGCCGGTCGCATCGCGAACCGGCTCAACTTCGGCGGAGTCAACTTCACCACCGACGCGGCGTGCGCCTCGTCGCTGGCGGCGGTGTACCAGGGCGTCACCGAGCTGACGGGCGGCCGCAGCGACCTGGTCATCGCCGGCGGCGTCGATACCGTGCAAGGCCCGTTCGGCTATCTCTGCTTCAGCAAGACGCAGGCGCTGTCGCCGCGCGGACGCTGCGCGACGTTCGACGAGTCGGCCGACGGCATCGTCATCTCCGAAGGCATCGCGATGGTGGCGCTGAAGCGCCTCGCCGACGCCGAGCGCGATGGCGATCGCATCTACGCGGTGATCAAGGGCGTCGGCGGCAGCAGCGACGGCAAGGCCAAGGGCCTGACGGCGCCGCTTCCGGCGGGCCAGCTGCGAGCGATGCGCCGCGCCTACCGTCAGGCCGGCTTCGGGCCGGCGAGCGTCGGTCTGTTCGAGGCGCACGGCACGGGCACGGTGGTTGGCGACACCGCCGAGTTGCAGAGCACGACGCTGCTCGTCAGCGAGGACGGCGGTCGTCCTCGCCAGGCGGTGATCGGCTCGGTGAAGACGATGATCGGTCACACCAAGGCGACCGCGGGGCTCGCGGGTCTCGTCAAGGCGGCGCTGGCACTGCACCACCGCGTCCTGCCGCCGCACCGCGGCGTCGACCGGCCGCTGCCCATCCTCAGCGCGCCGGACAGCCGCGTCTACCTCGTCGACGAAGTCCAGCCCTGGGTCGCGCCGGTCGACTCGCGGCGTCGTGCCGCGGTCAGCTCGTTCGGCTTCGGCGGCACCAACTTCCACGTCGTGATGGAGGAATACCACGGCGAGTACCGCGAGTGGCTGCAGCCGGCGACAACGTCGCGCTGGCCGGCCGAGCTGCTGTTGTGGAGCGACGTCGACCGCACTGCGCTCACTGCCCGCCTCGCAGACCTGCGCGGCCAGTTGCCCGCCAACGGTGACGTCGCGTTGCGCGACCTGGCGGCAAGCCTCGCGCAGCGCTGGAATGTCGGGGCCGAGACGATCGCGATCGTCGCCAAGGACCACGCCGATCTGCTCACCAAGCTCGACCTCGCGCTGAAGTGGCTCGCGACGCCCGGCAAGGCGCTGCCGCCGGGCATCTACCACGGCGAAGGCACGAAACGATCGGGCGGTGTCGCGTTCCTCTTCCCCGGCCAAGGCTCGCAGTACCCCGACATGCTGCGTGCGGTCTCCGCACACTTCGACGTCTGCCGGGAAACGCTCTCCGAGGCCGACGCGGTGCTGCGCGATGCCTTCGACGAGCGCTTCGGTCCCGGCGTTCGCCTCAGCCACTTCGTTCTTCCGCGCGGCGCCTACGGCGACGCCGAGCGGACGAAGGCGCGCGAGGCGCTGACGTCGACCGACGTCGCGCAGCCTGCGCTCGGCGCGGTCGAGGTCGCGCTCTATCGGCTGGTGCGCAGCCTCGGCATCCGTCCCGAGATGCTCGCCGGGCACAGCTACGGAGAGTTCGTCGCGCTGTTCGCCGCCGGGACGATCGACTTCGCGTCGCTCATGGCGCTGTCGGCAGCACGCGGCCGCTTCATCGTCGACGCCGCCAAGGCCGCCGGATCGGAGCTCGGCACGATGGCCGCGGTGCAGGCGCCGCGCGCGATCGTCGAGCAGACGATCGCGGGCATCGCGGGCGTGCTCGTCGCCAACCACAATGCGCCGCTGCAGAGCATCGTCTCGGGCCCGCACGCCGGCGTCGCCGAAGCCGCGACGCGTTTCACGAAGGCCGGAATCGACGTCGCGCAGCTGCCTGTCGCCGCTGCCTTCCACTCGTCGCTGGTGCAGCCGGCGCAGCGCAGCCTCGCCGCGCTCATCGACACGATCGAATGGCGGCCTGCCGAAGTTCCGGTCTACTCGAACACGACCGCCCGGCCGCACGTCGCCGACGTCGGCGCGATGCGGCAGCAGATGGCCGACCACCTCGTTCGCCCGGTCGAGTTCGCTGCCGAGATCGAGGCCATGCACGGCGACGGCGCGCGTGTCTTCGTCGAGGTCGGTCCGAAGTCGGTGCTGAGTCGCCTGGTCACGAAGATCCTCGACGGCAAGCCGCACGCTGCGATCGCCCTCGACGACGGCACCGGGCTGCCCGGACTGCTCAACGGGCTGGCACAGCTCGCGTGCGCCGGCGTCGCGTTCGATGCCGCGCGGCTCTTTGCCGGACGATCGTGCCGGCTCGGCGATCCGGCCAAGCTCGATTCGCTGAGGAGCGAAGCCGCGCCCAACAAGCACGTCTGGATGCTGAACGGCAGCATCGCGCGTCGCGCCACCGAGCCGGTCGCCCAGGTCGGGGTGCGATTCGAAGAGCTCGCGGCACCGCGCGATCGCGCGGCGGCGTCCGCCCCGTCAGCGGCGACGATCGATGTCGCTCAGAACGCCGCTCGACCCCCCGAGCCTGCGCCCGCACTGCAGCGCAGCACGCCGACGACGGATCTTCGCCACGTCGCGACAGCTTCACCACGATCGAAACAGGAGCGCCAGATGGATTCACGACGACCACCGCCCGAAGGCGGCGACCCGGTCATGGCCGAGTACTTCGAGACCATGCGGCAGTTCCTCGCCACCCAGGAACGTGTCATGAGCGCCTATCTGGGCGAGTCGGTTCCGGGCACTCGCTCGCTGTCGCGTCCGCTGCGCAGCTCGCCGCCGCTGACGATTTCGCACCATGCGCAGCGCATCGCGACGGTCGCCGACGGCGCCCCTGCTGCGCAACCCGCCGGCGTGCAGCTGAACGGTACGGCCGCCGCACCGAGCGCGCCTGCGATCGTGGTGCCTGCAGCGGCGGCGAAGCACGCGGCGCCTGCGCGTGCGAATTCGATGAACGGCACGAACGGCGTCAACGGCGTCCACGCTGCCGATGCGCCGAACGGCGCTGTCGCCAGCGGCGCGGCAAGCGCGGTCAACGGCTCGGCCGGCGCGCCGACCTCGCCCGCGGCCGCACCGACCAACGGCGCTCGCAACGGCAGCGCAGCAGGCGCGATCGGTCGCGAGCAGCTCACCGACATGCTGCTCGCGATCGTCGAAGACAAGACCGGCTATCCGCGCGACATGGTCGGGCTCGACCAGGCGCTCGAGTCCGACCTCGGCATCGATTCGATCAAGCGGATCGAGGTCGTGGGCGCGATGCTGCAGGCACTGCCCGACACCTACCGCGAGGCGCTCGGCGAGCGCCGCAAGCAGCTCAACACGCAGCAGACGCTCAACGGCATGCTGGAGATGCTGAGCGCGCTCGCAGCGCAGGGAGGCGCTCCCCGCCCTTTTGAATTCGCCGAGACGGGATCGCAGGCTGGCCAGGGCCTCCCGTCTCGGCACATCATCGTCGCGGAAGCGCAGGCGCTCGACCCGGCCGCATCGAAGCGGCTCTCCGGCGGTCACTTCCTCGTCACCGACGACGGCAGGGGCTTGGCGCAAGCGCTCGTCGCCGCCTTGGCGACCCGAGGCTGCAGCGCCAGCGTGGTTGCGCGCGAGGTCCTTGCCGACGAAGCGAAGCTGGTCTGCTGGACCGCAGCGGAGCGCGCCAAGCACGACTCCGTCGCCGGCATCGTGCACGTCGCGCCGTTCGGCGCCGACTGGCTGCCGGTCGAGACGCCGCTCGACATCTGGCGCGCGCAGCTCGCGGTCGAGGAGAAGTCGCTCTTCCTGCTGCTGCGCGACTTCGCCGATCGGCTGGCGAGCGATGCGCGAGTGCTCGCAGTGAGTGCGCTGGGCGGCTCGTTCGGGCGGATGAACGCCCCTCCACGCGGGCTGAGCTTGCAGGGCGGCGCCGTCGGCCTCCTCAAGTCGCTGCGCGAGGAGTCCCCGGGCTGGCGGACCAAAGCGGTCGACGTCGACCCCGCGCGCGCGGTCGATGCCATCGTCGTCGACCTGCTGGGCGAGCTCGAGACGACCGACGGGCGACAGGAGATCGGTTACCTCGGCGGCGTGCGCACGCTCTTCCGCACGTGTCCGGCCGACGATGTCGGTGTCCGGCCGCAGGACTTCGCGCAGCTGACAAACCTCGTGGTGCTCGCGACCGGCGGTGCCCGCGGCGTCACGGCCGAGGCGCTGCGCGAGCTCGCGGTGGCCGGCAACACGCTGGTGATCACCGGGCGCACTGCGCTCGTCGACGAGGACGCGGCGACCGCCGGCTGCGATGCCCAGGCACTGCGCCGCCATTTCGTCGACGCCGTGCGCAACGGGTCGCTCCGCGCGAAGCCTGCCGAGATCGACCGCAAGGTCCAGTACGTGCTGGCGGTGCGCGAGCTGCACGCCAACCTCGACGACTTCGCGCGTCGCGGCGCACGGGTCGAGTACCACGCGATCGACGCCACCGACGACGCGGCGATGGGCCGCCTGATCGCGGACGTCGAGGCGCGTCTCGGCGCGATCGGCGGCGTCGTCCACGGTGCGGGCGTGATCGAGGACAGGCTGCTCGTCGACAAGACGCCCGATAGCTGGTCGCGCGTCGTCGAGACCAAGGTGCTCGGGCTGCTCGCGCTGCTGCGCCATCTGCGCCCCCAGGCGCTGCGCTTCCTGACGGTCTTCAGCTCGGTTGCCGGCCGCTACGGCAACCGTGGCCAGACCGATTACGCGACGGCGAACGAGCTGATGAACCGCGTCTGCTGTCAGCTGCGCGACGCGTGGGGCAGCCGGGTCAGTGTCAGCGCGCTGTGCTGGGGTCCCTGGGGTCCGACGACGTTCGGCGCCGGGATGGTGACCGCCGACACCGAAGCCAAGTTCGCCGCCAAGGGAGTCGCGCTGGTCGGTGCGGCGCTGGGTCGAAGGCTCTTCGTCGACGCCGTCGCCGCGGCGCCGGGCGGTCCGGTCGAGATCGTCTGCGGCGCGGCCGACTGGGAGGCGCACGAGTCGGAGATCGCGCGCGCTTCGGCAGCGACTTCGGAACGTGTCGCGCCGGCGTCGCAGTCGCCTGCTCAGGTCGAAGCCGCGCCGCAAGCGGCGGCCGCATCCGCCAGCGTCGACGTCGGGCTCCTCGGTCCGCTGCTCGGCCGTGCCGGCGTCGTCCCGTTGTCGCTCGGCGAGCAGCGCGTGACGGTCGCGGTCGACGCTCGTCATGCGTACCTCGCGCAGCACCGCATCGATGGCGTCGCCGTCCTGCCCGCGGCGGCCGCCGCCGAGATGATGGCCGAGGCGGCGGGCGCGCTCTGGCCGGGGTGGAAGGTCGTCGAGGTTCGCGACTTTCGACTGATCAAGGGAGTCGAGGTCCGCGACGGCGGGCGCGCGCTGCAGGTGGTCGTGAACGCGCCTCCCTACGGCAGCAGCGAGGGCTTCGACGTCGACGTGACGATCCGCTCCGATGCGGGCGCCGGGCGCTCGCTGGTCCACTACCGCTGCGGCCTGCGCCTCGAGCAGCAGGTCCCGCCCGGGTTCGCACTCGAGCTGCCGCGCCACGACGAGTTGCAGCTGACCGTCGCCAGGGCGTACGACGAATTGCTGTTCCACGGCCCGTGCTTCCAGGTCATCGAGGGGATCGACGGCCTGTCGGAACGCGGCGCGTCGGCGCGCGTTCGCTCGACGCGGCCGAGCGACTGGCTGGGGGCGCCGACCGGCGCTCAGGAGCAGTGGCTCTTCGACCCGGCGCTGATCGATGCCGCGGCGCAGATGGCACTGCTGTGGGCGCGCACGCTGCACGGCCACTCGTGCCTGCCGGCGCGCTTCGGCCGCATCGTCCGCTTGTGCGAGACGCTGCCGGCGCGGCTGCGCATGGTGTTCGAGCATGTGCCGGTCGCCGACCCGCACTTCGTCGGCGCCAACGTCTACTTCGTCGACGACGCGGGTCGGGTCGCGATGCTCGTCGAGGGAATGGAGTGCGTCGGCAGCGCCGCGCTCAACCGCCTCGGCGGCACCGCCAGGGCGGCGAGCGGCGCGACGGCGTGATGACGATGACGACGCCCGGCCCGGAGCCGATCGTGATGCACGCAAACGCATCGCCCGAGCCGATCGCGATCATCGGCATGGCGTGCATGTTTCCGCAGGCGCCCGACGTCGGCGCGTTCTGGCGCAACATCGTCGGCGGCGTCGACGCCGTCGGCGAGCCGACCGCGACGTGGGACGCGCAGCGCTACCTCGATTCGGGCCGCATCAAGACCGCGGCCGGCGGCTATCTCAAGGACCTGTTCCGCTTCGAGCCGCGCGAGTTCGGGATCATGCCGAACTCGATCGACGGCGGCGAACCCGACCAGTTCCTCGCGCTGCGGATCGCGCGCGATGCGCTCGACGACGCCGGCTACCTGAGCGGTTTCGACCACCGCGACACCGGCATCGTCCTCGGCCACAGCACCTACCTGCATCGCGGCCAGGGGGCGATCCTGCAGAACACGCTCGTCCTCGACCAGACACTCGACCTGCTCGAGGTCGTCTGCCCCACGATCGACGCCGGCACGCTCGCCGAGATCCGCTCGCGCCTCAAGGCCAAGCTGCCGCCGTGCAGCGCCGACATCGCGCCCGGGCTCGTGCCCAACGTGATGACGGGGCGAATCGCCAACCGTCTCAACCTCAAGGGGCCGAATTACCTGCTCGACGCCGCGTGCTCGTCGTCGCTGCTCGCGGTCAACGCGGCGATCGACGAGCTGCGCAGCGGGCGCAGCCGGCTCATGCTCGCCGGCGGCGTCAACGCGTCGCTGCCGGCCGAGGTCACCGTGATCTTCACCCAGCTCGGCGCCCTCAGCGCGCGCGGCAAGGTGCGGCCGTTCGAGCAGGGCAGCGACGGCACGCTGCTCGGCGAGGGGCTCGGCATGGTCGTCCTCAAGCGCCTCGGCGATGCCGTCGCCGACGGCGACCGGATCTACGCCGTCATCCGCGGCATCGGCCAGGCGAGCGACGGGCGCGGCCAGGGGCTGCTCGCTCCCAGCGTCGACGGCGAGACGCTGGCGATCCGCCGCGCGTATCAGTCGTCGGGAGTCGACCCGGCGAGCGTCAGCCTGATCGAAGCCCACGGCACCGGAATTCCGCTCGGCGACCGCACCGAGATCGCGGCGCTGAAGAACGTCTTCGGCAGTCGTTCGACGCCGCAAGGCGCGGTCGCGATCGGCTCGATCAAGTCGATGATCAGCCACTGCATTCCGGCGGCCGGCATCGCCGGTCTCATCAAGACGGCGCTGGCGCTCCACCATCGCGTGCTGCCACCGACGCTGTGCGAGTCGGTCAACGCCGAGCTCGGCATCGCCGAGACGCCGTTCTACGTCAACACGTCGTGCCTGCCCTGGGCGCATCGCCTCGACGGCGTGCGCCGCGCCGGAATCAACTCGTTCGGGTTCGGCGGCATCAACGCGCACGCGATCCTGGAAGAGGCGCCTGCCGGCGCCGTGCGGCCAGCGAGCGCGATGCCGTGGCCGGCGGAGCTGTGCGTCGTCTCGGCGGCGACGCGCGAGGCGTTGCTCGTCAAGCTCGATCGTCTGACGAGCGATCTCGACGCAGGCTCGGCCCTGCCGCAGACCGCGGCCGCGCTCGCCGACGCCGACGCCGCCGAGCCGGTTCGCCTCGCCATCGTCGCCAAGGACGTCGCTTCGCTGCGCCGCAGCCTCGAGCTCGCCCGGCGCAAGCTCGTCGACGATCCCGCGCCGCGCTGGTCGACCCGCGGCGGCGTCGTCTTCGCCGAGCGCCGCCTCGACGGCCGTCTCGCGTTCCTCTTTCCCGGCGAAGGCTCGCAGTACATCGGCATGCTCGGCGATCTCGCGCTGTGTTTTGCCGAGGTCCGGGGGTGGCTCGACTTCTGGCACACGCTGTACGACGAGCCGCGCGGGCGCAACCGCACCGACGTCGTCTTTCCGGCAGCGAGCGAGCTCGACGACGCGTCGCGTCGCGCCCTCGAGGAGCGGCTGCAGCAGATGGACATCGGCAGCGAGGCCGTCTTCGTCGCCGGCCAGGCGATGCACGCGCTGCTGCGCGCGCTCGGCGTCGAGCCCGACGTGATGATGGGGCACAGCTCGGGCGAGTCTGCCGCGCTCGCCGCGTCGGGCGCCGTGCCGGCCGAAGCCCCCCCTGCGCTCGCCGGCTTCGTGCGTCGGCTGAACGCGATCTACGAGCGCGTCCTCGCCGAAGGACACATCGCGACCGGTGCACTGCTCGCGGTCGGCGCGCTGCCGGCGGATGTCGTCGCGTCGCACGTCGCCGCGAGCCGAGCCGACGTCGTCGTCGCGATGGACAACTGCGCCAACCAGCAGGTCCTCTACGGTGCGCGCGAAGCGATCGACGCGCTGCAGAAGGTGCTCGGCGACGCGGGCGCGATCTGCCTGCCGCTGTCGTTCGATCGCGGCTACCACACGCCCGCGTTCGGCGAGGTCAGCGCGGCGTTTCGCGGCTACTACCAGGAGATGGGGCTGCAGCCGCCGCGCGTTCCGCTCTATTCGTGCGCGACCGCAGCGCTCTTTCCCGACAGCGCCGCAGCGGCGCAGGATCTCGCCGCCCTGCAGTGGTCGAGCCGCGTGCGCTTTCGCGAGACGATCGAGCGCATGCACGCCGACGGCGTGCGCCATTTCGTCGAGGTCGGACCCTCGGCGCATCTCACCGCGTTCGTCAACGACGTGCTCGCGGGCAAGGAGCGGAGCGCGCTCGCGACCAACGTGCGTCGCCGCAACGGTGTCGAGCAGCTGCTGACGGTGCTCGCCGAGCTCTACGCAAGCGGCAGGCCGGTCGCCATCGGCCGGCTCTTCGCCGGCCGCGACTGCGTCCGAGCCGAAGGTGCAGTCGCGGGCAGCGCGAAGAGCGCCGGACTCGCGCTCGACAACACGATGCCGATGCTGCGCTTCTCAGCCGACGAGCGCGCGGCGCTGCGCCAGCTCGCCGCGCCTGTCGCGTTGGCGGCGACCGCTGCCGACGCGAAGCCCGCGGCCGCGGCCGAAGCGGCCTTGCCCGAGCGCGCGCTCGCGAGCGACGACGAACCGACGTCCGAGGCGGCGAGCGCATCGGCGGTGGCGTCGGACCGTGACCGCGTGATGGCGGAACATTTCGAGCTCATGCGCGGCTTTCTGGTCCAGCAGCAGGCCGTGGCAGAGCGCTTCGCGGCCGCCGCCGTCGGGTCGTCGTTCGCGGCTGCCGACGCCGCACCGCTGCTCGCCGAAGTTCTCGAGCACGACTCGATGCACATCGTCGCGCGCTGCAGCCTGAGCCTCGCCGACAATTTCCTGAGGAGCCACGTGCTGTCAGGAGCCATCTCCGAGGTGGACCGCGAGCTGTCGGGTCTCGCGTGCGTTCCGTTGATGGTCAGCCTCGAGATCATGGCCGAAGCGTGCAGCGTGCTGGCAGAAGGAAGCGCGCTGCGTGTGATCGAGAACGTCCGCGCATTCGACTGGATCGCGCTCGACGACGAGGCGGTCAACCTCGAGGTGCGCGCCGAGCTCGGCGCTGCCGGCGTCGTCCGCGCGCAGCTGATGAACGGCGCGACGCTCGCGGCGAGCGCCGACTTCCGCTTCGACGGCGAGTGGCGCCTGCCTGCGTCGGCGCCGCTCGCCGCGACCGAGCGGTACCGCTGGGACGGCAGCGAGCTGTACACGACCGGCATGTTCCACGGCCCTGTGTTCCAGAGCGTTCGGCAGATCGACGGCTGGAGCCGCGAGGGCATCGACGCGACGCTCTCCGACGCGAACCTCGACGGCTTCCTCGTCGACGGCGAGACGCCGGCGCTGGTGCTCAATCCAGTGCTGCTCGATGCCGTCGGCCAGGTCGCCGCGTACTGGACAGCGCAGCAGGCCGGCACCGACTTCAACTGCTTCCCGTCGACGATCGGCCGCATCGAGCTCTACGCGCCGTGCCCGGTCGACGTGGAGGGGCTCGCGCTCAGGGGGCGCCAGCGGCCGGCAGACGCGAGCGCCGACGACATCGCGGCGCCACGGAGCTGGTCGTTCGAATGCATCGGCTCCGACGGGCGCGCGCTCTTTCGCGTCGACGAGCTCGTCAACGTCCACTTCGAGGTGCCGCACAGCTTCTACGAGGTGCGCCGCGATCCGTTGCTCGGTCTGCTCGGGCAGGCGAGCCCTGCCGCGTCGTTCGACGGCGTCTCGCTCTGGCAGGTGCCGCATTTCAGCGAGGCGTTCTGCGCCCAGTCGAACGGCATCTTCCTGCGTATCCTGGCGCATGCGCTGCTGAGCTTCGACGAGCGCGTGCAGTGGCGGCTGCTGACCGGCAGCGTGAAGCAGCGGCGGCAGTGGCTGTTCGGCCGAGCGGCGATCAAGGAGGCGGTGCGCGTGCTCGTGTACGAGCGGACCGGACGGCTCCTCTATCCGTCGGACATCGAGGTCGTGCACGACGCCAACGGCGCGCCCGCGGTCGAAGGCTGGTGGTGCGGCGAGGTCGCCGAAGTGCCGCACGTCTCGCTGTCGCACAACGAGCGAGCGTCGCTCGCCGCCGTCGCGACCGACCGCCCGGTCGGCGTCGACCTCGAGGACATCGGCCGGATCCAGCGTCCCGAGCTGCTCGCCGATTCGCTGACGCGCGCCGAGCGCGCGTCGTTGCACGGCCTCGACGGCGAAGCGCTCGAGGAGCGGTTGCTGCGCCTGTGGTGCGCCAAGGAAGCGGCGGCCAAGCGGCTCGGCGTCGGGCTGGGCGGCAGCCCGGAACGCTTCGACGTCCGCTTCGTCGATGCCGGGCTCGCGCGCGCGCAGGTCGACTTCGAAGGCGCCGCGGTGAGCGTCGACATCGTTCGCGACGGCCGCGCGGTGATCGCCGTCGCGGCCGATCCCGCAGCCGACGTGGTGCTCGCGTGATGGACAGGTTCACCGAGCACTCGACGCTGACGACGGTCTGCGCGATCGTCGACGACCTGATCCAGGACTGGGGGCTCGAGCTCGAGGAACCGGTCGGCGCAGCGACGCTGCTCGTCGCCGACCTCGATTTCGCCTCGGTCGACATCATCCAGCTGTGCGTCGCGCTCGAGCAGACGTACGAGCGCAAGCTCGGCTTCCAGGATCTGCTGATGCGCGACGGCAGCTACGTCAGCGACCTCTCGCTTGCCCAGGTCGCCAGCCACGTCGAGGCGAGATTGCAGCAACCGCGCCAGGACCCTTCATGACCGTACGCACGCTCTTCATCGGCATGGACGGCGCCACCTTCACCGTCCTCGACGACCTCGTCGCAGAACGCGAGGGCGGTCCTGTCATGCCGTTCCTCGCACGCATCTTTGCCGACGGCGCGCGCTGCCGGCTGCGCTCGACGCCGAACCCGCTCACGCCGCCGGCGTGGGTGTCACTGATGACGGGCCGAACGCCCGGCCACCACGGTGTCTTCGACTTCATCCGCGCCGAGGAGCGCGGCGAGGACGTCTACTTCACGCTCTACGACTCGCGCGACTGCCGCGTCGAGACCATCTGGTCGATCGCCGGGCGGCAGGGCCGGCGTGTCGCGGCGCTCAACTTCCCGTTCACCGCGCCGCCGCCGAAGGACCTCAACGGCTTCATGGTCCCCGGCTTCGTGCCGTGGCGGCACCTGCGCCGCAACTCGGCGCCGCCCGACCTCTACGACCGGCTGAAGGCGATTCCCGACTTCAATCCGAAGGAGCTGGCCTGGGACTTCGAGCAGGAGAAGCAGGCGCTCGAAGAGCTGAGCAGCGAAGACCGCGAGAACTGGGTGCGCTACCACCTGCCGCGCGAGCAGCAGTGGTTCCGGATCGCCGATCACCTCGCGCGCGAGGAGGCGCCCGAGCTGATGGCAGTGATGTTCGACGGCGTCGACAAGTTGCAGCACCAGGCCTGGCTCTACATCGATCCGAACCAGCAGCACGGCGAGCTGAGCGAGTACCACCAGCGCATGCGCTCGCTCTGCCTGCAGTACTTCCGTCAGCTCGACGGCTTCATCGAGCGGCTCGTCGCCGCGGCGGGGCCGCAGGCGCAGGTCTTCCTGGCGTCGGACCACGGCTTCACGGGAACGACCGAGGTCGTTCGCATCAACGCGTGGCTGCACGAGAGGGGCTACCTGCGCTGGCGCGACGTCCCCGACACCGAAGAGGGCCGCCGCCGCGAGGACAGCATGTTCGCGTTCCTCGACTGGAAGAACACGATCGCGTACTGTCGGACGCCGTCGAGCAACGGGATCAACATCCGCGTCGCGCGCCGACCCGGCGAAACCGGCATCGCCCCCGAGGAGTACGAGGCCGTGCGCGAGCGCCTGGTTCGCGACCTCGAGGCGCTCAAGGACCCGGTCACGGGCGAGCGGATCATCACCGAGGTGCACCGGCGCGAGGACGTCTTCCCCGGCGACGCGATGCACGATGCGCCCGACTTGCTGCTCGTGCTGCGCGACTTCGGATTCGTCTCGATCAAGAACAAGCTGCCGGTCGTCGAGCCGCGCGCGCAGGTCGCCGGAACGCACCATCCCGACGGCGTCTTCCTGGCGTACGGTCCGGGGATCTCGCGCGGCGCGAAGGTCGCGCGACGGAAGATCGCCGATGTCGCCGCGACGCTGCTCTACAGCGTCGGCCTCGATGTGCCTGCCGACTTCGAAGGCGTCGTGCCGAAGGCGATGTTCACTACCGAGCACTTGCACGAGCATCCGGTCGTCGAGGGCGCGCCGACGACGGGAGCGAGCACGGGCTCGCAGACTGCGGGCATGGCGCCCGAGGAGAAGGAGCAGATCATGGCCCAGCTGCAGATGCTCGGCTACATGGAGTAGGCATGCCGGTCGCGGTCGTCGACGAGGTCCGCCTCAACTACCTGCAGCTCTCGCCCGAGCCGGGTGCGGGCGAGGACCTGGTGATGGTGCACGGGCTCGCGACGAACCTCGCGTTCTGGTACGCGCCGTACGCGACCGAGCTCTCGAAGCGCTACCGCGTCACGCTCTACGACCTGCGTGGCCACGGTCGTTCGTCGGCGCCGGCTGCGGGCTATCGACCCGAAGACCAGCGGCGCGATCTGCTGGGCCTGCTCGATCATCTGCAGATTCGCAGAGCGCACTTCCTCGCGCACAGCTACGGCGGCGTCGTCGCGCTGAAGCTGGCGTGCGTCGATCCCGATCGCGTCGCGAGCCTCGTGATCGCCGACACCCACATCGCGGCGGCACGCGGCCAGGGGTCGGCGCGCGCGTGGCGCGACAGCGACCGCATCCAGGAGACGCTCGACCGCGCCGGCATCGCGCTCGACGCGCGCGACGCCTACTTCGGCTACAAGCTGCTGACCGAGGTTGCGAGGTTGCAGCAGGCGAACGCCGTCGTGCCCGCGGAGCTGACCAAGCTGGTGGCGCCCTGGCTCGGCGCGCGCAGCCATCGGACGGCAGCGCAGTGGCTCGACCTGATGGAGCGCACGTCGGCGGAGCGTGAGCTCACCTCCGACGACGGCCTCGACGCGGCGAGCCTGCGCCGTCTTCGCTTCCCGATCCTGGCGCTGTACGGCGACCGTTCGCAGGCGCGCTTCACCGGCGACGAGCTGCTGAAGATCTGGCCGCACGCGAACTTCAGGCGGGTGCGCGACGCTGGGCACTTCTTCCCGACGACGCGTGCCGCCGAGGTGCTCGGCCTGTGCCGCCGCTTCTGGGACGGCGAGTTTGCGCACGGCTCGCCGCATCGCGCCGGCGAGGCGGACGACCGCCACTTCCGCTCCGATCGCATCTACCAATCCGACGGCCACTGGTACTGCCGCACCCGCGAGGGCGCGCCGCTTGGTCCGTTTGCCGCGATCGAGACCGCGCGCGGCGAGCTCGCCGTCCACATCTCTCCCCGCAAGCCGTCGTGCGCCGACGCGTAGCCCCCGTGTTCGCGGGACTGGCTTCAGCGGCTGCGAGCTGGCAAAGTTTTCGACGGAGAGGCCGTCGTTCAGCGAGCCCAGGGAGGTGGTCGTGAAAATCAAGTTCGCCGTGTTCGCCTGCCTGCTCGCCGCGGGTGTCGCTCGCGCCGGCGACCCGGTGGCCAGCGGCCTGCCTGCCGGCTACTCGTTCAGCGAGTACAGCGGCCCGGCGGCCGTCGGCGAGGGCCTCGTCGACACGTCGAACGTTGCGTTCTTCATCGACGAGCGGAGCGTCGCCGGCATCAAGAGCTGGTACGTCTTCTTCGACCCCGAGCGAACGCAGTCGCTGACGGCGACCTTCACGTTCGACACCGCGATCGTCGACGTCCTCGACACCAAGGCGTCGCTCGACGCGTCGAACGCGACGTACGGCATCGACGTCGATGGCGACGGCGTCTTCGACGACTACGGCACCAGCCTGCTGATCGCGCCCGAGCGCGGCGATGCGACGACGTGGTCGGTCGGCGGCAACACGGTGAGCGTCGACTGGCTGACCGCCGATCCGGGCGACCACATCCGCGTGCTGACGCTGGCGAGCGCCGTTCCCGAGCCGGAAACGTGGGCGCTTCTCGTCGCCGGCGTCGCTGCGCTCGCCTGGCGCGCCCGGCGCACGACGGTGCCGCGCGCTTCGCGCCGCTGAGCGCGCCGAAGGGCGCACAAGCGCCGCGCCGAGCGCATCGACGGCGCCCAGCAGCGAGCCGCCAGGCCGGGCGCGGCTATCCTCGCGAACCATGTACCTGTCGTTCTTCGGACTGCAGCAGGAACCGTTCTCGATCGCGCCCGACCCGCGCTTCCTCTACCTGAGCGACAAGCACCGCGAAGCGCTCGCGCTGCTGAACTACGGCCTCAACCGCGGCGCCAGCTTCGTGCTGCTGACCGGCGAGATCGGCGCAGGCAAGACGACCGTGTGGCGGCGCTTCCTCGAGGAGCTGCCGTCCAACTTCGACGTCGCCAGCGTCGTCAATCCGAAGCTCGACGCGCAAGCGCTGATCGCGCGCATCTGCGAAGACCTCCACCTCGAGACGTCGAGCGAGCAGGCGCCGATCGACATGATCGACGCGCTGCACGGCCACCTGCTGCTCGCGCACGCGATGGGCCGGCGCACGCTGATCGTGATCGACGAGGCCCAGGCGCTGTCGGGCGAGGTGCTCGAGCAGCTGCGCCTGTTGACCAACCTCGACTCGAGCGGCCGCAAGCTCCAGGTGATGCTGATCGGCCAGCCGGAGCTGCGCCAGACGCTGCAGGAACCGCGGCTCGAGCCGCTCGCGCAGCGCGTCGTCGCGCGCTACCACCTGTCGGCGTTGTCGGAGAGCGAGACCGCCGGCTACATCGCGCATCGCCTCGCGGTGGCCGGGCTGCGCGGCCCGGCGCCGTTCGACGGCGAATCGATCGGTCTCATCCACCGCCTTTGCGCGGGCGTGCCGCGTCGCATCAACGTCGTCTGCGATCGCGCGCTGGCGAACGCGCAGGCTGCGGGCCAGCAACGTGTCGACCGCCACGCCGTCGAGCGCGCCGTCGCTGCGGTGTATGGCGGTAATCCTGCGACTGCGATGCAGCCGGCTGCCGAGCGCTCGTCGGTCAACGTCTGGGCCGCGGCGGGAGTCGCGGCGGCCGCGCTCGTTGCCGGCGTGTTGCTGGCGCCGCACGTGCTGTCGACGCGCAATCCCGAGGAACTTGCGCGCACAGCGGTCGCGCCGACCGCGCCCGCAGCGCCCGGCGGGCGGAGCGATCCCGGTGCCGCCGCTGCCGCCGACGCGGTCGCCGCACGCTCGCAGGCCGCCGTGCCGGCGCTTGCGCTCGCTGACGTCACGGCGACGAAGGCAACGCCGGCGTCGGATCCGCCGCTGCCGCCAAAGGCGCCAGCCCAGGCCAGCTTCACCGGGCCGGCGAAGGACGCGCTCTTCACTGTCGCCGCGGCCGACGAGTCGGCGGCCTGGCGCACGCTCGCGGCGCTGTGGGGCGCGAAGCTGGGGCCCGGCGATGCGTGCGCGGCCGCGCTCGCGCAGTCGCTGCGCTGCCTGCGCGTGCGCGGCGGCATCGCAACGATCCGCCAGCTAGACCGGCCGGGCCTGCTGCGCCTCGTCGATGAGCGCGGCCGGGTCGCGCACGCACTTCTGACGGGCACCGGCAACGAGCTCGCGACGCTCAACGTCGCCGGCACCGAAGTGACCGTTCCGTGGACCGAGCTCGCCCGCGTCTGGCGCGGCGACTTCGCGACGCTCTGGCGCGCGCCGGCCGGCTACGGCGAGGGCGACGTCGCCGGCAACACCGCCTGGGTGGCGGAGCGACTCGCCGCCGTCGACGGCCAGGGTCCACCGACTGCAGGAAGGGAAGCGCTGCGCACTCGCATCGCCGCGTTCCAGCTCGCGCACGGGCTCACTCCCGACGGCGTGGCAGGACCGCTCACGGTGATGCAGCTCGCGCGTGCGAGCGGAGACGCCGAGCCGCGCGTCACCCGCTGAGCACACGCTTCGATGGAGATCGATCCGCCCGCAGCGACGGCGCGCCGGACCCGCGACCGCGAGTCCGAACGCATCCTCGCCGGCATCGGCATCGTCGTCGTCGCGGTCGCGTGCTTCGCGACGCTCGACACGGCGACGAAGGTGTCAACGCTCGGCGTGCCGATCCTGATGGGGGTCTGGGTGCGGTACGCGTTCCAGGCGGTCGCGACGACGGTGGTCTTCCTGCCGCGGCACGGCCGCGCGCTGCTGCGGACCGCGCATCCGCGCTTCCAGATGCTGCGCGGCGCGCTCCTCCTGGCGACGACGACGCTCGCCTTCTTCAGCCTGCGCTACATGCCGCTTCCCGAGTTCACGTCGATCGTGCTGACCTCGCCGCTCGTCGTCACGCTGCTCGCTGCGACAACGCTGAAGGAGGAAGTCTCGCCGCTGCGCTGGGCGCTCGTCGCCGGCGGCTTCGCCGGCACGCTCGTCATCCTGCGCCCGGGCTCGGCGGTGTTCAGCTGGGCGATCGTGCTGCCGATCGCGCTCGTCGTCACCAACGCCTGGTTCCAGCTGCTGACGAGCCGCCTCGCGCGCACCGAGAACCCGCTGACGATGCACTTCTACACCGGCTGGGTGGGCACGCTGCTCGCGACGCTGCCGCTGCCGTTCGTCTGGGCGTCGCTGCCGGGCTGGAGCTGGTGGGCGCTGCTGGCGCTGATGGGCCTGATGGGAACGATCGGTCATTTCTTCCTGATCCTCGCCTACCAGCGCGCGCCGGCATCGACGCTGACGCCGTACCTGTACGTGCAGATCGCGTTCGCGATGCTCGGCGGCTGGCTCGTCTTCGGGCGCGTTCCCGACGAGACGTCGCTCCTCGGCATGGCGCTGATCGCGGTCTGCGGCGCGGCCGGCGCGTGGCTCACGGTGCGCGAGCGACACGAGGCGATCGAGCCGGCGGAGTCGTGATGCGCGTTCTCCCGGATGCGTGCAGGCCGGCAAATTGCTCGGGCTTCGACACCGCGTTCAGGGGGTGCCGGGCCGTCGCGGCCTTTGGCTCAATCGGGGGCTTCGAGCTGCAGTGACGTCGCGCGTGCGGAACATCCGGGTCCTGATTGCCGACGGCCGCGTGCCGTCGATCTTTCTCGCGAGCGCACTGCTCGCGGCGTGCGCGACGAGCAGCGAGCCGGCGGCGCCGACGGTCGTTCGCACGCCCGCTCCGGTCGCCTACGAGAAGACGATCGACAACTACCTCGCATTCAGGCTGCGCCCGCAGAAGAACACGCGGGTCAGGGTCGCTTCGCCGGAGCCCGGCGACTGCCCGCTCGACGGCACGCCGTCGTCGATCCGCGGCTGGGTCGTGCCGGTGACGCAAGAGGCGTACAGCGGCGAGCCGACCGGCAAGGACACGATCCGGATCACCGCGAAGCCGTACTGGTTCTGGTTCAACGGCGAGACGATCGCCGGCATCACGCCGCGCGCCGACCTCTGCCCGGGGATCGTCAGCGCCTTCGACGAGCCGAAGCCGCGCGCGACGACGACCCCGGTCGAAGCCGTGGTGGCGCCGGTTGCGGCGCGCGAATCGGCAACAGCGGCGCACCCGCCCCCACCGATCGCCAAGAGCACGAAGGGCAAGAAGAAGAAGGCTACGTCTTCGCCGGCCAAGCAGCCGAGCACGCCCGCCAAGGCGAAGGAGCCCGCGGCGCCGAAGCCGCCCGAGTGAAGCGCTGCTGGGCGATCAGCGTCGTCGCCGCGGCGGCGAATGCGATCGCCCACGCCGACGCGCCGGCGCCGACCGCCCACGCTGCGCCGAGCGTGGCGAGGAACGCCGCCTTCGCTGCCATGCCGTCGAGGTAGCCACCGAGCACGCGCAGCATGCGCGACGCGCCGCCCTGGCGATAGCCGGCGCACGTCGCGAACATGCCGATCACGGGGATCGCGGCGACGAGCCCGCAGAAGTGCGGGGCGCTGCGCCGCGACAGCTCGGTCACGACGAGCGACATCGCCCCCGCGGTCGCCATCGCGACGAGCGTCGCGTCGCCCGAGTTGCCGCGGCGCTCGCTGTCGTGCACCGGAACGCGCGGTGTCGCGACGCGGCCGACGACGACGGCGACGATGGCGAGGAACGCGGCCGCGACAGGCAGCGTCGCGAGCTGCCACGTCGCGACCGCGAGCGCCGCAGTCGCGAGCCACGCCAAGGTCGCCGCCCAGCCGGCGTGGACGACGAGCGCGGCGCGCGCGAAGCCGGCGCCGAGCAGGACGGTGAGGCCGGTGCCCCACAGGGTGCCGAGCACGGCGTGCGTTGCGTAGCCGCCGCCGCGCTCGAGCGACAGCCAGAAGAGGGCAGGCAGCGAGTTGATCGGCACCGCCGCGGCGAGGCCGGCGGCGCGCGGGCCGGCGCGGCGCAGCATGGCGAGCAGAACGCCGACGGCGGCGGCGGACAATGCGGCATGGGCGAGGCTCGTGGTCGGCATGGTGGTCGTCATTGCGCAAGTCGGGTCGGGGTCTGGTCGACGTGGCCGTCGCAGGCTCGCCGTCGCAGGGACCGCACTGTCGGCGCGCGCCCGTCCGGCGTCCTGAAAGCGCTCTGAAACGTTCTTCAATCGCGTGATGCGACTTCCGCTGCGATGACGCCGCCGCTGACGTCCCCCGTTCCCGCACGGCTCTGCTTCGGCCGCTTCGAGTTGCAGCCCGACGAGCGCCGGCTGCTCGCCGACGGCACTCCGGTCGCGATCGGCGGCCGCGCCTTCGACCTCCTGCACGCGCTCGCCGAGCGGCCGGGCCAGCTGGTCGGCAAGCACACGCTGATGGACCTCGTCTGGCCGGGGCTCGTCGTCGAGGAGAACAACCTCGCGGCGCAGGTCAGCGCGCTGCGCAAGGTGCTCGGCGGCGAGGTGATCGCGACGATCCCGGGCCGCGGCTACCGTTTCATCGCGTCGCTCGCAACGCCGGGGGCAGCCAGCGATGCCGAGGCGGTCGAGCCGCCGGCAGCGCACGACGACGCGACCTTGTCGGCGCTGCGAACGAACCTGCCGGCCGAGCTGCCGGCGCTGCTCGGGCGCGCCTCCGACCGCGAAGCGCTCGCCGCGCTCGTCGACAGCCACCGCCTCGTCAGCGTGGTCGGCGCCGGCGGCATCGGCAAGTCGCTTCTCGTGCAGCACCTGCTGGCGTCGCGCCGCGACGCGTACCCGCAGGGCGTGTGCTGGGTCGAGCTGACCAACGTGGTCGACGCCGCCGCGCTTCCGGGAGCGATCGCCGCCGCGCTCGGCGTCGACGTCGGCCAGGGCGAGCCGCTCGCTGCGCTCGCCGGCGCGCTCGCGCCGCTGGCGATGCTGATCGCGCTCGACAACGCCGAGCATCTGCTCGACGGCGTCGCGCACGTCTGCCGGGTGCTGCACGAGGCGGCGCCGACGCTGCGGCTCGTGGTGACGACGCAGGCGCCGCTCAAGCTCGCCGCCGAGCGCGTCTTGCGCATCGGGCCGCTCGCGGCTCCGGACGACGCAGTGCCGGCGACGCAGGCGCTCCGCTTCGGCGCCATCGCGCTCTTCGTCGAGCGTGCGCAAGCGCTCGACCAGCGCTTCGCGCTCAGCGACGCGAACGCCGGCGCGGTGATCGCGACCTGCCGCGCGCTCGACGGCGTGCCGCTCGCGATCGAGCTCGCCGCGGCGCGCGCGCCGACGCTCGGCGTCGATCGGCTGTTGGCGTCGATGCAGGAGCGCTTTCGCTGGCTGACCGG
>DATJIM010000099.1:0-3108 GCA_035493195.1 Caldimonas sp.
GTCGTCGGCCACGACGCGCAAGGCACGCGCTTCAGCCCGCTCGACCAGATCACGACCGCCAACGTCGCGACGCTGAAGCTCTCGTTCAGCTTCGCGACCGGAATCCCGAAGGGCCACGAGGCCGCGCCGCTCGTCATCGGCGACACGATGTACGTCGTCACGCCGTATCCGAACACGGTGTACGCCTTCGACCTTCGTCGATCGAACGCGGCGGCGGTGAAGTGGAAGTTCGAGCCCGACCCGAACGCGAGCTCGCAGGGCGTCGCGTGCTGCGACGTCGTCAACCGCGGCCTCGCCTACGCCGACGGCCGCGTCTTCGTCAACACGCTCGACGCGCAGACGATTGCGCTCGACGCCGCGAGCGGGCGCGAGCTGTGGCGGACCAAGCTCGGCGACATCGCGCGCGGCGAGACGGTCACGATGGCGCCGCTCGTCGTCGGCGGCAAGGTCCTCGTCGGCAACAGCGGGGGCGAGCTCGGCGTGCGCGGCTGGTTGACGGCACTCGACGCGGCGACGGGCAAGATCGCCTGGCGCGCTTACAGCACCGGGCCGGACAAAGACGTCCTGATCGGCCCGTCGTTCAAGCCCTACTACGCCAAGGACCGCGGCACCGACCTCGGCGTCTCGACGTGGCCGGGCGGCGCGTGGAAGATCGGCGGCGGCACCGTGTGGGGCTTCGTCTCGTACGACCCGAAGCTCGATCTCGTCTTCTACGGCACCGCGAACCCGGGGCCGTGGAATCCGGAGCAGCGTCCGGGCGACAACAAGTGGACGTCGGGAATCTTCGCGCGACGGCCTGCGACCGGCGAAGCGCTCTGGTACTACCAGTGGAGCCCGCACGACCTGCACGACTACGACGGCATCAACGAGAACGTGCTGCTCGAGCTGCCGATCGGCGGCAGCAACCGCGCGGTGCTCGTCCATCCCGATCGCAACGGCTACATGTACGTGCTCGACCGCGCGACCGGGCAGGTGCTGTCGGCCGACCCGTTCGTGCCGGTGACGACGTCGACCGGAGTCGACCTGCAGACCGGACAGCTCAAGTACAACCCGCAGAAGGACGAGCGCGCCGGTCGGGTGACGCGCAACGCGTGCCCGGCGTCGCCCGGTGCGAAGGACTGGCAGCCGATGGCGTGGTCGCCGCGCACGCGCCTGCTCTACGTTCCGCACCAGAACCTGTGCCAGGACGTCGAGCCGTACCAGGTGAGCTACATCGCCGGCACGCCGTACGTCGGCATGGACGTCAAGATGTACGCGGGCAGCGGCGGCAACCGCGGCTTGTTCACCGCGTGGGATCCGGTCGCGCGCAAGGCGGTCTGGCAGCTGAAGGAGAGCTTCCCGGTCTGGAGCGGCGCGCTCGCGACTGCCGGCGACGTCGTCTTCTACGGGACCATGGACGGCACCTTCAAGGCGGTCGACGCGAAGACCGGCGCGACGCTGTGGAAGTTCAAGACCGAATCGGGCGTCATCGGCCAGCCGATCAGCTACCGCGGCCCCGACGGCAAGCAGTACGTCGCCGTCTTCGCCGGCGTCGGCGGCTGGGCCGGCGCGATCGTCTCGTCGCCGATCGACGCCCGCGACAAGACCGCTGCGCTTGGCTTCGTCAACGTGATGCAGGACCTGCCGCTGCAGACGAAGGCGGGAGGAACGCTCTATGTCTTCGCGCTGCCCTGACGTTGCCGCTGCGATCCGCGCGACCGCCGCGGCGCTCGCGCTCGCATGCGCGGCGCTGCCGTCGCTCGCCGCCGAGCGGACGCTGCGCGTCTGCGCCGAGCCCGACAACCTGCCGCTCTCGAGCGCGAACGAAAGCGGCTTCGAGAACCGGATCGCGCGGCTGCTCGCCGACGACATCGGCGCGCGGCTCGTCTACGCCTGGCACGAGCAGCGCCGCGGCTTCGTTCGCAAGACGTTCGGCGCCGACGTCTGCGACGTCTGGATGGGCGTCCCCGCGGGATTCGAGCGGCTGCTGACGACGCGCCCGTACTATCGATCGCGCTACGTCTTCGTCAACCGCGCCGATTCACGCGCGCCGCTCGCGTCGTTCGCTGATCCGCGGCTCGCGCAGCTCAGGATCGGCGTGCAGCTGATCGGCAACGACCTCGCCGCGACGCCGCCGGCGCTCGCGCTCGCGCGCGCCGGCGCGCTCGACGGCGTCGTCGGCTATCCCGTCTACGGCGAAGGCTCGGCGGCGGCGCGCATCAGCGCCGACCTTGCGGCGGGGAAGCTCGACGCCGCGCTGGTGTGGGGCCCGCAAGCCGGGTGGTTCACCGAGCACGCCGCCGTTCCGCTCACGGTCGCACCCGCGATCGCGCCGCCAGGGTTCGAGCTGCCTTTCGAATTCGCGATCGCGGTCGGCGTCAAGAAGGGCGACGACGAGCTGCGGCGCGCGCTCGACGACGCGCTCGCTCGCCGCGCACGCGACGTCGACGCGATCCTCGACGCCTATCGCGTCCCGCGCGTCGGCGCGACGCGCACCGCCGCGGCACTGCCGCGCACCG
Source organism: Caldimonas sp. (assembly GCA_035493195.1). Classification (GTDB taxonomy): domain Bacteria; phylum Pseudomonadota; class Gammaproteobacteria; order Burkholderiales; family Burkholderiaceae_C; genus Schlegelella_A. Next base: position 2,499 of record DATJIM010000099.1, read on the forward strand.
AGGAGCAGCGATGACGAGACACGCGCTCGTCGCCGTCGCGGTCGTCGCGGCTGCGCTCGCAGGCTGCGAGCGCGAGAAGCGCGACTTCACGTCGCCGCCAGAGTCGCCGGCGCGCGACGCCAAGCGCTCCGGCGCGATCCTGCCCGGCGGTGGGCCGCCGTTGAAGCCAGGGGCGCAGCCGACTCCGGACCGGTCGTTTCTCGACGAGAACGCGTACGCAGTGAACCAGGGCAAGCGCCTGTTCCGCTGGTACAACTGCAGCGGCTGCCACGGCGGCGGCGGCGGCGGCGGCATGGGCGCCAACCTGATGGACGCGAAGTGGCTCTACGGCCATCAGCCGGGCGCGATCTACGCGAGCATCGTCGAAGGTCGGCCGAACGGCATGCCGGCGTTCGGCGGCCGCATCCCCGACGACCAGGTCTGGCAGCTCGTCGCCTACGTGCGCTCGCTGAGCGGCCAGCTGCGTAAGGACGTCGCGCCCAGCCGCAGCGATTCGCTCTCGGGCGCTCCGCCGGAGAACACCCGCGACGACGTCACGCCTCGTCCAGAGAAGGCGGCCTCCGGTGCGCAGTGACGTCGTGGTCGGCCGTGTCGTCGCCGCGTGCGCCGG
>DATJIM010000100.1:0-26537 GCA_035493195.1 Caldimonas sp.
CACGCGTTCCAGCACACGATCATGGACGCCCTCGCGCGCATGCACCGCATGCGCGGCGACAACACACTGTGGGTGCCGGGGACCGACCACGCCGGCATCGCGACGCAGATCGTCGTCGAGCGCCAGCTGCAGGAGGCGGGACTCAGCCGCCACGACGTCGGCCGCAAGAAGTTCATCGACCAGGTCTGGGACTGGAAGGAGACGAGCGGCTCGACGATCACGCGCCAGATGCGCCGCATGGGCGACTCGGTGGCGTGGAAGTACGAGTATTTCACGATGGACGAGCGGCTCTCGGCCGTTGTCACCGACACCTTCGTCTCGCTCTACGAGGAAGGCCTGATCTACCGCGGCAAGCGGCTCGTCAACTGGGACCCGGTGCTGCTCTCGGCGGTCTCCGACCTCGAGGTCGAGAACGAGGAGCGCGACGGCACGATGTGGCACATCCTCTATCCGTTCAGCGACGGCCCGCAGCCCGACGCCGACGGCAAGGTGGTGGCCGGGATGCACATCGCGACGACGCGGCCCGAGACGATGCTCGCCGACGGCGCGCTCGCCGTCCATCCCGACGACGAGCGCTACAAGCACCTGGTCGGCAAGCTCGTCGACCTGCCGCTCTGCGACCGGCGGATTCCGATCATCGCCGACGACTTCGTCGACCGCGAGTTCGGCTCGGGCTGCGTCAAGATCACCGGCGCGCACGACTTCAACGACTACGCCTGCGCGCTGCGCCACGGCATCCCGCTGATCACGATCTTCACGCTCGACGCCAAGATCAACGAGGCCGGGCCGAAGGCGTACCAGGGCCTCGACCGCTACGACGCGAGGAAGGCCGTGCTGCGCGACCTCGAGGCGCAGCACTTCCTCGAAAAGGCGGTGCCGCACAAGCACGCGGTGCCGATCTGCGTCCGCACCGGCCAGGTCGTCGAGCCGATGCTCACCGACCAGTGGTTCGTCGCGATGACCAAGCCCGGCCGCGACGGCACCAGCATCGCCGGCAAGGCGATCGATGCGGTCGAGACCGGCGCCGTCAGGTTCCATCCGGCGCAATGGGTCAACACCTACAACCAGTGGATGAAGAACATCCAGGACTGGACGATCTCGCGCCAGCTCTGGTGGGGCCACCAGATTCCGGCCTGGTATGGCGACGGCGGCGAGCTGTTCGTCGCGCGCAGCGAGGACGAGGCGCGCGCGAAGGCGCAGGCTGCGGGCTACGCCGGCGCGCTGCGGCGCGACCCCGACGTGCTCGACACCTGGTATTCCTCCGCGCTGGTGCCGTTCTCCTCGCTCGGCTGGCCGAAGGCGACGAAGGAGCTCGAGCTCTTCCTGCCGTCGTCGGTGCTCGTCACCGGCTACGACATCATCTTCTTCTGGGTCGCGCGGATGATCATGATGACCTTGCACTTCACCGGCAAGGTCCCGTTCCACGACGTCTACATCCACGGCCTGGTGCGCGATGCGCAGGGCAAGCGGATGAGCAAGTCGGAAGGCAACGTCCTCGATCCGGTCGACCTGATCGACGGCATCGCCCTCGAGCCCCTGCTCGAGAAGCGCGCGACCGGCCTGCGCCGCCCGGAGACGGCGCCGCGCGTGAAGAAGGACACCGCCGCGGAGTTCCCCAACGGCATCCCCGGCTTCGGCGCCGATGCGCTTCGCTTCACCTTCTGCTCGCTCGCCAGCCTCGGCCGCAACGTCAACTTCGACTCGAAGCGCTGCGAGGGCTACCGCAACTTCTGCAACAAGCTCTGGAACGCGACCCGCTTCGTGCTGATGAACTGCGAGGGCAAGGACTGCGGCCTCGCCGAGCACACCAAGGCCGAGTGCGCGCCCGGCCAACCGTTCCACAACTACCTCACCTTCTCGCAGACGGATCGCTGGATCACCGGCGAGCTGCAGCGCGTCGAGGCCGCGGTCGAGCAAGGCTTCGCCGAGTATCGGCTCGACGCTGTCGCGCAGGCGATCTATTCGTTCGTCTGGGACGAGTACTGCGACTGGTACCTCGAGATCGCCAAGGTGCAATTGCAGTCGGGCGCCGAGTCCGAGCAGCGCGCGACGCGGCGCACGCTGCTGCGCGTCCTCGAGACCGTGCTCCGGCTGCTCCATCCGATCACGCCGTTCATCACGGCCGAGCTCTGGGAGCGCGTCGCGGTCGTCGCTGGCAGGAAGACGGCGGACACCGAGCACGGGATCGTGGTCGCCGCGTACCCGAAGCCGCAGCTCGAGCGCGTCGACCCTGCGGCCGACACCTGGGTGTCGCGGCTGAAAGCGATCGTCGGCAGCACCCGCAACCTGCGCAGCGAGATGAACCTTTCGCCGGGCGAGCGCGTCCCGCTGCTGGCGATCGGCGACGCCGACTTCGTGCGCGCAGCGACGCCGCTGCTGAAGGCGCTCGCGCGCCTGTCGGAAGTGACCGTGCTCGACGACGACGCGGCGTTCGCTGCGGCGACGAGCGACTCGCCGGTCGCGATCGTCGGGCAGACGCGCGTCGCGCTGCAGATCAGGATCGACCGCGCGGCCGAGCTGAGCCGGCTCGCCAAGGAGATCGACCGCATCGACGGCGAGATCGCCAAGGCGAACGCCAAGCTCGGCAACGAGCGCTTCGTCGGCCGGGCGCCGCCGGCGGTCGTCGATCAGGAGCGGAGGAGAGTCGCCGACTTCACGGCGACATTGAGTCGGCTTCGAGATCAGCGAGCGCGCCTGGAATCGTCGACCTGAAATCGGCCGGCACCGACGACGGCGCCTCGAGCAGCTCGTCGATCCGGCGCGCCACGGACCACGCGCTGCGCTGGCGCGACTCGCGCGTCGTCGACGCGACGCGGGGCGTCACCTGGAGCGTCTCGATCGCGGCGAGCGGCCGATGCGGATCGAGCGCGCCGGGTTCGACGCTGTCGAGCCACGCCGCGGCGATGCGGCCGCTCTTCAGCGCCGCGGCGAGCGCGGCTTCGTCGAACAGCCGCGAGTGCGCGGTGCTGACGACGACCTGATTCGGCTTGCTGTGGCGCAGGAACCGGTCGCCGAGGAGGCCGGTGTAGCGGGTGAAGTAGTCGAGCTGGACGCAGAGCACGTCGGCGCGCTCGACGATCTCGCGCAGCCCCGCGGGAGTCACCTGCCAGTCGGCCCACGACGGGTCGGTCGCGTGCAGCGCCGGGTCGTAGCCGAGGATCTTGACGCCGAAGGTGCCGAGCAGCTGGGCGATCGTGCGCGCCGACGGCGGCATGCCGACGAGCCCGATCGTCGCGCCACCGAGCTCGCGGCCGGCGACGGCGCCGTCGGGACCGCGCACCGGGACCCGCCTGAGCAGCGTCAGCATCGCACCGATCATGAACTCGGCCTCGGCGCGCGCACTGGCGGTGAGGCTGCGGACCACCTCGACCTTGCGCCGCTCGCACGCCTCGAGGTCGATGTTCTCGGAGCCGGCGCTGACGCGGCCGACGGCGCGCAGCACCGGCGCGAAGTCGAGCGTCTCGGCGTCGATCGAGACCGACGACGGCACGATCGCGGCGCGGACGTTGTAGAGCGCGCGGCGCAGCTCGCGCGGCGAGAACGCGAGCTCGGGAGCGAACTGGAGACGGTGGCGCGACGCCAGCCAACGCATGACGTCGGCGTCGATCGGGTCGATGACGAGCAGGTCCACCGACGCTATTCCTTTCTTCGCTGGAGAAACCGCCCCGGTGCCAGAATCCGGCAACTCCGAGGCATTGTAGATAGATGACCGTACGCCACGCGATCTTCCCGGTGGCCGGGTTGGGCACCCGGTTTCTTCCCGCCACCAAGGCGCTGCCCAAGGAGATGCTGCCGGTCGTCGACAAGCCGCTCATGCAGTACGCCGTCGAGGAGGCGTACGCGGCGGGAATTCGCGAGATGGTCTTCGTGACGAGCCGCCACAAGCGCGCGATCGAGGACCACTTCGACCGCACGTTCGAGCTCGAGGACGCGCTCGAGAAGGCCGGCAAGGCAGCGCTGCTTGCCGCCGTTCGCGCCGTCAAGCCGGACGACATGGAGTGCATCTTCGTGCGCCAGTCGCAAGCGCACGGCCTCGGCCACGCGGTGCTGTGCGGCCGCGCCGTCGTCGGCGACCATCCGTTCGCGGTCCTGCTCCCCGACGATCTCATGGTCGGAACGCCACCGGTGCTCGCGCAGATGGTCGCCCAGTTCGACGCCCGGCAAGCGTCGATCGTCGCGGTGCAGGAAGTGCCTTCGGAGCACACCCGCCGCTACGGCATCGTCGCCGGCAAGGCAGTCGGCGATCGGCTCGTCGACGTCGAGAAGATCGTCGAGAAGCCGGCGCCCGAAGTCGCGCCGTCGCGGCTCGGCGTCGCCGGACGCTACGTGCTCACGCCGCGCGTCTTCGACGAGATCGCGCGGCAGGAGCGCGGCGTCGGCGGCGAGATCCAGCTCACCGACGGCATCGCCGCGCTGCTGCGCCACGAGAAGGTGTTCGCGTACCGCTACGAAGGCAAGCGCTACGACTGTGGCAGCAAGGAGGGCTTCCTGCAGGCCAACGTCGAGCTCGCGCTCGCCGACCGCGAGCTCGGCGCCGAGTTCGGCGCCTACCTGCGCTCGCTCAAACCCTGAGCCGACGCGGCGGAGCGCTCGCGATGCGACTGCTCCTTGCCCTCGTGCTCCCGCTCGCGGCGGTCGCCGCGCACGCCGGCGAAGTCGCAGACGCATGCCTGGCCGATCTCGATGCGCTGCCGGGCTTCCTGCTCGCCAACGACGCCGGCGGCCGCGACATCGCCGCGCAGCGCGGCCAGTCGCTGGACGAAGCGCTCGAGCGCGCCCGGGCGCGAGCACGCGAAGTCGTCGACGACGGCGCATGCCTGGACGTGCTGCGCGGCTACCTGCGCGCCTGGCGGCACGGCCACTTGTCGATCGTCGCGCTTCAGCCTGCCGGCACGGCAGGCGACACGCCGCCGCCGACCAGGAACGATGCGCGGGCGCCGCGCTTTCGCGTCCTGTCGCCGCGGACGGCGCTGCTCACGCTGCCGACCTTCGGCGACCGCTACGCTCCGCTGATCGAGGGGCTGATCGCCGCGCACCGCCGCGAGATCGTCACGCGACCGAATCTGATCATCGACGTGCGCAGGAACAACGGCGGATCGGACAGCTCCTACGCGCCGATCGTGCCGATCGTGGCGGCGAACGTCACGCGCACCCCGAACGCCGAGTTCCTCGCGACTCCGGACAACATCGCCGCGAGCGAGGCGGTCTGCAAGCTGCCGGAAGTGGCCGCTGCGGTGTGCTCGAAGTTCATGGCGCCGGTGATCGAAGCGATGAAGGCAGCGCCGAGCGGAAGCTACGTGCTGCCCACGGGCGCACCTCGGATCGAGGTCGAAGTTCCGCACCGGGTGCTGGCGAGCCCGCGCCGGGTTGCAGTGATGATCGACCGCAGCTGCGGCAGCTCGTGCGAGGAGTTCGTGCTCGTCGTGCGGCAGAGCTTCAAGGTCAAGACGTTCGGGCGGCCGACCGCCGGCTCGCTCGACTACTCGAACCTGCGACCGCACGACCTGCCTGCAGGCAAGCGGCGGATCTTCTACGCGACGTCGCGCTCGCTGCGGCTGCCATCGAATCCGATCGACGCGAGCGGCATCGGGCCAGACCAGCTGTTGCCGATCCCGGAGAGCGAAGCGGCGTTCGCCGCCGAGGTCGAGACCGTCCGCGGCGTCCTCGAGGGACGGGATCCGTTTCGGTAGCTGCGGCTACCTGCGCCGCAGATAGTGCACGAACTCGTCGTTCGCGCTCGTCTGCTCGAGGAGCACGTTGCCGGTCTGGCGCGCGAACGCCTGGAAGTCGCGCACCGAGCCGGGATCGGTTGCGACGACCTTGAGGACGTCGCCGCTCGCCATGTCGGCGAGCGCCTTCTTCGCCTTCAGGATCGGCAGCGGACAGTTGAGGCCGCGGGTGTCGATCTCCCTGGTCGCTTCGACGCTCATTCGGTGTCCACCTCGATCGCCCGCTTGCCTGGCGGCAGCTCCATCCACTGTGGCTCGACGCCGCGCGAGCGCAGCCAGTCGGCCATCGCGCGGCCGGTTCCCGCCGGCCAGCACCGCACCTTGTCGGGCGCGAACAGGCGGTAGTCGACGAGCTCGGGCGAGAGCACGATCTCGCCGCGCGCCGCCGCATGGTAGGCGATGATCACCTGGTTCATGCGCAGGAACTCGTAGACCCCGATCAGCGCGAGCGAATCGACGGTGAGCGACGTCTCCTCGGCGACCTCGCGGCGAATGCCGTCCTCGGGCGTCTCGCCCGCTTCCATGAAGCCGGTGATGAGGCCGAAGAACTTTCCCGGCCACGCGGCGTTCCTCGCCAGCAGCACCTCGCCGTCGCGGTCGACGAGTTCGATCACCGCGGCGAGCACCGGAGTCGGGTTGTTCCAGTGCGTCCAGCCGCACGCCGGGCAGCGCAGCCGCGTCTTCGCGCCGCCGTCCTCCTCGGCGACGATCGGCGCGAGCGCGGTGCCGCAGGCGAGGCAGAACTTCGCGTCCGCCATCACGAAGCCCCCACGCTTGCGGCGTGCGCCGCGGCGCTGCCCCCCGGGGGGGCGTTCGCGCCTTGGGGCGGCCTGGCGGCGCTCATGCAGGAAAGACGCCGGTCGAGAGGTAGCGATCGCCGCGGTCGCAGACGACGAAGACGATCGTCGCGTGCTCGACCTGCGCGGAGATCTGCAGCGCGACCCAGCACGCGCCCGCCGACGAGATGCCGGCGAAGATGCCTTCTTCGCGCGCCAGCCGGCGCGCCATCTCCTCGGCGTCGTTCTGGCTGACGAGGACGAGCTCGTCGACCGCCTTCGGGTCGTAGATCTTCGGCAGGTATTCCTCCGGCCACTTGCGGATGCCGGGGATGCGCGACCCCTCGTTCGGCTGCGCGCCGATGATTCGCACCTTCGGGTTCTGTTCGCGCAGGTAGCGCGAGACGCCGGTGATCGTGCCGGTCGTCCCCATCGCGCTCACGAAGTGGGTGATGCGGCCGCCGGTGTCGCGCCAGATCTCCGGGCCCGTCGTCTCGTAGTGAATGCGCGGGTTGTCGGGGTTGGCGAACTGGTCGAGGACGCGCCCCTTGCCGTCCCTCTCCATCTGCGACGCCAGGTCGCGCGCGTATTCCATGCCGCCCGATCGCGGTGTCAGGACGAGCTCGGCACCGAACGCCTTCATCGTCTGCGCGCGCTCGACGCTCAGGTCCTCGGGCATCACGAGGACCATCCGGTAGCCGCGGATCGCCGCCGCCATCGCCAGCGCGATTCCGGTGTTGCCGGAGGTCGCTTCGATCAGCGTGTCGCCCGGCTTGATCGTGCCGCGCTCCTCGGCGCGGCGGATCATGCTGATCGCAGGCCGGTCCTTCACCGAGCCGGCGGGGTTGTTGCCCTCGAGCTTGCCGAGGACGACGTTGCCGCGCGCCGCGTTGTCGGCGCCCGGCACGCGCACCAGGCGCACCATCGGCGTGGCGCCGATCACGTCCTCGATCGTGGGGTAGGTCGGCGCGGAGTCGCTCATCGTCAGGTTGCGATCAGCTGGTGCCTCGGGTCGGAATCGAACCGACACTCCTCGCGGAACGGGATTTTGAGTCCCGCGCGTCTACCAATTTCGCCACCGAGGCAGGGAGCAAGCGGAAGGAAGCCAGTTTGCCATAGGCCCTAGACTGCACGCCGGCCGCACCCCGGAACACCGCATGCCACCGCTGCTTCCCGCCACGCAGGCGCTCCTGCTCGCCAACGTCGCGATCTTCTTTCTCGGCCAGCTGCTCGGAGGGGGCCTGCTGTCGACCTTCGAGCTGTGGCCGATCGGCGCCGAGTTCCGGCCGTGGCAGATCGTCACCTATTCGTTCCTGCACGCCAATTTCAGCCACCTGTTCTTCAACATGCTCGGGCTGTGGATGTTCGGCACCGAGCTCGAGCACGTCTGGGGGCAGCGCCGCTTCGTCGTCTTCTACTTCGCGAGCGTCGTCGCAGCGGCGCTCACGCAGCTGCTCGTCAACTACGTGATGGGCGGCGGCGGGCCGACCGTCGGCGCCTCTGGCGGCCTGTTCGGGCTCCTGCTCGCGTTCGCGATGCTGTTCCCGAACCGCACGATCCTGCTCTTCTTCGTCATCCCGATGAAGGCGAAGTGGCTGGCCGTGCTGTACGGGGTCCTCGAGCTCTATCAGGGCGTCTACGTGATGAACTCGGGAATCGCGCACTTCGCGCACCTCGGCGGCATGCTCGGCGGCTACCTGACCCTGCGATACTGGCGCGGCCAGGCGCCGTTCGGCCGCCGCTGACGGCCGGCCGTCGGCAAAGGGCGCAGGCACGATGCGTGCAAGCGCTCATGCTGATGCCTGGCCAACGGAGGCTGCCATGCGCCTCGTTTCGTCGTTCCGATTTCGTCCCGCGTCCTTGCAGGTCCGCGCTGCGGTCTGGCGACGCACGATCGCCGCACTCGTCGCTCTGGCGGGGCTCGCCGGCGTCGCCGTCGCGGCCGACGAGCCCGCGGCGAGCGCGACCGACACGCGCGCCGTCGTCGCTCGCCTCGAAGCCAACAAGGCCGCGCTCCTGCGTGCCAGCAGCGCAGTCGTCGGCATCGAGACGATCGCCGTCGAGGACGCGCGCTCGATCGCGACGCTCGGCCGCGAGCGACAGGGCTCGGGCATCCTGATCGGCGACGACGGCCTCGTGCTGACGATCGGCTACCTGATCCTCGAGGCCGACCACGTCGACCTGCTCGCCGCCAGCGGCCGCCGCGTCCCGGCGCGCGTCGTCGCATACGACCTGGCGTCGGGGTTCGGCCTCGTGCAGGCGCTCGCACCGCTCGGCATCGCGCCCGCGCCGCTCGGCGTCTCGGCGAAGGTCGCGGGCGACGATCCGCTGCTCGTCGCGAGCGGCGGCGACGACCGCGACCTCAGCCTCGCGCGCATGGTTTCGCGGCGTCCGTTCTCGGGCTACTGGGAATACCACATCGACGACGCGCTCTTCACTGCGCCGGCGCGCACCGACCATAGCGGCGCCGGGCTCTTCACCGCCGAAGGCGAGCTCGTCGGCGTCGGCTCGCTGCTCGTCGGCAACGCCGCCGGGACCGGCTCGCCGTCGATCCGCGGCAACATGTTCGTTCCGATCGATTTGCTGAAGCCGATCCTCGGCGAGCTGCGCGCGCGCGGCAGCGCGCGCAACAGCACGCGGGCGTGGCTCGGCGTCAACTGCGTCGAGATCGGCGGCGCGGTGCACGTCGTCCGGCTCTCCCCCGACAGTCCGTCGGAGGCCGCCGGCCTGCAGCGCGGCGACGTCATCGTCGCCGTCGACGGCGTTCCCGTCACCGATCTCACGAACTTCTACCAGGCGCTCTGGCGCGGCGACGGCGCCGACCGCGACGTCGTCCTCGAGATCAAGCGCGGCGACGACACGCTGAAGACCACCGTCCACGCGATCGACCGCATGAGGACGTTGAGTCGCCCCAAGGGCGTGTGAGTCGCCGCGATCGAGCCGGCACAAGGCCGCCCCCGGCCGATTTCAATAGCCGCGGGCGCGGTCGACCTCGTTCGGAAGCGGGTCGCCGCGCTCGAACGCGTTCGCGCTGACGACGAACTGCTCGGCGACTGTCTCGGTCGAAGGCTGGGCAGCGATGTGCGGCGTGATCGTGATTCCGGCGACCGTCCAGAGCGGATCGTCAGCCGGCAGCGGCTCGTGGCGTTGGACGTCGAGCGCAGCGCCGGCGAGATGTCCCGAGCGCACCGCGGCGATCAGGTCGGCTTCGACGATGTGCGCGCCGCGCGCGACGTTGATGACGTAGCCGCCGCGCGGCATCGCCGCGAACGCAGCGGCGTCGAGGATGTTCTCGGTCTCGCGCGTCAGCGGCAGCGCGCAGACGACGATGTCGCTCGCCGCGAGCAGCGCGTGCAGCGTCTCGGTCGAGCGCCGGTTCCAGCCGCGCACGACGAGCCCGCAGCGCTCGAGCCACGCCGCGATCTCGCCGCCGGTCGCCCCGGTGCCGAGGACGCCGACGCGGTGGCGCGCGATCGGCAGCGGCCGCCGCGTCCACGCCCGCTCGCGTTGCTGCGCTTCGTAGCGCTCGAGCTCACGCGCGTGGCGAAGCGCCATCGCGACGACGAACTGTGCGATCCCGGCCGCCTGCTCGCGGTCGACGACGCGCGAGACGCGAACGTCGGACGCGAGCTCGGGAGCGAGCAGCTTCTCGACGCCGGCAGCGACCGAGCAGACCCAGCGCAGCCGAGGCAGCCGTGCCGCCAGGCCGCGCGGCATCTGCCAGCCGAGCACGACGTCGACATCGGCGAGGTCGGTGTCGCTCAGCGCCGAGCGGTACTCGACGAGCTCGATCGCCGGCGCGCGCTCGCGGATCGCGTCGATGAAGATCGCCGCCGGCATCGGCTGCGTCGCGACGAGGACCTTCATCGCCGCTCCGCGAGACCGTCGGCGACGGTCGGATGGCGCAGGACGACGCGCAGCTCGCGCTTCATCCGCTCGTTGACGAGGCGCCGCGACTCGGCGAGAAAGCTCATCTGCAGCGGCGACAGCCGCGTCGCCGCTTCGGCGCGCGAGACGCGGGGCGGCCGCGGCAGCGCGAAGCGATCGGCGACGAGGTCGAAGTAGTCGCCCATCTTCAGCGCGCTGTCGTCGACGACGTTGACGATGCGCTGAGCGCGGCCGCGGTGCAGCGCAGCGACGCACGCTCTCGCGAGGTCGTCGGCGTGGACGTGGCCGGTGTAGACGTCGTCCTCGGCGGCGAGCACCGGCGTGCCGCGAACGACGCGCTCGCGCGGGTCGCCGCCGGCGCGGTCGAGCGCGTAGATGCCGGGGACGCGCAGCACCGTCGCCGCGGCACGGTGGCGACGGCCGAAGCGGCGCACGCGCTCTTCGGCGTCGACGCGGCGGCGCGCGCGGTCGGTCGTCGGCCGCGCCGGCGCAGTCTCGGCAGTCGTTGCGCCGGCGCGGTCGCCGTACACGCCCGTCGTCGACGCGTAGACGATCCGGCGCAGCCGTCGCGAGCGCGCGAGCGCGTGCAGGAGATGCGCGGTGCGCGCGTCGCGCGCGCCGTTCTGCGCAGGAGGCGCGAGGTGGAGCGCAGCGTCGGCGAGCGCAGCGAGCCGCGCGAGCGACGCCGGAACGTCGAGGTCGCCGCGCAACGGAACGACTCCGGCGGCGCGCAGCGCCTCGACGCGCGCCGGCGTCGACGTCAGCGCGAGCACGCGCCAGCGCCGCGCGAGCAAGGCGACGACGCGCAGCCCGACGTCGCCGCAGCCGATGATGAGCAGCACCGGTCTCTTGAAGCGGGTCGGTCGGTCGGTCACCATGGTGGGGTCGCTGTCGCGCCCGGCGGCCGGGCGCGACGGCAACGGGCAGAATCGCGCGAGTCTAGGCGACGCGTCCGCGTCCGCTCCATCCAGCTCCATGCCCTTCACCGTCACCGTCCAACCGAGCGGCAAGACCTTCAGCGTCGACCGCGACGAGCCGATCCTGCACGCTGCGATTCGCCAGGGCGTCGGCCTGCCGTACGGCTGCCGCGACGGCGCATGCGGCTCGTGCAAGTGCCGGATGCTCGAAGGCCGCGTCATCCATGGCGCGCACCAGCAGAAGGCGCTCAGCCACGAAGAGGAGAGCGCCGGCCTCATCCTCACGTGCCAGGCGGCGCCGCAGACCGACATCGTGCTCGAGGCGCGCACGGTTCCCGGCGCCGGCGACTTCGCGATCCGCAAGATGCCGAGCCGCGTGATGGCGATCGAGAAGGCCGCACCCGACGTCGCCATCGTGCGGCTGCAGCTGCCCGCGAACGACCTCTTCCAGTACCGCGCCGGCCAGTACGTCGAGTTCATCCTGCGCGACGGCGCGCGACGCAGCTACTCGATGGCCAACGCGCCGCACACCGTCGTCGACAAGCCGCAGGTCGAGCTGCACATCCGCCATCTGCCGGGAGGCAAGTTCACCGACCACGTCTTCGGCGCGATGAAGGAAAAGGAGATCCTGCGCGTCGAAGGGCCCTTCGGCAGCTTCTTCCTCCGCGAAGACTCCGACAAGCCGATCATCCTGCTCGCGTCGGGGACGGGGTTCGCGCCGATCAAGGCGATCCTCGAGCACATGATGTGGAAGAACATCGAGCGCAAGGCCGTTCTCTACTGGGGTTGCCGGAGCCGCGCCGACCTCTATCTCCACGACTGGGCAGAAGAAGCGACGAAGAAGCTGCCGACCCTGCGCTACGTTCCCGTGCTCTCCGAAGCGAAGCCCGAGGACGGCTGGCAAGGCCGTACCGGCTTCGTCCACCACGCCGTGATGCACGACTTTCCGAACCTGCTCGAGCACCAGGTCTACGCGTGCGGCGTGCCGATCATGGTCGAATCCGCGAAGCGCGACTTCATCGCTCGCTGCGGCTTGCCCGACGACGAGTTCTACGCCGACGCGTTCACCTCCGAAGCCGACAAGCACGGCCCGTAGCAGCCGCGTCGGCGTTGTCGGAGAACGACGACGCCGCGGCGCACCCCGGCCCCACACCGCCGGAAGGCCTCTCCCGATTCGATCGCCTTCGCCATCCGGCGAAGCTGGGCCATGCCCGGTCGCGGTCGATTGCCCGGCCGGCCCCGTCCACACGCTCACGGAGACATTGCCATGCTCAACCGCCCGCTCACCACCACGCTCGCCGCCGTCGCGGTCGCCGCGACCGCGGCGTGCACGACGACGCCGTCGACCGCGCCCGGTTACTCGCCCGGGTACTACCCGCCAGCGCCGGTGTCGTCGTATTCGCGGCCGGTGCCGTACTCCGACGAAGGCACCGTCCGCGCAGTCGACGTCATTCCGGTGGCGTCGCGGCCCTCGGGTGCCGGTGCAATCCTCGGCGCCATCGTCGGCGGCGTGGTCGGCAACCAGTTCGGCAGCGGCTCGGGTCGCGCGCTCACGACGATCGGCGGCGCGGTCGCCGGCGGCGTCGCCGGCAACGCGGTCGAGCAGCGGACGCGCCGCGCCGACGAGGTTTATCGCGTCTCGGTCCGCTTCGACGACGGCAGCATCCGCGACTTCGACTACCAGCAGGTCGGCGGTTTGCGCGTCGGCGATCGCGTCCGCCTCGTCGACGGCCAGCTGCACATGCTGCAGTGAATCGCCAGCCTGGCCGCAGTGCGGCCGGGCTTCCACTCCGCGACCTTCGGCTGGCGCCGGGTCGACGAGAGGGTCCCGGGTTCGCGCGCGCCGGCCGCGCGAAGCGCGCGATCCGACGGTAACGCCGCAGTAACGCGCAACGACCTAAGCTGCGGCCGCCTGTCGCGGCGGAGCTTCATCGTTTACCCCCGCGCCGGGTGATGGATCGGCCAGGGCTTCTCTGGCACGATTGCCGAGATCGATTGTCAAGGTGCGCTTCCGGCTGGCAACAGGGCGCCGGAGGTTTCGCTTCTTGGGTGGTCGACATGCGGGAGGCTCGACATGAAGTACGCGTCCACGGCCGAGGGAGGGAACACCCGCGTCGGCATCTTCCGCCAGCATTCGCTTGCGAGGGCCTTGACTCTCGCAGCTTGCCTCGGCGCCACCACGGCCGCCTTCGGCCAGGCCGGCAACGCGAGTGGACAGGCCAGCGACTCGCTGGAGCATTGCAACAAGACGCTCGGTGTGCTGCGCATCCAGGAAGACACCGGCTCCGCGTGGTATCGCTATTACGGAGCGCGTCTCGGCTCGACTGCGCCCTTGCTCAACATGATGATCCTGCAGTCCAACTGCTTCGTCGTCGTCGAGCGTGGCACCGGTGAGCGAGACCTGAGCGACGAAACGCGGCGTGCACGCGGCGACGAGGCGCGCGAGAGCGGAACGCGCGGCAAGGGCCAGCAGGTCGTCGCCGACTATCTGCTCAAGCCCGAGATCGTGATGGCGAACAAGGACAACGAGGGCGCCAGGATGGGCGGCATCGGCAACATGTTCGGCCGAGCCGGCTCGCTGATCGGCAACCTCAACGTCAAGTCGAGCGAGGTCGGGACGGTGTTGACGCTGGTCGACATCCGGTCGACCGTGAGACTCGCGGCCGCCGAGGGATATTCGAAGAACACGAGCGTCGGCTTCGGCGGCGCCAGCTGGGGAAGCAGCGGCGCGCTCGCGGGCAGCGCGTACACCAACACCGACGAGGGCAAGCTCGTCAGTTCTGCCTTCTTCGACGCCTACAACAAGCTCGTGATCGCGGTTCGCCAGTACAAGGCACAAACGGTCGAGGGCGGCCTGGGCGAAGGCGGAGCGCTCGGCGTCCAGGGCGGCACGACGAAGGCGTCGAAGAAGGTCGGCAAGTAAGCCGCTCGCCAAATGAACGCGCTTCGAGCGTCGGTTCGACTCGTCGTCTTCGCGGCGATCGGACTGACGGCCGCAACGGCCAGTGCGCAGGAGTACGGCGTCTATCTCAAGTGCAAGGGCCAGGTCCAGGTCAACGGCCGGTCGAAGAACGCGCACCTCGATCTCGCCCTGCGGCGCAACAGCTCGCTCGCGCTCATCGAGAGCTCCGACGTGTTGCCGGTCGGTGACAGGATGAGGCTCGAGATCACGCCCGCGTTCTATTCGATGGTCTTTCGTGCGCCCGTGCCGACCAGCGCCGTCTACCACGACTGGCTCAGAGGGACGCTGATCGTCTGGAGCCCGGTGCTGCGCGAGCTGCAGACCATCCGCATTTCGGTCGACAGGCAGAGCGCAGCGCTCGAAGGCGACATGCGTGACATCAACGACCGCTCGATCGGACGTCTGAAGATGCGCTGCACGCCGAGCGACAACGACAGCGCGCCGGAGCCGAAGTTCTGAGGCCTTGAAGCGGCGCAGTGCCCTCGGCACGATCGGAGCAGCCATCGCGGGCATGCTCGGGCGGGCGTTCGCGCAAAGCAGGCCGCTCCGCTTCATCGTGCCCTACCCGCCGGGAGGCCCGCTCGACCTCGTCGCGCGCGCGCTCTCGGAGCGCGTCAAGGACAGCCTCGGCGTCGTCATCGTCGAGAACCGTGCCGGTGCCGGCGGCAACATCGGCGCCGACGTCGTCGCCAAGTCGGCGCCCGATGGCATGACGATCGTGATGGGCGCGGTCGCGACGCACGCGATCAACCCCTGGCTGTACGCCAAGCTGCCGTACGACCCGATCCGCGACTTCACGCCGATCACCGGCGTCGCGCGGGTTCCGAACGTCCTCGTGATGACTCCCGCGAACGCTTCGCGGCTCGCCATCGCAAGCGTCGCCGACCTGGTCGCCTACGCGAAACGGAATCCAGGCAAGCTCAACTACGGCTCGGGCGGGATCGGCAGCGCCGGCCACCTCGCCGGCGAGATGTTCAAGACCCAAGCCGGGGTCTACATGGTCCACATCCCGTATCCCGGCGGCAACCCGGCGCAGCTCGCGCTCCTCGCCGGTCAGGTCGACCTCAACTTCGACAACCTCGCCGCGGCGTCGGCGAACGTCAAGGCCGGCAAGCTGAAGGCGCTCGCGGTGACGACGGCGCAGCGCTCGAGCGCGATGCCCGAGGTGCCGACGATCGCCGAATCGGGCGCCAAGCTCGGCCTCGCGCGCTTCGACATCGACACCTGGTTCGGCATCTTCGGCCCGGGGCACCTGCCGGCCGAGACGACGGCGAGGCTCAACAAGGCGTTCGTCGACGCCCTCGCGAGCAGCGAACTGAAGAGCCGCCTCGCGAGCCTCTACGCCGAGCCGATGGCGATGACGCCGGAAGGCTTCGGCGCCTTCGTCAAGGCCGAGCTCGCGAAGTACGAGCCGCTCGTCAAGGCGTCGGGAGCCCGGGTCGAGTGAGCCGGTGGGCCGAGGGGCCTTCGATAGAATCGATCGCTCCTCTCTCCGGCCCCTCCCGAGCGCGAATGACCCCGACCCAGACCGACCTGCAACGCGAGCTCGCGACGCTGCTGGTCGACGCTCTCAACCTCGACATCGCCCCGGAATCCATCGATCCCGAAGCGGCCCTCTACGGCGAGGGCCTCGGCCTCGACTCGATCGACATCCTCGAGGTCGCGCTGGTCGTCTCGCAGCGCTACGGCTTCCAGCTGCGTTCCGACGACGAGGAGAACGTGCGCATCTTCAAGTCGCTCGCCAGCCTGGCGGACCACGTCGCCGCGCACCGCAAGAGCTAGGGCCTGTTCACGCCATGGGACTCCGCCTCGTCGCGGCGGCACTGGCGGGCGCCGCATATCTCGGCGGCTCGCACTGGCTGATGACGAGCGCGCCGGCGTCGCCGTGGAACGCGGTCGTGATCGTCGCGCCGATGCTCGTCGCCGCGGCGGTCGTCGCCTGGCAGCGACGCCAGCGCGCGCTCGCCTTGACGCTCGCCGCCGCGACCGCGGCGCTCGTCGTCCAGGCCGATCGCGGCGGCGGCGTCGCCGCCGAGACGCTCTACCTCGGCCAGCACGTCGCGATCCACCTCCTGCTCGCGTACGTCTTCGGCAGCACACTGGCCGCCGGCCGCGAGCCGCTCGTGAGCGCGCTCGCACGACGCGTCCACGGCGGCCTGACGCCGGCCATGGTCGCCTACTCGCACAAGGTCAACATCGCGTGGACGCTGTACTTCGTCGCCATGGCGGTGGTCTCGGTCGTCGTCTTCGCGACCGCGCCGTTCGCGGTCTGGGCGGCGTTCGCGAACCTCGTGACGCCGCTCGCGATCGTCGCGATGTTCGTCGGCGAATACCTGCTGCGCTACCGCATCCATCCCGAGTTCGAACGGGCGACGCTGGCGCAGGCGGTGCGGGCATATGCCGACCGGGCCACGCCGCATGACTGACGCTTGGCCGATCGTCGCCGGCGAGCTCGACGCGCCGTTCGCCAACGTTGTCGGCGGCGGCGTGCGCACGCGCCGCGAGCTCGTCGCCGACGCCACCGCCCTCGCCGAGCGGCTGCCGGCGAGCGGCGCGATGCTCAACCTCTCGACCGATCGCTATCGCTTCGCCGTCGGCCTCGGCGCGGCGCTGCTGCGCGGGCAGACGAGCCTCCTTCCGCCCAACCACCTCGCCGACACGGTCGCGCGCTTGCGGATGCGCTTCGCCGGCGTCTACGCGCTCGTCGACGGCGACGACGACGAGCACGGCCTGCCGACGGTTCGCCACGCCGACCGATTCGCCGCCGGCGACGACATCGATCGCATCCCCGCCGTCGACGCGCGGCTGGTCGCCGCCCACGTCCTGACATCGGGATCGACCGGCGATCCGGTGCCGCACGCAAAGCCGTGGGGGCTGCTCGTCGCCAACGCGCGCGCCGAAGCGGCACGACTCGCCGCCGCGCTCGGCCGCGCCGACCTGCGGACGGTCTCGATCGTCGCGACGGTTCCGGCGCAGCACATGTACGGCTTCGAGTCGAGCGTGCTGCTCGCGCTGCACGGCGGCGCGACGCTCGGCGCTTCGCGTCCGTTCTTTCCGGCCGACGTCGCGGCGGCCCTCGCCGAAGCGCCGGCGCCGCGCCTGCTCGTGACGACACCGTTCCACTTGAAGACGATCGTCGACGCCGACATCGCGATCGCTTCGCCTGCGCTCGTCCTCTGCGCGACCGCGCCGCTGTCGCCGCAGCTCGCGGCACGCGCCGAGGAGCGCCTGGGTGCGCCGCTGCTCGAGATCTATGGTTGCACCGAGGCCGGCCAGGTCGCGACGCGGCGCACCGTCGCCGGCGCCGAGTGGCACACGTTCGATGGCGTCCGCATCGACGGCGACGGCGACGCGGTCACGGTCAGCGGCGGCCACGTCCCCGAGCCGACCGTGCTCGCCGATGTCCTCGAGGTGACGGGCGCGACGACGTTCAAGCTGCTCGGCCGCTCGAACGACCTGATCAACGTCGCCGGCAAGCGCAGCTCGATCGCGCACCTCAACTTTCATCTCAACACGATTCGCGGCGTCGTCGACGGCGCGTTCTGGATGCCGCCCGACGACGACGCGAACGCGGTCGTGCGCCTCGTCGCGTTCGTCGTCGCGCCAGGCGTCGAGCGCGAGCAGATCGTCGCTGCGCTGCGCGACCGCGTCGACGCCGCGTTCCTGCCGCGCCGCGTCGTCCACGTCGACGCGCTGCCGCGCGAGGCGACCGGCAAGCTCACGGCCGAGCGCATGGCCGCATTCGCGAAGCGGCTGCTGCACGGCGAGGCGCGATGAGCGACGTCGTCGCGACTGCGCACGTCGAGGTCGGCGCCGACCATCCAGCGTTCGTCGGCCACTTCCCGGGCCGGCCGCTGCTGCCGGGAGTCGCGATCCTCGCCGCCGCGCTCGAAGCGGCGGCGGCCGAGCCGCGTTTCGCAGCAGCGGTCGGCGACGCTCCGCGGCTCTCTTGGGTCAAGTTCCTCGCTCCGGTCGACCCGCGCTCGTCGCTCACGATCTCGCTTCGTCTGGGCGATGCCGCGATCGACTGGCAGGTCGACGCGCGCGACGGCCCGGTCGCGAGCGGCAGGATCGCGCGCGCCGACCGAGCGGTCGCGGAGACGGCGCGATGAAGGCCGACGGCGCGGCGGCGCCGACCCAATGGACGCGCCAGCGCGAACGCAGCAACCGCTTCCTGCTCCTCCTCATGCGCTGGCTCGCGCTCGCGCTCGGCAGACGCGTCGCGCGCGCGTTGCTCCATCCGATCGCCTGCTGGTTCGTCCTCGATCGCACGACGCGCGCGCACTCGGCGCGCTACCTCTCGCGCGCACTGGCGCGACCGGCGACCTGGGGCGACGTCTACCGGCACGTCCACGCGTTCGCGTCGACCGTGCTCGACCGCGTCTACCTGCTGCAGGAGCGCTTCGGCGAGTTCCGCTTCACGGCCAGCGGCGTCGACGCGATCCTCGTCCCGTTCGCGCGCGGCGATGGCGTGCTCGCGTTCGGCGCGCACCTGGGCAGCTTCGAGGCGCTGCGCATGATCGGCCACGACAAGGGGCTGCGCATCGCGATGATCATGTACGAGGACAACGCGCGCCTGATCAACGAGACGCTCTCGGCGCTGGCGCCGAAGGCCGAGCTGCGGACGATCGCCCTCGGCCGCGTCGATGCGATGCTGTCGCTGCGCCGCTGGCTCGATGAAGGCGGCGTCGCCGGCCTGCTCGCGGACCGCACGATCGCGGCCGGCTCGCAGCGCTCGAAGCTGGTCGCGATTCCGTTCCTCGGCATCCCCGCGCTCTTCGCCGACGGCCCGTTCCGGCTCGCCGCGATGCTCAGGCGCCGGGTCGTCTTCATGGCGGGCCTCTATCGCGGCGGCCGCGACTACGAACTGCGCTTCGTCGAGCTCGCCGACTTCGCCGGCCTCGACGCCGCCGGCCGCGACGCCGCGGTGCGGGCGGCGCTCGAGCGCTACGTCGCGACGCTCGAGGCGCTCTGCCGCGAAGCGCCGTACAACTGGTTCAACTTCTACGACTTCTGGGCCGACGCCGATGCGACGCCCGCCCCCGATGCGAAGAGCTGATCGGCGCAGCGCGATCGCCGGGCGGCTGGTCGCGCTCGCGCTTGCCTGCGCGTTCGTCCTCGCATCGCCTCCCAGCGCGGTCGCCGCCGCGTTCGACCTCGAAGCGCTCACCGCTCTGCTCGCGAAGGTCCGGTCGGGCGAGGCGACGTTCGTCGAGACGCGCCGCATCGAGATGCTCGATCGCACGCTGACCTCGTCGGGCAGGCTGACGTTCAAGGCGCCCGACGTCTTCGTTCGCGAGACGTTGAGGCCGCGCCACGAGAAGCTCGCCGTCGAGGGCAACACGCTGACGATGAGCATCGGCGAGCGGAGCCGCACGCTGCAGCTCGACGCCTCGCCCGAGGCCGCGGTGATCGTCGAAGCGATCCGCGGCACCTTGACCGGCAATCGCGTCGCGCTCGAGCGCCTGTTCGAGACGCGCGTCGGCGGCGACGCGTCCGCGTGGACGCTCGAGCTCGTGCCGCGCGACTTGCGCCTGCGCGGCCAGGTCGCTTCGGTGCGCCTTGCGGGACGCGAGAGCGCCGTCCGCGAGGTCCGCGTGCTGCTCGCCGACGGCGACCACTCGGTGATGACGATCGAGCCGATCGCGACACCGCGTGCCGCGCCGTGACGCCGATCTCAGTCGCGCCAACTCTGTTTGGCACGCGGCCGGCGAGCGGCGGGTACGCCTCGGGCTGCCGGCGGCAGTGCCGGCCATCACAGGCTAGAAGTACTCCGTTCCGACTTGGCGCGATGAGACCGCCAAACGGCCGCCGTCACCCAAGTCGCACCCACCACTCACCGTCCGAGCTCTGGCAATACGTTCGTTGCGTCGCGCGGTGCGGGGCGGCGAGTGGCGGGCAGGGCTTGGGTCCGCTGGCAACGGAGCTCGTCCCATCGCGCCATGTCCGAACGGTGTACGTCTGGCCCGCGATCGCCGGCAGGGCCAGCGCAGCCCGAGGCATGCCCGCCGCTCGCCGCTCCGTGCCGCTCACGATCAACATGGGCAGATGCTCACGCAGGGCGCAATGAGAACGGCGGGCAAGACAACCGTCGTGGTCTGGCTCGCCGCCGTCGCCGCAGCCCTCGTCGTCGCCTGGCGCACGCACTACATCGCCGACCTGTCGGCATTTCTGCCCTCGGCACCGACTCCCGAGCAGGCGGTGCTGCTCGACCAGCTGAAGAGCGGCGCGACGTCGCGCCTCGTCCTGATCGGCATCGAAGGCGCCCCTGCCGGCAGCGACGACGACGCGGGGGCGGCGGCGCGCGCGCAGGCGTCGAGCAAACTTGCCGCGGCGCTGCGCGCATCCGGCGAGTTCTCGGCGGTCCACAACGGCGAGACCGCGGCGTGGGCCGACGCCGGCAAGTTCGTGTTCGACCATCGCTACCAGCTGAGCCCGGCGATCGACGCCGCGCACTTCAGCGTCGCCGGGCTGCGCGACGCGATCGACACGACCGTCGCACTGCTCGGAACGCCGGCCGGATCGCTCCTGAAGCCGATCCTCTTTCGCGACCCGACCGGCGAGACGCTTCGCATCGCCGACGCGCTGACGCCGCCGCGCGCGCCGAAGGTCGAGCACGGCGTCTGGGTTTCGCGCAGCGCACCGCGCGCGGTGCTGGTCGCAACGACGAACGCAGACGGCGCCGACCTCGATGGCCAGCAGCGCGCGCTCGCCGCGGTCGACGCGGCGTCGGCGAAAGCGCTGACGCCGGGGCTTCACGTCGTCGTCTCCGGCGCCGCGCGCTTCGCGGTCGACTCGCGCGCGCACATCAAGGCCGAGGTCGAGCGTCTCGCCATCCTCGGCTCGATCGTCGTCGTCGCGTTGCTCTGGCTCGCGTTCGCGTCGCTGCGTGCGCTCGCGGTCGCGCTGCTTCCGGTCGCGACCGGCGTCGTTGTCGGGATCGCGGCGGTGAGCGTCGGCTTCGGCCACGTCCACGGCATGACGCTCGGCTTCGGAACGACGCTGATCGGCGAGGCCGTCGACTACGCGATCTACTACCTGATCCAGAGTCGCGCCGCAGGATCCGAGCGGTGGCGGCGGGAAAGCTGGCCGACGGTGCGGCTCGGCCTCTTCACCTCGCTGATCGGCTTTGCCGCGCTCGTCTTCACCGGCTTTCCGGGACTCGCGCAGCTCGGCGTCTTCTCGATCGCCGGCTTGGTCGCCGCGGCAGCGACGACGAGGTTCGTCTTCCCCGCGCTCGTTCCGGACGGTGCGCCCGGTGCCGGCCTTCGCGCGCGGCTCGCTGCGGCGATGCGGACGCTCGCCGCACAGCTGCCGCGCTGGCGCGCCGGCGTTGCCGTGCTCGGCGTGGCAGCGCTCGTCGCCGTCGCCGTTGCGCCTTCGCCTTGGCGCGGCGAGCTCGCCGCGCTGAGCCCGGTGACGCCGGCCGAGCTCGCGCGCGACGCCGCGCTGCGCGCCGACGTCGGCGCGGCCGACGCCGGCACGCTCGTCGCCGTCGCCGCGGCCGACGAAGAAGGCGCGCTCGCCGGCGCCGAGGCGGTCGGCGCTCGGCTCGACGCACTCGTCGAGCAGCGCGTCATCGTCGGCTACGACTCGCCGGCGCGGTTGCTGCCGCCGATGACAACGCAAGAGCGCCGACGCGCCGCGCTGCCCGAGGAGAAGACGCTGCGCGAGCGCCTCGTCGCGGCGACCGCCGACGGACCGATTCCTGCAGCGCGCCTCGAGCCCTTCATCGCCGACGTCGCCGCGGCGCGCACGCAACCGCCGGTGACGCGCAGCGCGCTCGCGGCAACGCCCCTCGCCGGCGCGATCGACGCGCTTCTCCTGCGCGGCGACGCGACGCGGCCGTGGCGCGCGCTCGTCAACCTGCAGGCCGGCGCTGACGAGGCGATCGACGTTGCGCGCGTGCGCGCCGCGATCGCCGACGTTGCCGGCGCGCGCGTCGTCGCCATCAAGGCCGAGCTCGACGCGATCTACGCACGCTTCCTGCGCGAGGCAGAGTGGCAGGCGGCGCTCGGCGCCGCGGCCGTCGCGCTGCTGCTCGCCTGGCAGTTGCGCAGCGCGCGGCGCCTGGTCGCGGTCGCGGTGCCGGTCGCCACGGCGACGCTCGTCGTCCTCGCCGCGCTGACGATCGCGGGCGCGGCGCTCGGCATCCTCCATCTCGTCGGGCTGCTGCTGACGGTCGCGATCGGCTCCAACTACGCGCTCTTCTTCGACCGCCTGCGCGAGCGCGGCGACGCCGACGGCGACACGCTAGCGTCGCTCCTGCTCTCCAACCTGACGACGGTCGCATCGTTCGGGTTGCTCGCCAGCTCGCACATTCCGGTTCTGCATGCGGTCGGCATCGTCGTCGCTCCGGGAACATTGCTGTGCCTCGTCTTCTCGGCGGCGTGGCTTGGCGCCGCGGGCCATCCGGCAGAGGCGAGAATCGAGGCGTGAGCCTTCCCAGCGACCGCATGCCGCTCGACGCGCGCGCGCCGGCGGCGCCGCCGTGGCCGGCGTACGTCACTGCGTCGTTCGCCTGGCACGCCGGCGCTGCCGGCGTCGCGATCGTCGCGCCGCAGGAGTGGCCGTGGGCGCTCGGCGCCGTCGCCGCCAACCACGCGGTGCTCACCGCCGGCGGCCTGCTGCCGCGCTCGCGCTGGCTCGGCAGCAACTGGACGCGGCTCCCTGACGCCGCGGCGGCACGGCGCGAGGTCGCGCTGACGATCGACGACGGCCCCGACCCCGAGGTCACTCCGGCGGTGCTCGACATCCTCGAGCGCCGCCGCGCGCGCGCGACGTTCTTCTGCATCGCCGCGCGCGTGCGCGAGAACGCGGCGCTCTGCCGCGAGATCGTCGCCCGCGGCCACAGCGTCCAGAACCACAGCGATCGCCACGCCCACACGTTCTCGCTGCTCGGCCCGAAGGCGATCGCGCGCGAGCTCGCCGCCGCGCAAGAGTCGATCGCCACGATCACGGGCGAGCCGCCGCGGTTCTTTCGCGCCCCCGCAGGGCTGCGCAACCCGTTCCTCGCGCCGGTGCTGCAGCGCCTCGACCTTCAGCTCGTCAGCTGGACGCGGCGCGGGTTCGACACGATACGGCGGGATCCCGACGCGGTGCTCGCACGCCTCGCGGCCGGCCTCGGGCCGGGCGACATCCTGCTCGCGCACGACGGTCACGCCGCGCGCACGGCAGGCGGTGTCGCCGTCGTCGTCGAGGCGTTGCCGGTACTGCTCGATCGCATCGATGCGCTCGGGCTCGCGGCCGTCACGCTTCCCGAGGCCGCGCGCGGCGACGCCGTGGCGCCCCGCGCGTCCGCGTCATGAGCGCTGCCGACGCGGTCGCGACGTGGCGCTCGCTCGTCGGCGAGGCGAGCGCTCCGTACCGCCGCTCGGGCCGCTTCGCATGGCACTTTGCGCGCGGCAAGCTGCGCTGGGATCCGATCTTCGTCCACCTGCTCTCGCGCGGCGTGATCGCGCCGCGAACGCGCGTTCTCGACATCGGCTGCGGGCAGGGTCTGCTCGCGAGCCTGCTCTCCGCGGCGGCACGCGTGGCGCACGACGGCCGCTGGCCGAGCGACTGGGCCGAGCCCCCGCTCGACGTGCGCGTCCGCGGCATCGAGCTGCAGCGGCGGGACGTCGAGCGCGCCCGCGAAGCGCTCGGCGACGGCGCCGAGATCGTCTGCGCTGACATGCGATCGGCGCCGTTCGCCGAGGCCGACACCGTCGTCATCCTCGACGTCCTTCATTACGTCAGCGAGCCTGAGCAGGATGCCGTGCTCGCGCGCGCGCGCGCTGCGCTGCCGCCGGGCGGCCGCCTTCTCCTTCGCATCGGCGACGCGTCGTCGCGCGCCGGCTTCGCGATCAGCCGCTGGGTCGACCGCGTCGTCACGTTCGTTCGCGGCCACGGCTTCGCTCCGCTCGCCGGCAGATCGCTCGCGGCGTGGCGCTCGCGCCTCGAGGAGCTCGGCTTCGCCGTCACGAGCGAGCCGATGCGCGCGGGGACGCCGTTCGCGAACGTCCTCATCGTCGCCACCGCGGTGGATCGGCCGGGCGCTGCGAAGGCGGCGGCATGACGCCGTCGACGCTCGATCGCGCCGACATCGCGGCGCGCATCCCGCACGCCGGCCCGATGTGCCTGCTCGAGCGCATGACGTCGTGGCGCAACGACGCGATCGAGTGCATCGCCATCAACCACCGCGATCCGCACCACCCGTTGCGCAGCGCAAGCGGGTTGCTCGCGACCGCGACGATCGAGTACGCGGCGCAGGCGATGGCGCTACACGGTGCGATCGCAGGCGTCGCCGGGGCGCGTGCCGCCGGTCCCGGCGTGCTCGCGAGCGCGCGCGACGTCCGCCTGGCGTGTTGGCGGCTCGACGATCTGCCGCTCGTCGATCCCGACGTGCTCGTCGTCGCCGCCGAGCGGCAAGCCGCCGACACGAGCCGGATCCTCTACGCGTTCAACGTCCGTCACGGCGGCCGCGAGCTGGCCTCGGGACGCGTCACCGTCGTCCTCGACGCGTTGGCGAGCGCGCGATGAGCGAAGCTCCGCGGGCGATCCGCCGCGCCCTCGTCACCGGCGCGAGCGGCGCGCTCGGCGAGGCGATCGCCGAGCGGCTCGGTCGCGACGGCGTCCACGTCGTCGCCCACGCCAACGGCAGGATCGACGCCGCGCGCGCCGTCGCGGCGCGAATCGCAGCCGTCGGCGGCAGCGCCGAAGCCGTCGCGTTCGACGTCACCGACGCCGACGCGGCGCGCGCCGCGTGCGAGCGGCTGCTCGAAGGCGGCCCGATCCAGATCGTCGTCAACAACGCCGGCGTCCACGACGACGCGGTCTTCCCGGGAATGCGCGCCGAGCAGTGGCACCGCGTCATCGACGTCTCGCTGCACGGCTTCTTCAACGTCACCCAGCCGCTCGTGTTGCCGATGGTGCGGACGCGCTGGGGTCGGATCGTCAACGTCTCGTCGGTCGCCGCGCTCACCGGCAACCGCGGCCAGGTCAACTACGCCGCCGCCAAGGGCGCGCTCAACAGCGCGACCAAGGCGCTGGCGCTCGAGCTCGCGAGCCGCGGCGTCACCGTGAACGCGGTCGCGCCCGGCATCGTCGATGCGGGGATGGCCGCAGGAACGTTCGACCGCGCGACGATCGAGCGCCTGGTGCCGATGAAGCGCGCCGGCAAGGCGAGCGAGGTCGCGGCGCTGGTTGCGTTCCTCGCCTCCGACGAAGCCGCCTACATCAGCGGCCAGATCGTCTCGATCAACGGCGCGATGGTCTGAGCCGCCGCGGCATGCGCCGCGGCGTTCTCCGGCTCACGGCTTCGGCGTGCCCGGGCCTTCGCCGGCGGGGACGAGCTCGCCCTTCTTCTTCGCTTCCGCCGTCTCGGCCTTGCGTTCGGCCTTGGTCTTGCTGCTCTTCTGCTTGCGGACCGCGTTGTCGTAATCCTGGGTCGAGCCCGCCGGCGCGAGCTCATGCTTCTTGCGCGCTTCGACGGTCGCTGCCTTGCGCTCGGCGCGCGTCGTCGTCGATCCCTTGCCGGGCGTCCCGGTCGTCGGCCGCTCGGCCTCGCCGGCCGGGGTCAGCGTGTGGGCCTTCTCCGCTGCGCGCGTTTCTGCCTTGACGTCGGCCCGAGACGGCGGTGCGCTCGCCTGCGCGAGCGCGAGCGACGGCGCGAGCGTCGCGGCAACCGCCGCCGCGAAGATCCTGATTCGAACCATGGAAACGTCCCTTCAACGCGGTCGATTCGCCGCGACGCGGATCTTCGCCGACGCGCCGGGCAATGACAAGAAACGAGCGCCCGCCGCGCCGACGGGTGTGGCAGCGACGTCGCTGGCCGAGCGGCGACGCTCCGCGATCACTTCGAGGGTGCCGGGCCGCCGCCGCCTGCCGGGACGAGCTCGCCCTTCTTCCTGGCCTCCATCGTCTCTGCCTTGCGCTTTTCTTTCGTCATCGTCGAGTGCGATTTCGCCGACTTGGAAACCGGCGCGGTGCCGCCGCCTGCAGGCGTCAACTCGCCCTTCTTGCGCGCTTCGACCGTCTCGGCCCTGCGCGCCTCGCGTGTCGTCGTCGTGCCCTTGCCGGGCGCTCCCGTCGTCGGTCTCTCGACGCCTATGGGGGCGCTCGCCTGCGCGAGCGCCAACGACGGCAGCAACGTTGCGGCGAGCGCTGCCGCGAGCATCCGGATCTTGACCATGCCTCTTCCTTTCGTCGCGGTCTCCTGCGCCGCAGGGCGATTCTCGACGACGCGATCCGCTGCGGCAAGCGGACCTTGCAAGGGGACGTAAGG
>DATJIM010000101.1:0-2649 GCA_035493195.1 Caldimonas sp.
CCCGACTCGACGATGATGTCGCCCTTGTCGAGGCGCTTGACGGTGCCGACGAAGATCTTCTCGCCGCGCGACAGGAAGTCGTTCAGCAGCTGCTCGCGCTCGGCGTCGCGGATCTTCTGCAGGATGACCTGCTTGGCCGCCTGCGCGCCGATCCGGCCGATCGAGACGGACTCGATCTGCTGCTCGATGTAGTCGTCGACCTCGATGTCGGGGATCTGCTCGAGCGCCTCGAAGTGGAGGATCTCGGCGTCGGGGATCTGCAGGCCGGCGTCGTCGGGAACGACGTGCCAGCGCCGGAACGTCTCGTACTCGCCGGTCTCGCGGTCGACCGCGACGCGGATGTCGACCTCGCCGCCGTGCAGCTTCTTCGACGCCGACGCGAGCGCTGCCTCGACCGCCTGGAAGACGATCTCGAGGTCGACGCTCTTCTCGCGCGCGATCGCATCGACCAGCATCAGCAGTTCACGGTTCATGGGGTCCGACCTCCATCACTTTCTTCTTGCCCGGGCGCTGCGATGGCGCCGGGTCGGGCGCTCTGGCGCCCCTTGAAATCGATCACCGGGACGAGATGCGCCTCGCGCACCTCGTCGAGGGTGAAGTCGAGCGCGTGCTGCGCCACATCATCGCGAGCCTCGGCTGGTGCGGCCGGCTTGCTGCGTGCATTCGCGCCCCGGCGGCGCGCGTCGGCCACGGCGCCGCCGCGCGGCGGCACGATGACGCGCCAGCCGTCGCCGTTGGGCTCGAGCATGCCGCGCCAGCGCTTGCGGCCCTGGAAGGGCTCCTTCAGCGTCAGCTCGATCTCGGCGCCCGCGAAACGGGCGAAGTCGCCGGCGCCGCGGAGCGGTCGGTCGAGCCCCGGCGACGAAACCTCGAGCCGCTCGTAGGCGACGCCCTCGACCTCGAGGACGTGCTGCAGCTGACGGGTGACGCGCTCGCAGTCGTCGACCGTCACCGAACGCTCGGCTGCGCCCGCCGGCTGCGGCAGGTGGTCGATGGTGACGCGCAGCAGCCCGCCGGCAGCACGCTCGACGTCGACGAGGTCGTAGCCGAGCGCCGCGACGGTCGTCGCGATCGCCGCGTGCTGGCGCACGCCCGAAGCAGCCGTGGACGGAATCGCTCGCAAAGTGAATCAGCCAAAAAAAATGGGCCGGTAGAACCGCCCCACTTGAAGCTTTCTAGGGAAGACGGGGATTGTATCCGCTCGTGCAAATAGCGACAAGTCTCCCGGCTGTCAAGGGCCCTCTGTGCGCAGAGGGCGCATGCCAGAATCGGCCGCCCCGATTTCGTTGCAGCACCCCATGGGATTCCTCGCCGGCAAGCGTTTCCTCGTCAGCGGCATCCTCTCCAACCGCTCGATCGCCTACGGAATCGCGCGTGCCTGCCGGCGCGAGGGCGCCGAACTCGCGTTCAGCTACCAAGGCGAGCGCTTCAAGGAGCGCATCAGCGAGTTCGCCGCCGAGTTCTCGTCGTCGCTGATCTTCGACTGCGACGTCGCCGACGACGCCCAGATCGAGCGCATGTTCGCGGCGCTCGGCGAGTCGTGGCCGACCTTCGACGGCTTCGTCCACTCGATCGGCTTCGCGCCGCGCGAGGCGATCGCCGGCGACTTCCTCGAGGGCCTATCGCGCGAGGCGTTTCGTATCGCGCACGACATCTCGAGCTACAGCTTTCCGGCGATGGCCAAGGCGGCGGCGTCGCGCCTGAATCCCGGATCCGCCCTCCTCACCCTGACGTATCTGGGGGCGGAGCGCAGCGTTCCCAACTACAACACGATGGGACTCGCGAAGGCGTCGCTCGAGGCGAGCGTGCGCTACCTCGCGGCCAACCTCGGCGCCAAGGGCGTTCGCGTCAACGGCATCTCGGCTGGCCCGATCAAGACGCTCGCCGCCTCGGGCATCAAGGGATTCGGCAAGATCCTGGACGTTGTCGCCGAGAACGCGCCGCTGCGCCGCAACGTGACGACCGACGACGTCGGCAACGCCGCCGCGTTCCTGTTGTCGGATCTGGCCTCCGGGATCACCTCGGAAATCGTCTTCGTCGACGGCGGCTTCAGCCACGCCATGCCGGGCGCCGCCTAGCGCGTCTTCAGTCGGCGACGCAGTCGACGTAGTAGCGACCTTCCTCGGTCACACCGACGCCCTCCAGCTCCTGCGTGGAGATGAGGCCGTGGACGTCGGTGTCGAAGCCGGGGAACGCCTTGTTGAAGGCGCGCGTGAAGCGCAGGAAATCCACGATCTTCTTGTTGAAGCGCTCGCCCGGAATGAGCAGCGGGATGCCGGGCGGATAAGGGGTCAGCAGCGATGTCGAGACGCGGCCTTCGAGGCGGTCGATCTCGACGCGCTCGGTCTTCCTGTGCGCGATGCACGCGAACGCATCGCTCGGCTTCATCGCCGGCTGGATCTCCGACAGGTACATGTCGGTGACGAGGCGCGCGATGTCGTCGCGCGCGTAGAACTCGTGGATCTTCTGCGAGAGGTCGCGCAGGCCCACGCGCTCGTAGTGCGGATGCGCGGCGACGAACTCCGGCATGATCTTCCACATCGGCTGGTTGCGGTCGAAGTCGTCCTTGAACTGCTGCAGCGCCGTCACGAGCGTGTTCCATCGGCCCTTGGTGATGCCGATCGTGAACATGATGAAGAACGAGTAGAG
>DATJIM010000102.1:0-9353 GCA_035493195.1 Caldimonas sp.
CGCCGAGCGGCTCGCGTTCGCCGGCCGCGACCTGCAGCGGATGTCGGCGGCCGAGCGGCGCGCGCTGCTCGGCGGCGAGATCGGCATGATCTTCCAGGACCCGATGACGAGCCTCAACCCGTCGTTCACGGTCGCGTTCCAGCTCATGGAGGCGATCGCGCTGCACGAGAGGGGCTCGCGTCGGGCGCGCCGCGCACGTGCGCTGGAGCTGCTGAAGGACGTCGAGATCGCCGACGCGGAACGTCGCCTGGAGGTCTTCCCGCATCAGCTCTCGGGCGGCATGAGCCAGCGCGTGATGCTCGCGATGGCGATCGCGTGCAATCCGCGTCTCGTCATCGCCGACGAACCGACGACCGCGCTCGACGTCACCGTGCAGGCGCAGATGCTCGCACTGCTGCTGCGTCTCCAGCGCGAGCGCGGCATGGCGCTCGTCCTGATCACACACGATCTCGGCGTCGTCGCCGAGGTCGCGCAGCGCGTCCTCGTCATGTACGCCGGGCAGATCGTCGAGAGCGCGACGGCGGCCGAGCTGTTCGCGACGCCGCGCCATCCGTACACCGAGGCACTGCTCGCGTCGCTTCCCGAGCGCAACGCCGGCAACCGCCGGCTGGCATCGCTCGCGGGTGTCGTTCCCGGCGCCTACGATCGTCCGGCCGGCTGCCTGCTCTCGCCGCGCTGCCCCTATGTGCGCGACCGCTGCCGCGCCAGCCGGCCGCCGCTGTTCGCGGTCGGCGCGAGCCTCGCGCGCTGCTACTACCCGCTCGGCGCACCGCCGCAGCCATGACGACGCCGGCGCAGAGGAGCGAGCGCTCCACCTCGGTATCGCCGTGGGTGCTCGAGACCCACGGCCTCAAGAAGCACTACGCCGTCGCTGCGGGCGTGTTCGGCAAGCGCGCGACGGTGCGGGCGCTCGAGGACGTCTCGCTCGCGCTCGCCCCGGCGCGCACGCTCGCGGTCGTCGGCGAATCGGGTTGCGGCAAGAGCACGCTCGCGCGCCAGATCGCGATGCTCGAGACGCCGACCGCCGGCCGCGTCGTCGTCGCCGGCGTCGACGCGACCAGCGCCGACGCAGCGACGCGGCACGCGCTCCGCAAGGACGTGCAGATGGTCTTCCAGAACCCGTTCGCGAGCCTCAATCCGCGCAAGAAGATCGGCCAGGCGCTCGAAGAGCCGCTCGCGATCAACACCGCGTTGACGCGCGCCGAGCGCGGCGAGCGCGGCCGCGCGATGCTCGCGCGCGTCGGCCTCTCCGCCGAGCACTACCGCCGCTATCCGCACATGTTCTCCGGCGGCCAGCGCCAGCGCGTCGCGATCGCGCGCGCGCTGATGCTCGAGCCGCGCCTCGTGATCGCCGACGAGCCGGTCTCGGCGCTCGACGTCTCGGTGCAGGCGCAGGTGCTCAACCTGCTGATGGACCTGCAGGAGTCGACCGGGGTCGCCTACGTCTTCATCTCGCACAACCTCGCCGTCGTCGAGCGGATCGCCGACGAGGTGATCGTCATGTACCTCGGCCGCGTCATGGAGCGCGCGCCGAAGGCCGCCCTCTTCGCCGCACCGCGCCATCCGTACACGCGCGCGCTGCTCGCGAGCACGCCGCGGGTCGACGCCGCCCGCGGCGAAGCCGCGCTCGCGCGCGCGGCGAGGAGCGCGCTCGCCGGCGAGCTGCCGTCGCCGCTCGCGCCGCCGTCGGGCTGCGTCTTTCGGACCCGCTGCCCGTATGCGATCGCGCGCTGCGGCGAGGTCGTTCCACCGCTCGAGCCGGCGGGCGCCGCGCACGCGGCGGCGTGCATCCGCCAGGCCGAGATCGGCTGACCCCCCGAGCGCGGGCTCGGCACAGGAATGCCGCTTGCCCCGTCGCCAAGCACATCCCCTCATGCCGTTCAGCACGCTGCGCTCCTCTGCTCCGGCGCTCGCCGCCGTGCAGCGCCACGCCGTCGCCCTCGCCGGCTCGGCGGCCGAGGACGAGGGCCTCTTCGAGCTGCTCGCCAACGCGCGCTTCGCGCTGATCGGCGAGGCATCGCACGGCAGCGACGACTTCTACCGCGAGCGCGCCGCGCTGACGCGCCGGCTGATCGTCGAGCGTCGCCTCGACGCGGTCGCGATCGAGGCCGACTGGCCCGATGCGTACCGCGTCAACCGCTACGTCCGCGGGATCGGCGACGATGCCAGCGCCGCCGCTGCGCTCGCCGACTTCGAGCGCTTTCCGACCTGGATGTGGCGCAACACCGTCGTCCTCGAGTTCGTCGAGTGGCTGCGCGCGCACAACGCGGCGCTGCCGCGCGACGTGCAGGTCGGCTTCTACGGCCTCGACCTGTACAGCTTGTTCACCTCCATCCAGGCCGTGCTCGCCTACCTCGACCGCGTCGATCCCACCGCTGCGCGGCGCGCGCGCGACCGCTACAGCTGCTTCGAGCGCTTCGCCGAGGACAGCCAGGCGTACGGCTACGCGACGCGGTTCGACCTCGAGACGAGCTGCGAGCAGGCGGTGCTCGCGCAATTGCGCGAGCTCGTCGCGAAGGGCGGCGAGGTCTCGCGCGGCCTCGCCGACGGCGACGCCGACGCCTTCTTCCACGCCGAGCAGAACGCCCGCCTGGTGAAGAACGCCGAAGCCTACTACCGCGCGATGTTCAGCTCGCGCGTCTCGTCGTGGAACCTGCGCGATCGGCACATGGCCGAGACGCTCGACGCGCTCGGCGCGCACCTCGCGCGGCGGCGCAACCGGCCGGCACGCTTCGCGGTCTGGGCGCACAACTCGCACGTCGGCGACGCCCGCGCGACCGAGATGGGCGAGGGCGGCGAGCTCAACCTCGGCCAGCTCGTTCGCGAGCGCCACGGCGCCGCGGCAGCGCTGGTCGGCTTCTCGACGCACCACGGCACCGTCACCGCCGCAAACGATTGGGACGAGCCGGCGCAGACGAGACAGATCCGCCCCGGCCTCGAAGGCAGCTACGAAGCGCTCTTCCACGACGTCGGCCACGGCCGCTTTCGCCTCGTCCTGCGCGGCAACGACGAGCTCGCCAAGGCGCTCGCCGCGCCGCGCCTGCAGCGCGCGATCGGGGTCATCTACCGTCCCGAGACCGAGCGCCACAGCCACTACTTCGAGACCCGGCTGCCGCGCCAGTTCGACGCCATGATTCACCTCGACGCAACGCTTGCGCTCGAGCCGCTCGACCGCGTCGCCAGCGCCGTCACGGCCGACGCACCCGAGACGTATCCGTCCGGCGTCTGAGCCGCGCGGCGCTCGACCGCGCATTCGTGCTGCACGCGACCTGTGCGGATGCCAAATCGGTCGCGCCGCGACCGCGACGGCGCGGAAGGCCGGCACCCCGGCCCAGCCGTCGACTCTGAAACAATGCCGGCATGACCCCGGCCGACCTGCAGGCAACCGTCGCCCACATGGGATCGCTCGCGCGTGCCGCGAGCCGCACCCTCGCGGCGTCGCCGGTCGGCGCACGCAACGCGGCGCTGCGCGCGCTCGCCGCCCGCTTGCGCGACAGTGCCGACGCGCTTGGCGACGTCAACGCGGGCGACGTCGCTGCCGCGCGCGACGCCGGACTCGCCGCGCCGCTCGTCGAACGGCTGACGCTCGACCGCGATGCGATCGCGACGGTCGCGCTCGGCTGCGAGCAGATCGCGGCGATGCCCGACCCGATCGGCGACGTCGTCGAGCTGCGCCAGCAGCCGAGCGGCATCCGCGTCGGCCGCATGCGCGTTCCGATCGGCGTGTTCGCGATGGTCTACGAGAGCCGGCCGAACGTGACGATCGAAGCGGCGTCGCTCGCGATCAAGAGCGGCAACGCGTGCATCCTGCGCGGCGGCTCGGAAGCGCTGGCGTCGAACCTGGCACTCGCGAAGATCGTCCAGAGCGCGCTCGCCGACGCCAGCCTGCCGCCCGATGCGGTGCAGCTCGTCGCGACGACCGACCGCGCCGCTGTCGGCCACCTGATCGCGGCGCCGGAGGCGGTCGACCTCGTCATTCCGCGCGGCGGAAAGGGCCTCATCGAGCGGATCGCGCGCGAAGCGAAGGTTCCGGTGCTCAAGCACCTCGACGGCAACTGCCACGTCTACGTCGACGCCGACGCCGACCTCGCGATGGCGGTGGCGATCGTCGACAACGCGAAGACGCAGAAGGTGAGCCCGTGCAACGCCGCCGAGTCGCTGCTCGTCCACGCGGCGGTCGCCGAGCGCTTTCTGCCGATGATCGGCGCGGTGTTGGCGAGGAAGGGCGTCGAGATGCGCTGCGATGCCGCCGCGCTCGCCGCGCTGGCGAGCGTCGCCGGCGCCAAGCTGGTGCCGGCGAGCGAGAGCGACTGGTCGGAGGAGTACCTCGCCAAGATCATCAGCGTCAAGGTCGTCGACTCGCTCGACGACGCGCTTGCCCACATCGACCGCTACGGCTCGCACCACACCGATGCGATCGTCACGCGCTCGCATGTCGCGGCGCAGCGGTTCCTGCGCGAGGTCGACTCGGCGAGCGTGATGGTCAACGCGTCGACGCGTTTCGCCGACGGCTTCGAGTACGGCCTCGGCGCCGAGATCGGCATCTCGACCGACAAGCTGCACGCGCGCGGCCCGGTCGGTCTCGAGGGGCTGACGTCGCTGAAGTGGATCGTGCTCGGCAACGGCGAGCTGCGCGGCTGACGATCGCGATGTCGACGATTCGCCTCGATCCGCGCTCGGCGCTCGTCCTCTTCTCGGGCGGCCAGGACTCGACGGTGTGTCTCGCCTACGCGCTCGAGCGCTACGCGCACGTCGAGACGATCGGCTTCGACAACTCCGAGCGCAGGCCGCACGAGCGCGACGGCCGGCTCAAGGTGCGTTCCGAGCTGCGCCGCGGCTTTCCGCACTGGGCAGCGCGGCTCGGCGAGGACCACGTCCTCGACCTCACGATGCTCGACCAGATCAGCGGCACGCAGCCGACCGCGGAGCGCGAAAACGAGATGAACGCCGGCGGCCTCGCCAACAACTTCGTCCCCGGCCGCAACCTGCTCTTCTTCACCTTCGCCGCGACCGTCGCCGACCGCCGCCGCCTCTCAGTGCTCGTCGGCGGGATGTGCGAGACCGACTTCTCGGCGTATCCCGATTGCCGCGACAACGCGCTGAAGTCGCTCCAGGTCGCGCTCAGCCTCGGCATGGACACGGCGATGACGATCGACACGCCGCTGATGTGGCTCGACAAGGCCGAGACGTGGGCGCTGACCGAGAAGCTCGGCGGCGAGCCGCTGATCGAGCTCGTCATCGAGCACTCGCAGTCGTGCTATCTCGGCGACCACGAGCACCGCCACGAGTGGGGCTGGGGCTGCGGCATGTGCCCGTCGTGCGACCTGCGGGGCAAGGGCTACCACGCCTGGCTCGCGAGCTGAAGCGCACTCCCGCGCTGCCGCGATGACGACGACGCAGGGCACCGTGACCGCGGTCGTCGCCGTCCTCGTGTTCTGGATCGTCGGCGCGTACAACCGCCTCGTTCGCCTGCGCAACGACCTCGTCGCGCGCTTCGCCGCCGTCGACGAGCGCTACCGCCAGCGCCACGCGCTCCTCGAGCGCCAGCTCGAGCTGCTCGCAGGCGCGCTCGCCGCCGCGGCGCCGCGCCTCGAGGCACTGCGCGCGGCGTGCCGGCAAGCCGACGCCGCGCGCGAGCACGCGCGGGCACGGCCGGGAGCCGCGAGCGCGGTGACGAGCCTGCGCGTCGCCGAGGACATCCTCGCCGAGGCACGCGCCCATCTGCCGGTGCAGGCGCTGGCGGGCACCGACCTGCCCGAGATCAACACGCAATTGGCGACGAGCGACAGCGCGCTCGCGTTTGCGCGCACCGAGTTCAACGCCGCGGTCGCTTCGTACAACGACAGCCTTCGCGAGTTTCCGACCGTGATGGTCGCACAGCTGTTCAGCTTCCGCGCGGCGGCGGCGTTCTGAGGCGGCGCACGCGAACGCGATGAGCGACCCGCACGCCGCCGCCGCAGCGCCTGCCAGCGATGTCGCCGTCGCCGAACAGCTCGCGCACGTTCACGGCCCCGGCGAGCTGCGCGCCGTCATGCTCGCGCTGCTGCTGCCGCCCGGCAGCAAGCGCGCGCTGCGCGCGTGGCAGGTCGAGGTCGGCAAACTCGCCGGCGCCGAGACGCTGTGCGCGCACGCGACGAGCCTCTCGGGCGCGTCGCGGCTGCCCTGGTTCGAGCGGCTGCTCGCGCGCATGGCGGCGCAGCCGCTCGCGGCGCGCAAGGAGCTGCTGCTCGCGGCGCGCCGGCTCATGGAGTCGCGCGGCGTCGCGCGGCCGATCGACCGCCTGCACTGGCTGATGCTGCGGCGCGGCCTCGGCGAAGCGCTGCCGCTCGCGACGCGCCCGGAAGCGCATCCCGACGACGTCGAGTGGCTCGAGTCCGACATCCAGAGCGTTGCCGCCTACACCGCCTTCCTGTCGCGCATGGTTCCGGGCGACATCGCCGACGCGCCGCAAGGCGAGGCCTGGTACCAGTCGGTGATGGCGAGCTTTCCGGGGTTCGAGATTCCGCCGCGGCAGCCGCCGAAGGCGGCGGCGATGGTCGAAACGCTCGAACGGCTGCAGACGCTCTCGTGGATGCAACGTCCGGTCGTCATCCGGACCTGGGTCGCGACCGCGCTCGCGCAGAGCCGCTTCGGCCGCCTCACCGATCTCT
Source organism: Caldimonas sp. (assembly GCA_035493195.1). Classification (GTDB taxonomy): domain Bacteria; phylum Pseudomonadota; class Gammaproteobacteria; order Burkholderiales; family Burkholderiaceae_C; genus Schlegelella_A. The sequence continues at coordinate 6,651 of DATJIM010000102.1, forward strand.
CCGCCGACGCGCTGCGCATGACGTGCGCGCTGCTCGATGCGCCGCAGCCGCCCGAGCTCGCGCGCCACTACATCGCGCTCGCGGGCGACGGCATGGCACGGCCGGGAGCCGCCGCTTAGCATCGTCGCGCCAGGTCAACGCAGGGATCGAAGAGATGAGCGCGGCATCCAAGAAGCGAGCGGAGCACGAGATCGAAGCGGCCGATGCTGCAGAGGTCGAGCCGGAGCGCGTCCACCTGCACATGCCGGTCGACATCCGCAGCCTCTCGCTCGTCGTCCTCAGCGTGCTGGCGTGCATCTTCGCGCTGCAGTGGGCGCGGCCGATCCTGGTGCCGATCCTGCTCGGCGTCATGTTCAGCTACGCGCTCACTCCCGCGGTCGACCGGCTGCAGCGCTGGCGGTTGCCGCGAGCGGTCGGGGCGCTGCTCGTGCTCGGCGGCGTGATCGCGATCGTGCTCTGGGGATTCGCGTCGCTCGCCGACGACGCGACCGCGATGGTCGAGAACCTGCCGCGCGCGGCGCAGAAGCTGCGCCAGAGCGTCGAGGGCCACAAGACCGGCGGGCTGCCGATCGACAAGGTGCAGCAGGCCGCCGCGGAGCTCGAGCAGGCGGCCCACGCCGCGGAGGCAGCCGCCGCGTCGGCGGCGGCCTCGGCTGCGGCGTCGGCGGCGGCGTCTGCTGCGGCGTCGGCAGCGGCATCGGCTGCCGCGTCGGCGGTCGCCGAGGCTTCGCGATCGCGAACGCGCGAGGCGCGATCGGGACGGTCGGTGACGCCGATCGTCGCCGAGCCTTCGCGCGAGCTGACGCGCGTCGTCGTCGAGCGGCCGGCGTTCAGCGTCCGCGAGTACCTGTGGTCGGGGACGATCGGCATCTTCGTCGTCCTCGGCCAGCTCGCGATCATCCTCTTCGTCGCTCTCTTCCTGCTCGCGTCGGGCGACACCTTCCGCCGCAAGATGGTCAAGCTCGCGGGCCCGCGCCTCAGCCAGAAGAAGATCACCGTCCAGGCGCTCGACGAAGTGAGCGCGCAGATCCAGCGCTACCTCCTCGTGCAGCTGGCGACGAGCGTCGTCCTCGGCGTCGCGGCCGGCGTCGTCTTCCACCTGCTCGGGCTCAGCAACGCCGCGGTGTGGGGAGTTGCCGCCGGCGTGACCAACCTCGTTCCCTACCTCGGCGCGCTCGTCCTCGGCTTCGCGTCGGCGCTCGCCGGCTTCATCCAGTTCGACAGCATCGAGCAGGGCCTCCTCATCGGCGCCAGCTCGTTCGCGCTGCACGGCATCATCGGCAACGTGCTGACGCCGTGGTGGACCGGTCGCGCGAGCCGGATGAGCCCGTTCGCCGTGTTCGTCGGCGTGCTCGCGTTCGGCTGGCTGTGGGGGCCCGCCGGGCTCATCCTCGGGACGCCGATCCTGATGGTGGTGAAGACCGTCTGCGATCGTGTCGAAGAGCTGAAGCCGGTCGGCGAGTTTCTCGGCGACTGACTACGGCGGCGGCGCCGCCGTCGGCCCCGAACGCGCGAGACGCCAGACCAGCGCGCCGAGCACGGCGACGCCGACGACGAGCACCGCCCAGAGCAGCCACGGACGCAGCCTTGCGAGGCGCGCGGCATCGTCGGCGGCGCGGGCGGCGTCGGCGTCGGCAGCGAAATCGCCGACCTTGGCGCTTCCGAAGCGCGCGCGCTCGCTCTCGAGCTGCGGCACGACCATCGCGACCGGCAGGGCGGCCGCCGGCGCATCGGGCGAGCCCGCGAGCAGGCGAAACGGCGGCTCGCCCTGGGTCGCGAAGACGATCGAAGCGAGCGATGCATGGACGACGAGCGAAACGCTCTTGGCATCGAGCGCCGCAGCGCGCTCGTCGGGAACGACGCGAACGAATCGCACGGTCCCCGGCAGCGCGACCGCCGGCGACGTGCCGACGTCGTTGCCGCGCTCGAGGCGATAGAAGACGGCGCCGCCGAGCTCGCGCCAGGGCCGGTCGCTGCGCGTGCGGCCGTACAGGCGCACGGGGGCGACGTGCGTTCCCGAAGCGAAGCGCAGGTCGATGTCGAGCAGTGGCATCGCGCCGCCGAGGTCGAATTCGAGCGCGCGTCGCGTCGCCGGATCGGAAGCGGCAGCGCTCGCGGGCGCGCTCGGCGTCAGCGTCAGCTCGCGCGCAGGCTCGACCGACACCTGGTGCCGCGCCGCCACGACCGCGGTCGCGCCGGTGACGAGCGGCGCTGTCGCAGCGTCGGCCCAGACGAGACGAACGAATCGTCCGGGCGCAGCGCCGATGCCCACGATCGGCTGCGTCAGCGCTCCTCTCGCCGACTGCAGCGCCATCAGCTGGCCGCTGCCCGCGCTTCGCCACTGGCGCAGGTCGTCGCTCGTCTCGACGCTGTACGTCGCCGTGAACTCGGCCGGCGCCGACCAGCGCAGGCGAAGGCTTCGCGGCGGCGGGTCGCCAGCGCGCGTCTCGCCGCTGTCGATCAGCCAGCCGCCCGATGCGCGCGGCGCGGCAGCAACGGTCGCGTCGCCGCCGTGGCGATGCACGGTGATGCGGTCGCCGTCGACGACGACGTCGACCGGCGAAGGCCAGACGCCGGCGGCGCTCGGACGCGGCGGCAGCGGATAGAGCGTCGCTTCGCGCACCTCCTCGCTCGTGTGCACGGTCGCGCGCGACGGCAGGAACGCGAACGGCACGCGCTCGCCGCGCGCATCGACGATGCGCA
>DATJIM010000103.1:0-2094 GCA_035493195.1 Caldimonas sp.
GCGGTGCTCGGCTTCGAGTACGGCTACGCGAGCGCCGAGCCGAACACGCTCGTCATCTGGGAGGCGCAGTTCGGCGACTTCGCCAACGGCGCGCAGGTCGTCATCGACCAGTTCATCGCCTCGGGTGAGGTCAAGTGGGGTCGCGCCAACGGGCTGACGCTGATGCTGCCGCACGGCTACGAAGGCCAGGGCCCGGAGCACTCGTCGGCGCGGCTCGAGCGCTTCATGCAGCTCTCGGCAGACAACAACATGCAGGTCGTGCAGCCGACGACGGCGGGCCAGATCTTCCATGTGCTGCGCCGGCAGATGGTGCGGATGTTCAGGAAGCCCCTGATCATCATGACGCCGAAGTCGCTGCTGCGCGCCAAGGATGCGGCGTCGCCGCTCACCGAGTTCACCAAGGGCGAGTTCAGGACGGTGATCGGCGAGCAGAGCGCCGACGTCAATCCTGAGCGCGTGAAGCGGCTGATCGCCTGCTCGGGCAAGGTCTACTACGACCTCGTCCGCAGCCGCGCCGAGCGCAAGAACGGCGACGTCGCGGTCGTCCGCGTCGAGCAGCTCTATCCCTTCCCGCACAAGGCGTTCGCGACCGAGCTGAAGAAGTACCCGAGCCTCGCCGAGGTGGTGTGGTGCCAGGACGAGCCGCAGAACCAGGGCGCCTGGTTCTTCGTCCAGCACTACATCCACGAGAACATGGGCGAAGGTCAGAAGCTCGGTTACGCCGGGCGCGCGCCGTCGTCTTCGCCGGCGGTCGGCTACGCGCACCTGCACCAGGAGCAGCTGAAGGCGCTGCTCGATCAGGCATTCGCCAAGCTCAAGGGCTTCGTGCTGACGAAGTGACGCGCTGACTCCAAGAACAACCGGGCGAACGACATGTCATTGATCGAAGTGAAGGTTCCGCAGCTCTCGGAATCGGTCAGCGAAGCGACGCTCCTGCAGTGGAAGAAGAAGCCGGGCGAGGCGGTCGAGGCCGACGAGATCCTGGTCGAGATCGAGACCGACAAGGTCGTGCTCGAGGTGCCGGCGCCTGCGTCCGGCGTGCTCGCGCAGATCATCAAGAACGACGGCGACAGCTGCATCAGCGAAGAGGTCATCGCCAAGGTCGACACCGAAGGCAAGGAAACCGACTTCGGCGAGATGCAGATCATGAGCGTCCCCGACGCCGAGCCGGCGCCGGGCGCCAAGCCCGGCGTCCCGGCCGACGTCGCGGCGATGGCGGCGACGAAGAGCGAGGTCGCGATGCCCGCGGCCGCCAAGCTGATGGCCGAGCACGACCTCGCGGTCGGCTCGGTGCCAGGCACCGGCAAGGGCGGGCGCGTCACCAAGGGCGACGTCCTCGGCGCGCTCGGCGGCGGGGCGGCAGCGACCGCCGCTCCTGCGGCTGCGCCGGTCGCGGCGCGCGCACCTGCGCCGGCACCGAGCGCGGCGCGCGCGCCGGCACCGGCCGCGGCGAAGCCGTTGCCCGCGGTCGCCGCGCCGGTCGCCGCCAACCTCGGCGACCGCCCCGAGCAGCGCGTGCCGATGAGCCGGCTGCGCGCGCGCATCGCCGAGCGGCTGCTGCAGTCGCAGGCGAACAACGCGATCCTGACGACGTTCAATGAAGTGAACATGTCGCCGGTGATCGAGATGCGCAAGCGCTTCCAGGAGAAGTTCGAGAAGGAGCACGGCGTCAAGATCGGCTTCATGAGCTTCTTCGTGAAGGCCGCGGTCGCCGCGCTGAAGCGCTATCCGGTCATCAACGCCTCGGTCGACGGCAACGACATCGTCTACCACGGCTACTTCGACATCGGCATCGCGGTCGGCTCGCCGCGCGGCCTCGTCGTTCCGATCCTGCGCAACGCCGACCAGATGAGCTTCGCCGACATCGAGAAGAAGATCGCCGAGTTCGGCCAGAAGGCCAAGGACGGCAAGCTCGCGCTCGAGGAGCTGACCGGCGGCACGTTCTCGATCTCGAACGGCGGAGTCTTCGGCTCGATGCTGTCGACGCCGATCATCAACCCGCCGCAGTCGGCGATCCTTGGCGTCCACGCGACCAAGGACCGCGCCGTCGTCGAGAACGGCCAGATCGTCGTGCGCCCGATGAACTACCTCGCG
>DATJIM010000104.1:0-14382 GCA_035493195.1 Caldimonas sp.
CTCTCGCTGCCGGTCTCGCTCGTCGGCGCGGTGTCGCTGCTCTGGGCGTTCGGCTACACGATCGACAACATCTCGCTGCTCGGTCTGACGCTCGCGGTCGGCCTGGTCGTCGACGATGCGATCGTGATGCTCGAGAACATCATGCGCCACGTCGAGAACGGCGAGCCGCCTTTCCAGGCGGCGCTGCGCGGCTCGCGCGAGGTCGGCTTCACGATCATCTCGATCTCGAGCTCGCTGGTTGCGGTGTTCATCCCGATCTTCTTCATGCCGGGCGTGATCGGCCTGCTGTTCCATGAATTCGCGGTCATCGTCGGCCTGGCGATCGTCGCCTCGGCGTTCGTCTCGTTGACGCTGGTGCCGATGCTGGCGAGCCGCTTCCTCAAGGACGAGGCGCACGCGCATCGCCCGGGCGCGCTCGTGCGCTCGTTCGAACGCGGGTTCGACAAGCTGCTCGGCGCGTACACGCGCACGCTCGACGTGGCGCTGCGCCACCGCGGCATCGTCCTCGTCGTCGCTCTGCTGACGTTCGTTGCGACGGCGTGGTTGTTCGTCACCATCCCGAAGGGCTTCTTTCCCGAGGAGGACATCGGCCAGATCCGGATGACGACCGAAGCGTCGGAGGACATCTCGTTCCCGGCGATGGTCGCGCTGCAGAACCGGATCGTCGATGTCCTGAAGGCCGACCCCGCGGTCGGCTCGATCAACTCGTTCAACGGCGCCGGCGGAGCGAGCGGCTCGCAGAACGTCGGCCGTTTGTTCATCAACCTGAAGCCGCGCAGCGAGCGGCCGCCGATGAAGGCGGTGGTCGAGAACCTGCGCAAGAAGTTCCGCGAAGTCCCGGGCATCAGCGTCTACATGCAGCCGATCCAGAACCTCCAGCTCGGCGGCCGGCCGAGCAAGGCGCAATACCAGTACATCCTGCAGAGCGTGCAGGCCGGCGAGCTCAACGACTGGGCCGTCAAGCTGCAGGACCTGATGCGCTCCGACCCCCACTTCCGCGACGTCACGAGCGACTCGCAGCTGAAGGGGCTGCAGGCTTCGCTCAAGATCGATCGCGACCGCGCCAACGTCCTCGGCGTCTCGATCGACAGCATCCGCACCGCGCTCTACAGCGCGTTCGGCGAGCGCCAGGTGTCGACGATCTACACGCCGGTCGACAGTTACCAGGTGATCATGGAAGTCGCTCCCGGCGCGAAGCAGGACGAGAGCGCGTTTGCCAACATCTACGTGCGTTCGTCGAACGGTTCGCTCGTTCCCTTGTCCAGCTTCGCGACGGTCGAGCGCTCGGTCGGGCCGACGGCGATCAACCACGTCGGCCAGCTGCAGGCGGTGACGGTCTCGTTCAACCTCGCTCCCGGCACCGCGCTCGGCGACGCCACCGCGAGGCTCGAGCAGTACCGCGACCAGTTGCGCATGCCGGCGTCGATCATCACGAGCTACGGCGGCGACGCCGCGGTCTTCAAGAGCTCGCAGGGCAGCCAGGCGATCCTGATCGTCTCGGCGCTGCTCGTCATCTATGTGCTGCTCGGCGTGCTCTACGAGAGCTACGTTCATCCGCTGACGATCCTCGCCGGCCTGCCGTCTGCCGCGGTGGGCGCGCTGCTGACGCTGCGCCTGTTCGGCCTCGACCTGACACTGATCGCGACGATCGGCATCCTGCTCCTGATCGGCATCGTCAAGAAGAACGCGATCATGATGATCGACTTCGCGCTCGACGCGCAGCGCAGCGAGGGCATCGCGGCGCCGGCAGCGATCCGCGAGGCGTGCGTCCTGCGCTTCCGCCCGATCATGATGACGACGCTCGCTGCGATGATGGGCGCGCTGCCGATCGCGCTCGGGCTCGGCGCCGGCGCCGAGCTGCGCCAGCCGCTCGGCCTCGCGGTCGTCGGCGGTCTCGTCTTCTCGCAGGCGATCACGCTCTACATCACGCCGGTGATCTATCTCGCGCTCGACCGCTTCAGCGGCAAGGGGCCGGTGACGACGCCGGAAGTCGTGATCGCCGCTCCAGCGCACGGCGCCGCCGAGTAGCGCGGCTCGCGCCGCACGGCGGCTAGTGCAGCTGCTGGCCCGACGGCGCGACCGAGAGCATGCCGAGCCCGCTCGGTCCGACGCTGCCGGCTTCGATCTCCTCGTCGGTCGCCTCGCGAACGTCGCGAACGACGAGCGAGAGGCGCAGCGCGATGCCCGCGAGCGGATGGTTGCCGTCGAGGACGACGTGGTCGGGATAGACCTCGGTGACGGTGTAGATCGCGTCTTCGGGCAGGTCGGGGGTCGCCGCCCCTGGAGGCGGACCTTCGAACTGCGTGCCGGCGTCGACGACCCGGTCTGGGAAGATGTCGCGCGACTCGAAGAAGACGAGGTCGGGGTCGTACTCGCCGAACGCGTGCTCGGGCTCGAGATGCAGCGTCGTCTCGTAGCCGGGCTCGTGGCCGGCGAGCGCTTCCTCGACCTTCTCGAGCAGGTCCTCGCCGCCGAAGAAGAACTCGACGGGCTCGCGCAGCTCGTCGATCTCGCCGCCTTGTGCGTCGGCGAGACGCCAAGTCAGGCTGACGACGCACGGTGCAGCGATTTCCATCGAACGATCATCGCACAATGGTGCATGGATGCTGACCGCGAGCTGACTCTCCTCGGCGGCTTGTCGGCTTCGGCGTTCATGCGGCGGCACTGGCAGAGAAGGCCGCTTCTCGTCCGCAACGCGTTGCCCGGCGCACTCGCCGGCGTCGATCGCGCGCGGCTGTTCGCGCTCGCCGCGAGCGAAGGCGTCGACTCGCGTCTCGTCGTCCGCTCGGGGAGGCGCTGGTCGCTGCGGCGCGGGCCGATCGCGCCGACGACCCTGCCCGCGCGCGCCAAGGCCTGGACCCTGCTCGTTCAGGGCGTCGACCTTCACGATGACCAAGCGCATCGGCTGCTCACGCGCTTTCGCTTCGTCGCCGACGCGCGCCTCGACGACGTGATGTGCTCGTGGGCGAGCGACGGCGGCGGCGTCGGTCCGCACGTCGATTCGTACGACGTCTTCCTGCTGCAGACGGCGGGACGCCGCCGCTGGCGCGTCGGCCGCGTCCGCGACGCTCGCCTGCGCGACGACGTGCCGCTGAGGATGCTCGCCGAGTTCGTGCCCAGTGACGAATGGCTGCTCGAGCCCGGCGACATGCTCTACCTGCCGCCGGGCTGGGGACACGACGGCGTCGCCGTCGGCGAGTGCATCACGACGTCGATCGGCTTTCGCGCGCCTGCGGCCGCCGAGCTCGCCGTGGCGCTGCTCGAGCGAATCGCCGACGACGTGCGCGACCGTGCCGACGAGGCGTCGCGCGTCGATGCGCGGCGCTACTGCGACGCCGGCGCGGCGCCGGTCGCGCGTCCGGCGCGGATCCCGGACGAACTCGCCGAGTTCGCAGACGCGGCGATCGATCGCGCGCTCGCGGATCGCGCGCTGCGCGGCCGCGCGCTCGGCGAGGTGCTGAGCGAGCCGAAGGCCGGAACCTGGTTCGAGCGCGGCAAGGGCCGGCTCGGCGCGCGCGGGCTGGCCCTCGACCGCGGCACGCGGATGCTCTACGACGATCGCTTCGTCTTCATCAACGGGGAGGCGATCCGCGCCGGCGGCGCCGACGCGACGTTGATGCGCCGCCTCGCCGACGATCGCCGCCTCGACGCCAAAAGCGTCGCACAAGCGAGTGCCGCCGCCCGGGCTTTGCTGGCAGAGTGGCTGCGCGCCGGCTGGTGCGTCCAGCCTGGCGACCGCTTCGACGACGACGGGGAATCGCCATGACTTCCGAGCACATCGTTCCGATCACCTCGCGCGCCGAGTTCGTCGACGCCGTTGGCGCTGCGTTCGCGATCGCGGCGCACGAGGGTGCGCGCGAGATCTTGCTGGTCGACGCCGACTTTGCTGACTGGCCGCTGAACGAGCGCGAGGTCATCGAGTCGCTCGCGGGCTGGGTCGATTCGCGGCGCAGCCTCCTGCTGTTCGGCCACAGCTTCGACGAGATTGCGCGGCGCCATCCTCGCTTCGTCGAATGGCGTCGCCAGTGGGCGCACGCGGTGCGCTGCCGCAGCGATCCCGAGCTCGAGGCGGCCCAGCTGCCGACACTCGTGCTCGTACCGGGAGTCACCTGCGTTCGGCTCGTCGACCGCATCCACCACCGCGGCACCGTGTCGAACCGTGCGGTCGACATGGCCGAATGCCAGGAAGCCGTTGACGCGCTTTTGCAACGTTCGGTCGAGGCCTTTCCGGTCACGACCCTCGGCCTTTAGGGAAAGCATGTAGGGTGCCTATAATCGTCGGCTAGGCACTGGAGCCGCTCGCGCGATCCATGTCTTGCGGATGATGGGGCTCTTCGCCAGAAGGTTCCCACCCACACCGGTGAGTTACGAACTTCAATATTCGAGGAGAAACATGAAAACCGCACTGCTGATGGTGACCCTGGCCGCCGCCGTTTCGTTTGCTGCATGCAGCAAGAAGGAAGAGACGACGACCACCACGACGACGCCTCCGGCAACGACCGCGCCGTCGACGACGACCGTCGTGACGACCCCGCCGGCGGACAGCGGCGCTTCGGCTGCTGCGGGCGCTGCGATGTCGGCTGCCTCGTCGGCGACCGACGCCGCCAACTCCGCCAACGCCGCGGCCTCTGCCGCGATGAGCGCGGCCTCGAAGTAAGCCGTCCGGCGACGAAAGAAAGCCGCCCTCGGGCGGCTTTCTTGTTTCTGCTCGGGCCCTCGCTCAGCCGACCTGCAGCCAGGGACAGCCGAGCAGCGGGTCGGCGATGACGACGTCATCCTCGCTGCTTCCCCAGCAAGCGGCGAGCGCGCTGCGAACGATCTCGGGGCGATTGTTCTCGCGGCTGAGATGCGCGCCGACGAGATGGCGCAGGCTCGCAGCGATCCCGCTTGCGAGCAGCTCGACCGCAGTCGCGTTGCTGAGATGGCCGTAGCGGCCGCCGATCCGCGCCTTCAGCGAAGGCGGATAGCGCGACTCGGCGAGCATCGCCTCGTCGTGGTTGCATTCGAGGACGAGCGCGTCGACGCCGCGGACGCCGTCGAGCATGTGCTCGGTGATCGAGCCGAGATCGGTGAGGACGCCGACGCTTGCGTTGCCGTCGCTGCAACGCAGTTGGAGCGGCTCGGCGGCGTCGTGGGCGACGGTGAACGGCGTGAGCTCGAGGTCGCCGAGCGCGACCCGCTCGCCGTCGCGAACGAAGCCGAGCCGCTCGGGCACCGCCTGCTCTCCGATCGCGCGCCACGTGCCGCGGCTCATCCAGACAGCGAGCCGGTGCTTCTCGGCGAACGCGATCGCGCAGCCGATGTGGTCGCTGTGCTCGTGGGTGACGAAGACGGCGTCGAGGTCCGTGGGCTCGAGGCCGGCGCGCGCCAGCCGCAGCTCGAGCTCGCGCAACGAGAAGCCGGCGTCGACGAGCAGCCGTGTCGTCGTGATGCCGCCCGACGCCTCGACGACGGTGGCGTTGCCGGTGCTGCCGCTGCCGAGGCTGCAGAAGCGGATCACGCCATCGCCCGTTGCCGGATCCGGTCGCTCAGCGGAGGTCCTCGAGGAGCAGGCTCGCGATCCGCTTGCCGTTCTCGCTCGTCTCCGGACGGCCCTGCGAGTCGAGGACCGCGACGGTGCTCGACTGTCCTTCCGAAGTCACCTTGACGCGGTACTTGGCGAGGCCGGTGTCGTCCTTCTTCTTGCCAAAGCTGAACATGCGCTGGAAGAAGTTCGGCTCTTCGCGGCCGGCGTAAGCGGGGTCGACGTAGCGAACGAAATAGAGCCCCTGCGCGCGGTCGCGGTCCTCGACGGTGAAGCCGGTGCGGTCGAGCGCGACGCCGACGCGACGCCAGGCGCGGTCGAAGCCGTCGTCGAGCTGCAGCGTCGGCGAAGGCGAGCCGACGACGAGGCGCGCGCGCGGCGGACCGCCGGCGGCGGCCGACGCGGATGCCGATGCCACCGTCGCCTTGGCGACCTCCTCGGTGGCACCGAGCTTGACCATCAGCCGCGAGAGGAACGTCGCCTCGAGCTGCGGATCGACCGGCCGCGGTTGCCAGACGGTGGCGTCCTTGCGGTCGCCGACGTAGACCTCGGCCATGCCGCGGTGGGTGATGAAGATGTCGCTGCCGGTCGCGGTGCGCTCGACGCGCGTCGTGAACTTGTCGAGCTCGCCTGTCGAGTACGCCGAATCGATCAGCTTGCCGATCGTGTTGCGGATGATGTCGTTCGGCAGCTTGGCACGGTTCTCGGCCCAGTCGGTCTCGATGACGCCGGTCTCGGGACGGTCTTGCACGAGGTTGAACCCGTTGTCCTTCCAGAACGCCCGCACCTGCGGATAGACCTTCTCGGGGGGCAGCGTCGTGCTCAGCCAGCGCTCGTTGCCGAGTCGCTCGATCTTGAAGTCGCCGACCGACTGCGGCGCGATGACCTGCACCGCCGCCGGCGCCGATGCGGCCGCGGCGGCAGCCGTCTGCGCCTGGAAGGTCGACGCGCTGATCGCGCCGTTGGGCTGCTGGTAGCGCGTCTCCTTCGAGAGCTGCGTCAGGTCGGGCGGAACTTCGAGGCCGGCCGGGCGGGTCGCCGAGCTCGACTTGTAGTCGACCTTGTCGCCGGCGAGCAAGTTCTCCAGCGACGAGCAGCCCGCGAGCGTGCCGAGGCACGCGACAACGGCAACGAAAAGCGATCGGAACGGGGTCACTCTGGAAGTCTCCATCGAGGTCGCGCGCGTGCTGCCTTCGTCGGCGGCGCGGCGACCGGTCGTTCAGCCCGGCAGCGGACGGCTCACCCGATCCCTGCTTCGCGCATCGCGGCGGCGACGACCGCCTGGCCGGCAGCGCTGATCGGCGTGATCGGCAGCCGCACGGTCGCGCCGCAGCGGCCGAGCTGCGCGAGCGCCCATTTCGTCGGCCCCGGGCTCGGCTCGACGAACAGCGCCTGGTGCAACGCGAGCAGTTGCAGCTGCTGACGCGCCGCGTCGCGCGCGTCGCCGGCGATCGCCGCTGTACACAGCGTCTGCACGGCGCGTGGCGCGACATTGGCGGTGACGCTGACGCTACCCTGGCCGCCGAGCAGCATCAATGCGGCGGCGGAATCGTCGTTGCCGGAATAGACGGCGAACCCCTTCGGCGCGCGACTCAGGATCGCGCTGCCGCGCGCGATGTCGCCGGTCGCGTCCTTGATGCCGACGATCCCCGGGACCTGGGTGAGGCGAAGCACCGTCTCGACCTGCATGTCGGCGACCGTTCGCGACGGCACGTTGTAGACGACCATCGGGATGTCGACCGCCTCGGCGACGGCGACGAAGTGCCGGTAGATGCCTTCCTGCGAAGGCTTGTTGTAGTAGGGAACGACCGAGAGCGTGCAGTCGGCGCCGACCTTGAGCGCGTAGCGCGAGAGCTCGATCGCCTCGGCAGTCGAGTTGCCGCCGGTTCCGGCCATGACCGGGATGCGCCCGCGCGTGTGCTCGACCGCGACGCGGATGATCTCGCAGTGCTCGTCGACGGTGACGGTCGGCGACTCGCCGGTCGTGCCGACGACGCCGATGCATTGCGTGCCCTCGGCGACGTGCCAGTCGATCAGGCGCCGCAGCGCATCGAAGTCGATGCTGCCGTCGTCGTGCATCGGCGTCACGAGCGCGACGATGCTGCCGGTGATGGTCTTCATTTGCGCAGTGTCCCGAGTCGGTCGATTCTAGCCTTCGCCACCCGCGGGACCCGGCGCGAGCGGGTACCGTCCGGGCCGATCTTCGCCGCCGGTTCGTACCGCCGCGAGCCGCTGCACGAACCGTTCCGGGTCGACGAGGAAGCCGTCCTCGTAGGCGACGATGCGAAGACCCTCGGCGGCGAGCAGAAGTTCACCGCGGCCGAGCAGAAATTCGGGTCGGCTCGGCCGACCGACGGTCTCGTTGCCAGCCGCGAAGGTCTCGTAGAGCAGCACGCCGCCGGGTGCGAGCGCGGTGCGCAACGCCGGAAAGAGCGGACGCCAGAGGTAGTTCGTGACGACGACCGCGTCGAAGCTGCGGTCGCCGAGCGGCCACGCGCCGCCTTCGATGTCGGCGGCGATCGTCTCGGCGGCATCGGCGAGCATCGCCATCGCGCCGGCGTCGCGGTCGATCGCGGTGACGCGGTGGCCTCGCGAGGACAGCCAGCGCGCATGGCGTCCACTGCCGGCGGCGACGTCGAGCACGCTGCCGCGCGGCGCGATCAGGTGCGCCCAGCGGACGATCCACGGTGAAGGTCTGTCGCTGCCGTGCGCGGCGCGCGGCGCTGCCGTCACGTCAGAAGCACGCCCACAGCCGATTCGCGAGATCGACTGCGAGGTCCGGCCGCTGGTAGGCGGCGAACACGGCGGCGAGCGCGAGCGCAGCCGCGGTCCAGCCGGCGATGCGAGCGCGCTTCATGCCGCTGCAGGACGCAGGATCGCGCCCTCGCGGATCGGCAGGTTGACGAGCGCGGCGAAGACGCCGAGCGCGACCGCGATCCACCAGACGACGTCGTAGCTGCCGGTCGCATCGTAGAGGCGGCCGCCGAGCCAGACGCCGAGGAAGCTGCCGACCTGGTGGCTGAGGAAGACGAAGCCGCCGAGCATCGACAGGTAGCGCACGCCGAAGATCTCGGCGACGATGCCGTTGGTGAGCGGCACCGTCGAGAGCCACAGAAAGCCGATCACCGCCGCGAACACGTAGACGCTCCAGGGCGTCAGCGGCGATGCGATGAAGGCGACGATCGCGAGCGCGCGCAGCGTGTAGATCGTCGACAGCAGGTACTTCTTTGGCAGGCGCCCGCCGAGCATGCCCGCGAGGTACGTGCCGAAGACGTTGAAGAGCCCGATCAGCGCGAGCGCGGTCGTCGCGACGTGCGGCTGCAGGCCGTGGTCCTTGAGGTAGCTCGGCATGTGCACGCCGATGAAGACGACCTGGAAGCCGCAGACGAAGTAGCCCGCGGTCAGCAGCTGGAAGCTGCGGTCGCCGAACGCCTCGCGCAGCGCCGCGCCCATGCTTTGCTGCTGCGCGGCCGACGGTGCGTGCTTCGGCTCGCGCAGCCCGATCGCGAGCGGCGCGATCACGAGCGCGAGCGCGGCGCAGACGAAGAGCGCCTCCTGCCAGCCGATCGTGCCGATCAGACCGCCTTCGACCGGCACCATCAGGAACTGGCCGAACGATCCCGCCGCCGCGGTGATTCCCATCGCCCAGCTGCGCCGCTCGGGGACGACGTTGCGGCCGATGACGCCGTAGACGACCGCGTAGGTCGTGCCCGCCTGCGCCATGCCGAGCACGAGCCCGGTGCCGCCGAGGAACGCCGCGCCCGTGGTCGCGAGCGCCATCGCCACCAGGCCGAGCGAGTAGAGGATGCTGCCGACGACGAGGACGCGAAACGCACCCCAGCGGTCGGCGAGCGCACCGGCAACGGGCCCGGCGAGGCCCCACGCGAGGTTCTGCACGGCGAGCGCGAGCGCGAATGTCTCGCGGCTCCAGCCGCGGTCGGCGGTGATCGGCTGCAGCCAGAGGCCGAAGCCGTGCCGGATCCCCATCGACACGGTGACGATCACCGCGCCGCAGACGAGCACCTGCGCGAGCGACAGCGGCCTGGCCGGCGTGCTCATGCGACCTCGGGCGTGCTGGCGCGGTCGATCGCGGCGATCGACGGCGCGTCCAGCCGCAGCCGCGCTGCCGCGACGAGCTCGGCGAGCTGGCGCTCGTCGGTCGCCGACGCGATCGGCGCGGTGATGCTCGGCCGCGCGATCTGCCATGCGAGCGCGACCTGCGCCGGCGACGCGCCGACCGTCGCCGCGACGGCGTCGAGCGCACCGAGGACAGCGAGGCCGCGCTCGTTCAGGTACTTGCCGGCGCCCTTGCCGCGAACGCTCTTGCCGAAGTCGGCGGCGCTGCGGTACTTGCCGGTGAGAAATCCGCTCGCGAGCGCGTAGTAGTTGATGACGCCGACGCGGCGCGCGACGCAGAGCGGCTCGAGCGCATCTTCGTAGTCGGCGCGCTCGACAAGGTTGTAGAGCGGCTGCAGCGACTCGTAGCGTGGCAGGCCGAGCCGCTCGCTGGTGTCGAGCGCGAGCGCGAGGCGATCGGCCGTGTAGTTCGAAGCGCCGATCGCGCGCACCTTGCCTTCCCTGATCAGCTCGGCATACGTGCCGAGCGTTTCCTCGACCGGCGTCGTGGCATCGTCGTCGTGCGACTGGTAGAGGTCGATCACGTCGGTCTTCAGGCGGCGCAGCGACGCCTCGACGGCTCGCCGGATGTACGCCTTCGACAAGCCCTTGTCGTCGTCGCCCATCGGCTTGCCGACCTTGGTCGCGAGGACGATGCGGTGGCGCTTGCCGGTCGCGTTCAGCCACTTGCCGATGATCGCCTCCGATTCGCCGCCGGCGTGGCCCGGCACCCAGCGCGAATAGACGTCGGCGGTGTCGACGAAGTTCATGCCGGCGTCGACCCAGGCATCGAGGAGACGGAACGATTGGCGCTCGTCGACGGTCCAGCCGAAGACGTTGCCGCCGAGGCAGATGCGCGAGACCTGCAGCGGCGAGCGGCCGAGGGAACGGGCGTCCATCGCGCGATTGTTGCAGGGCTCGGCGCGTGACGCTGGCGCGCATGCGGCGACGCGAGCGACGAGGTTGGTTGGCCGGCTCGGGCGCTCCCTAGAATCGTTCGCATGGCGACGAAGGCGACGAAAGGCGGCAGCTACGGCGAGGAGTCGATCCGCGTCCTCAAAGGCCTCGAACCGGTCAAGCAGCGACCGGGGATGTACACGCGGACCGAGAACCCGCTGCACATCGTCCAGGAGGTGATCGACAACGCCGCCGACGAGGCGCTCGCGGGCGCCGGCACGCGGATCGACGTCACGCTGCACAGCGACGGCTCGGTCACCGTCGACGACGATGGCCGCGGCATTCCGATGGGCTTGCATCCCGAGGAGAAGGTCAGCGTCGTCGAGATCGTCTTCACCCGGCTGCACGCCGGCGGCAAGTTCGACAAGGGCGGCAACGCCGCGTATAGCTTCTCGGGCGGCCTGCACGGCGTCGGCGTCAGCGTCACCAACGCGCTCGCGAAGCGGCTCGAGGTGACGGTGTGGCGCGGCGGCCAGGCGGCGACGATCGCGTTCGCCGGCGGCACCGTCGTCGAGCCGCTCGTGACGAAGAAGGCGGCGGCGGGCGATCGCAAGAGCGGAACGCGCGTCCGCGTCTGGCCGGACCCTCGCTACTTCGAGAGCGCCGAGCTGCCACGCGCCGAGCTGACGCACGTCCTGCGCAGCAAGGCGGTGCTGATGCCCGGCATCAAGGTGTCGCTCACGGTCGAGAAGGCCGGTCGAGGCGAGCCGGAGCGGAGCGACTGGCTCTACTCGGGCGGTCTCGCCGACTATCTGCTGCAGACGCTCGCCGCCGACCCGGTGATCCCGCTCTTCGAAGGCGCGCACCACGCCGACGGCCGCGAGAGCGAGGACGTCGCCGAAGGCGAGGGCGCCGCCTGGTGCGTCGCGTTCACGGAGGACGGCGTCGCGGTGCGCGAGAGCTACGTCAACCTGATCCCGACGGTGGCGGGCGGCACGCACGAATCGGGGCTCAAGGACGGCCTCTTTCACGCCGTCAAGGGATTCATCGACCTGCATTCGCTGCTGCCCAAGGGCGTCAAGGTGATGCCCGACGACGTCTTCTCGCGCGCCAGCTTCGTGCTCTCGGCGAAGGTGCTCGATCCGCAGTTCCAGGGCCAGATCAAGGAACGGCTCAACAGCCGCGAGGCGCTCAGGCTCGTGTCCGCGTGCGTGCGGCCGGCGTTCGAGCTGTGGCTGTCGCAGCACGTCGAGCACGGCAGGAAGCTCGCCGACCTGGTCATCCGCCAGGCGCAGAGTCGCCAGCGCGCGAGCCTCAAGGTCGAGAAGAAGAAAGGCTCGGGAATCGCCGTGCTTCCGGGCAAGCTCACCGACTGCGAGAGCCGCGACCTCGCGCTGAACGAGCTCTTCCTCGTCGAAGGCGATTCGGCCGGCGGCAGCGCCAAGATGGGCCGCGACAAGGAGACGCAGGCGATCCTGCCGCTGCGCGGCAAGGTGCTCAACGCGTGGGAGGTCGAGCGCGACCGACTGTTCGCGAACAACGAGATCCACGACATCGCCGTCGCGGTCGGCGTCGATCCGCACGGCGCCGACGACAGCCCCGACTTCTCCGGGCTGCGCTACGGCAAGGTCTGCATCCTCTCGGACGCCGACGTCGACGGCTCGCACATCCAGGTGCTGCTGCTGACACTCTTCTTCCGCCACTTTCCGAAGCTGATCGAGCGCGGCCACGTCTTCGTTGCGCGGCCGCCGCTCTTTCGCGTCGACGCGCCGGCGCGCGGCAAGAAGCCGGCGGCGAAGATCTACGCGCTCGACGACGACGAGCTGCGCGCGACCGTCGACCGGCTGCAGAAGGAAGGCGCGCGCCCGGGCAGCTGGACCGTGAGCCGCTTCAAGGGCCTCGGCGAGATGAACGCCGAGCAGCTCTGGGACACGACGCTCAATCCGGAAACGCGGCGGCTGCTGCCGATCGGCTTCGCCGCCGCAGGATTCGCCGCGACCGCGGCGTCGCTCACCAAGCTGATGGGCAAGGGCGAGGCGCAGGCACGGCGCGAGCTGATGGAGCTGCGCGCCGACGCCGTCGAGGTCGACGTGTGAACGAGCCGAAGCGCGTCGCCGGGCCGCTGCGCCTGCGGCCGACGATGCTGTCGGATCTCGAGTTCGTCGCCTCGATCGAGGACGACCCGGCCAACCGGCCGTTCATCACGCCGTGGGAGCGCGTTCAGCACGAAGGCGCGGTGCGCTTCCCCGACTTCCGCCACTTCATCGTCGAGGCCGGCGACGGCTATCCGTCGGCGGGGTTCGTCATCTTGCAGGGCTGCCGCAATCCGAACGCGTCGGTCGAGCTGAAGCGGATCGTGCTGCAGCCCAAGGGCCAGGGCTACGGCCGCGCCTGCGTCCGCCTGCTCGTGCAGATGGCGTTTCGCGACCTCGGCGCACACCGCTTCTGGCTCGACGTGCGCAGCGCCAACGCGCGCGCGCTCGCGCTCTACCGCGGCGAAGGCTTCGTCGAGGAGGGACGTCTCCGCGAAAGCGTCAGGAGCGGCAGCGGCTACGACTCGCTCGTCGTGCTGTCGATGCTGAAGGACGAATACGAAGCGGCCGTCGCAGCGCGCGGCGGCCGCGCCGCCGGAAGCTGAACGAGGAGACCGCGATGCGCTCGACGATGATGGACGTTCCGCTCTCGCTCAACGATCTGCTCGACCGTGCCGGCGAGCTGTTCCCGAGCAACGAGATCGTCTCGCGCCTGCCTGACAAGTCGCTGCGCAGGCACACCTACGGCGAGTACTACCGGCGGACGCGAAAGCTCGCCGCGGCTCTGCAGGCGCTCGGCCTGAAGAAGGGCGATCGCGTCGCGACGCTTTGCTGGAACCACCACGCGCACCTCGAGTGCTACTTCGGCATCCCCGCCGTCGGCGGCGTCATGCACACGCTCAACCTGCGTCTGTCGCCCGACGAGATCGGCTGGATCGCGCACGATGCGAACGACCGCTTCCTCGTCGTCGACGATGTGCTGCTCCCGCTCTACAGGCAGTTCGCCGGCTTGCACGCCTTCGACCGCGTCATCGTCTTCCCGTTCTCGGGTACGACGGTCGATCCGGAGTTCCTCGACTACGAGCAGCTCCTCGAGCGCGCCGACGGCGACGCGCTCGTCTACGCGCCGCACGACGAGGTCGATCCGATCGCGATGTGCTACACGTCGGGGACGACCGGGCGGCCGAAGGGCGTCGCGTACTCGCACCGCTCGACCGTGCTGCACAGCCTCGTCGGCTGCCTGGCCGACTTCTGGGGTCTTAAAGGAACCGACGTCGTGCTGCCGGTGACGCCGATGTTCCATGCCAACAGCTGGGGCATCCCGTACGCCGCGGTGATGCTCGGCGTGAAGATGGTCTTTCCCGGACCGCATCTGCACCCCGAGGACCTGCTCGACCTGATGAAGGCCGAGCCGCCGACGCTCGCGCTCGGCGTGCCGACGATCTGGATGGGGCTGATCCAGCTCTACGAACAGGCGCTCGAGAAGCAGCCGGGGCGCTGGAAGCTGCCGACCGGGATGCGATCGCTCGTCGGCGGCTCGGCGGTTCCCGAGTCGCTGATCCGTGCGTTCGCGCGCCACGGCGTCTGGATCGTGCAGGGCTGGGGAATGACGGAGACGTCGCCGATCGCGACCGTCTCGTACCAGCGCAACGAGCTCAAGAACGCCGACGCCGACGAGCGCTTCCGACGCGCTGCGATGGCCGGCGTTCCGGTGCCGCTCGTCGACGTCCGCATCCGCACCGACGACGGCACCGATGCGCCGCACGACGGCCGCACGATGGGCGAGATCCAGGTGCGCGGGCCGTTCATCAC
>DATJIM010000105.1:0-4947 GCA_035493195.1 Caldimonas sp.
GTCGAGCGGATCGAGCACGTCCACACGGCCGGCAACTCGTCGGGGATCGTCGACGGCGCGGCTGCGGTCCTCGTCGGCAGCGAGGCGATCGGCAAGTCGCTCGGGCTGACGCCGCGCGCGCGCGTCGTCGCGACCGCGCTCTCGGGCGCCGATCCGACGATCATGCTCACCGGGCCGATGCCGGCGACGCGCAAGGTGCTCGCCAAGGCGGGCCTGACGATCGACGACATCGATCTCTTCGAGGTCAACGAGGCGTTCGCCGCGGTGCCGATGCGCTTCATGCGCGAGTTCGGCGTTCCGCACGAGAAGGTCAACGTCAACGGCGGCGCGATCGCGATGGGGCATCCGCTCGGCGCGACCGGCGCGATGCTCGTCGGCACGCTGCTCGACGAGCTCGAGCGCAGGAACCTGAAGCGCGGACTCGTCACGCTCTGCGTCGGCGGCGGCATGGGAATCGCGACGGTGATCGAGCGCGTCTGACGGAGCCGCCATGGAGACGCTTCGCTACGAGATCGACGCCGACAGGATCCTCACGATCACCTTCGACGCTGCCGGTGCCGCAGTCAACACGATGACCGCGGAGTGGCGTCGCGACTTCGCTGCCGCGGCAGCGCAGGCTGTCGCCGATAAGGAGAAGATCCGCGGCATCGTCCTCGCTTCGGCCAAGGAGACGTTCTTCGCCGGCGCCGCGCTGCGGCACGTGCTGACGCTCGAAGCGAAGGACGCGATTCCCGGCTTTCACGAGATCCAGGAAACGACGAGGATCTACCGGACGCTCGAGACGCTCGGCCGCCCGGTCGTTGCGCTCCTCACCGGCTCGGCCCTCGGCGGCGGTTGGGAGGTGGCGCTGATCGGCCACGCGCGCTTCGCGCTCGACGACGCGAAGATTCGCTTCGGCATGCCCGAGGTGACGCTCGGCCTCATCCCGGGAGCGACCGGCATCACGAAGACCGTTCGCCATTTCGGCCTCGTCGACGCGCGGCCGTACCTGCTCGAAGGCAAGCTCTTCGGTCCGCGCGAGGCGCAGCAGGTCGGCTGGGTCGACGGCGTCGCAGCGAGCCGCGACGAACTGCGTGCGCAGGCGATCGCGTGGATCGACGCGCATCCCGAGGCCGCGCAGCCGTGGGACCGCAAGGACTACCGCATGCCGGGCGGCACGCCGTCGAGCCCGAAGATCGCTGCCGGCCTCGCGGTCGCGCCGGCGATGCTCGCGCAAAAGACCCGCGGCCTCTATCCGGCAACGCAGGCGATCCTCGAGGCGATGGTCGAAGGCGCGCTCGTCGACTTCGACAGCGCGGTCCGGATCGAGGCGAGGAAGCTGGCGCGCGTCATGGTGGGGCAGACCGCGAAGAACATGATCCAGGCGTTCTTCTTCGACCTGCAGGCGATCCGCTCGGGCAAGGCGCGGCCGCAAGGGTTCGCGTCGTGGAAGCCGAAGAGGGTCGGCGTCCTCGGCGCCGGAATGATGGGCGCCGGAATCGCGCACGCCAACGCGTCGCGCGGCATCGCCTGCGTGCTGAGGGACGTTTCCGCGGAGAAGGCCGAAGCCGGTGTCGCCGCGATCCGCAAGGTCACGTCGGCCGCCGTCGCGCGCGGCGGCCTCGACGCGGTGCGCGAGGCGAAGCTGCTCGCGCTCGTCGCTCCGACCGCGGACATTCGCGCGCTCGACGGCTGCGAGCTGATCATCGAAGCGGTGTTCGAGAACCGGGCGCTCAAGGCCGAGGTGACGAAGGAGGCCGAGCCGATGCTCGCCCCGGACGGCGTCTTCGCGACCAACACGTCGACGCTGCCCATCACCGGCCTCGCTGCCGCGAGCGCGCATCCCGAGCGCTTCGTCGGCCTGCACTTCTTCTCGCCGGTGCACAAGATGAAGCTCGTCGAGATCGTCCGCGGCAAGCGGACGAGCGAGGAGACGATCGCGCGCGCCTACGACTACGTGCTCGCGCTCGGCAAGACGCCGATCGTCGTCAACGACTCGCGCGGCTTCTTCACGAGCCGCGTCTTCGGCACCTTCGTGATGGAAGGCGCGACGATGCTCGCAGAGGGCATCGCGGCGCCGTTGATCGAGCACGCTGCGCTCGCTGCGGGGATGCCGGTCGGGCCGCTCGCGGTGATCGACGAGACGTCGCTCGCGCTCTCGGTCCACGTCCTCGAGCAGACGCGCGCCGACGCCGCGGCCGAGGGGCGCACGCACACGGCGTCAACCGGCGAGCTGCTCGTCGAGCGGATGGTCAAGGAGCTCGGGCGTCCCGGCCGCGCCGGCGGCGCCGGCTTCTACGACTATCCGAAGGGCGCGCCGAAGCGGCTATGGCCCGGCCTCGCGACGCACTTCGCCAAGGACGGCGCGAGCACCGACCTCGACGCGCTTCGCCAGCGGCTGCTCTACCGCCAGTCGATCGAGACAGCGCGCTGCCTCGCCGAGGGCGTGCTCACGAGCGCCGCCGAAGCGAACATCGGCTCGATCTTCGGCATCGGTTTTCCGGCGTGGACCGGCGGCGCGATCCAGTTCATCGCGTCCGAGGGCCGCACGCGCTTCCTGGCCAACGCCGCGAAGCTCGCCGCGCAGCACGGCGATCGCTTCGCGATCTCCCCGGAGGTGGCGGCAGCGATCCCTACTTGAGGGACAAGATCCACTGCACCAATTGTTTCGCCTCGGCCTCGCTGACCTGCGGGTTCGCGGGCATCACGTTGGCGCCCCAGACACCGGTGCCGCCCTTCATGACCTTGGGCACGAGCCTGGCGACGGCGTCGGACTGGCCGGCGTACTTCTGCGCGACTTCCTTGAACGAGGGACCGATGACCTTCTGGTTGACCTGGTGACAGGCGAGGCAGTTCTTCTTCTGCGCCAGGTCGGGATTCGCCCACGCGGGGGCGCAAACCATGCAAGCGGTCACGATCGAGACGATGTGCGAGGACTTCATGCGTGTTCCGGAGGCCGCGGCGAAGGGCCGCTCGGCTACCATCAGGATAACGCCGGGGCCCGCCCCGAGTTGACGCGCGAACCGCATCGCGCGCCGGAGGTTCACATGCTGTTCGTCCTCATTGGCGTCGTCCTCATCGTGCTCAACTTGCTCGAGGTCGGCGTCGTCGGCACCTGGAACTGGCATCTCACGGGCGACCTCTGGAAGTTCTTCTTCCCGTTCCTTCTCGCTTCGCTCTGGTGGGTCTGGTCGGACAAGTCCGGCCTCAACAAGCGCCGCGAGATGGACCGCATGGAGAAGAAGAAGGCCGATCGCCGCAAGGAAAACCTGGCCGCGCTCGGCATGGACACGCGGTCGCGCCGCAAGGCGCAAAAGCCGCGCTAGCCTCACGACCCGCGCCCCGACGGGCGCCTTGGCGGCCGTGGCGTCGCGCTGCAGAATCGTCGCATGCGCGCCGTCGTCTTCGCCGTCTCGACCCCATGGTGCCGCGCCGCCGCGGCGCTGTCGCGGGCGTTCACGTTCGCGTGCGTGGTTGGGCTCGGCGCTGGGCCGGCGCACGCCGTGAATGGCGTCGGTCTGCGCGTGCCAGAGCCGAGCGACGGCATGGAGCACGACGCGCCCGCCAAACCGCGCGATCTCGACGTGCGGGCGACGCAGATCAATCGTTGCCCCGACGGCCGCGGCGGGGTTCGTCTGCAGGATCGCCCTTGCGCGCCGATCGAGACGCCGGAACCCGCCGCGGTTGCCACGACGGCGAGCGCTGCGGTGGGGCAGGGCGACGTCATCGACCTCTCGGCGCTGCCGCCGCGCGTCGCGCCGCCCGAGGGCGCCGTGCGAACCTCGGCGATCGCCGCCGAGAGGAGCGACAAGCCGGGCATGCTGCGCAGCGTGCGCGACGGCGCGCTCAAGCTCGTCGCCTTCGTCGTCGCGCTCTTTGTCGTCTGGCGGCTGGCTCGCCGGCTGCGCGCGTGGCTGGAAGAGCGGCCGACGAAGGCCGAGCGGCCGCCCGACTCGCGCAGCTACGGCCGCCCGGCGCCCCGACCGCGTGCGGTCACTCGGCGTCCAGAACGGCGCCGCGGCTCGCGCTCGCGGCGTTCTTCATGAACTTGGCGAGCACGCCGCGGGTGTAGCGCGGCGACGGTGGCTTCCATTCGGCGCGCCGCTTCGCGAGCTCGGCGTCGTCGACGTCCAGCTGGAGCAGCAGGCGATGGGCGTCGATCGTGATGCGGTCGCCCTCGCGGACGAGCGCGATCGTGCCGCCGGCGTGGGCCTCGGGGGAGACGTGGCCGACGACCATTCCCCACGTGCCGCCCGAGAAGCGACCGTCGGTGACGAGCCCGACCGACTCGCCGAGACCCTGGCCGATCAGTGCGCCGGTGGGCGCGAGCATCTCGGGCATCCCGGGCGCGCCCTTCGGGCCGCGATAGCGCAGCACCACCCCGTCGCCGGCGACGATCTTGCGGTCCCCGATCGCCGCCATCGCCGACTGCTCGTCGTCGAAGACGCGCGCCGGGCCGCTGATGGTCGGATTCTTCAGACCCGTGATCTTGGCGACCGCGCCCTCGCTGGCGAGATTGCCCTTCAGGATCGCGAGGTGGCCGTGTGCGTACATCGGATCGCTCAGGGGGCGGATGACGTCCTGCCCGGCGCGTGGCTTGGCGGGAATCTCGCGCAACTGCTCCTCGACGGTCTTGCCGGTGATCGTCATGCAGTCGCCGTGCAAGTGGCCGCCGTCGAGCAGCAGCTTCATCACCTGCGGAATGCCGCCGGCGCGGTGCAGGTCGACCGCGAGATAGCGGCCCGAGGGCTTGAGGTCGCAGAGCACCGGCACCTTCTTCCTGACGCGCTCGAAGTCGTCGATCGTCCACTCGACCCCCGCCGCGTGCGCGATCGCGAGGTAGTGCAGGACCGCGTTCGTCGAGCCGCCGGTCGCCATGATCACGGCGACCGCGTTCTCGATGCTCTTTCGCGTCACGATGTCGCGCGGCTTCAGATCGCGGCGCACCGCCTCGACGAGGACGCGCGC
>DATJIM010000106.1:0-32507 GCA_035493195.1 Caldimonas sp.
TGTTCGGCTTCGGCGTCGTCCTCGCGCCGGCGGTCGGGCCGAGCGTCGGCGGCGTCCTCGTCGAGTGGTTCGGCTGGCGCTCGATCTTCTTCGTCGTCACGCCGTTCTGCGCGATCGCCATCGCGATGGCGCAGCGCTACCTGCCGATTGGCGCTCCCGGCGGCGCGCCGATCAGCCGTGCCGGCGGCCGGCTCGACGTCGTCGGCCTCGGCCTGATCGCGGTCGCCGTCCTCGCGCTGCTCAACGGCATGGTCCATCTGCACGGCGACACGATCGAGCTCGGGCTCGCGCTCGTCGCCTGCAGCATCGTCGCGACGATCGGCTTCGTCCTGCACCAGCGACGAGGCGCGAGGCCCTTGATGGCGCTCGGCCTGTTCGGCCATCGCATCTTCGCGATGGGCGGCGCGGTCGCGTTCATCTACGGCATGGCGCTGTTCGGCTCGACCTACCTGGTGCCGGTGTTCATGCAGGAAGCGCTGCACCTGCCGCCGTCGCAGGCGGGTGCGGTCCTGCTGCCGGCGGGTCTCGTCCTCGCGGCGACGATCCCCGTCGCCGGTCGATTCGCCGACCGCATCGCGGTCGGCAAGATGGTGATCGCCGGACTCGCGCTGCTCGCGGCGTCGTTCTACCTGATGCTCGGCGTCGGCCTTGCGACTTCGCTGCTGCTCATCATGGTGTGGACCGTCGTCGGCCGGATCGGCCTCGGCATCATCATGCCGTCGCTCAACCTCGGGGCGATGGTCGGGCTGCCGCACGGCCTGATCTCGCACGGGTCGAGCACGATCAACTTCCTGCGCCAACTCGGCGGCGCGGTCGGCATCGGTCTCGTCGGCAACTTCCTCGAGTGGCGTCTGCACACGCACGCGACCGCGCCGATCGCCGCCTACCACGAGACGTTCGCGCTGGTTGGAACGATCACCGCCGCGGCGATCGTCGCCGCTTCGCGGATGACGCCGGCGCGGCGTGCCTCGGCGCAACCGGCGCGCAGCTCGTGAACCTCGACCTCGAACTGCTGCCCGAGCGCGCCGACGCGATCGTCGTCGGCGCCGGACCCGCCGGCAGCGCCGTCGCCAACACGCTCGCGCGCGGCGGCCGCGACGTCATCCTCGTCGACGCCCACGCGTTTCCGCGCGACAAGGTCTGCGGCGACGGCCTGATCCCCGACGCGCACCGCGCGCTCGCCAAGCTCGGTTGTCTCGACGCCGTCATGGCCGAGGCGCAGCAGGCGACGAAGCTCGGCTGCGTCGCGCCGCACGGCGGCCGTGTCGACGTCCCCGGCCGGCTCGCGGTGCTGCCGCGAAAGCGCCTCGACGACATCCTGTGCAGATCGGCGGTCGCCGCCGGGGCGCGGATGTTCGCGCCGGCGCGCTTCGTCGCGCCGCTGCGCGAAGGCGACGATGCCGCGGCGCGCGTCGTCGGTGCGCGTCTGCAAGACGGCAAGCGCGTGCGCGACGTGCGCGCACCGTGGCTCGTGCTCGCGACCGGCGCGCAGCCGCAGGCGACGATCGCTGCGGGCCTCTGCGAGCGGCGCACGCCGAGCGCGATCGCGCTGCGCGGCTACGTCGAGAACGCGGCGATGACGCCGCGCATCACGGCGCTCGAGGTCGTCTGGCACAAGAAGCTGTCGCCCGGCTACGGCTGGATCTTTCCGTGCGGCGGCGACGTCTTCAACATCGGCGTCGGCCTCGCGCAGCGCCTCGACGGCCGGCAGGCGACGCCGCACGCCAACCTGCGCGACGTCTTCGCCGCGTTCAAGTCGGTCTACGCGCCGGCGCGCGAGCTGGTCGACCGCGGCCGCTGGCTCGGCGACCCAGAGCACGCGTTGAAGGGCGCGCCGCTGCGCTTCTCGCTCGAAGGCGCGCGGCTCGACGCAGCAGGCGTCCTCGTCACCGGCGAGGCCGCGGGCAGCACGTACTCGTTCACCGGCGAAGGGATCGGCAAGGCGATGGAAACCGGGATCCACGCCGCCGAGGCGATCCTCGGCCGCAGCGTCGACGACACCAGCAGCGACGCCGACGCCGCGGTGCGCACCGACTACGCAGCGCGCGTCCTCGCGCTCAAGCCCCGCTTCGACATCTACGAGCAGGCGAGCAGCGCCAACGACCGCCCGTGGCTGATCGACCTGCTCGTCTGGAGCGCCCGCCGCAGCCCGCAGCGCCTGCAGCGGCTCGCCGGCGTCCTCGAGGAGACGCACACTCCGACCGATCTGGGCACCGTTCGCGGCGTGCTGAGGCGGGTGTTCGACTGGCGCTGAGGCGCCGCGACCGCCGGCGCCGCCGACGATGTCGAAATCGCCGGGTGTCGAACGTCATCGTTGCGGGCGCGCCGTGCGCTCGGATTCACGGAGAGAACGATGGACTACATGCTGATGTTCTACGAGACGCAGGAAGACTTCGATCGCCGCAGCTCGCGCGACCACAGCCAGCCCTACTGGGCGGGTTGGATGTCGTACGTGCAGTCGATGCACGCGTCGGGCCTCGTCAAGAGCGGCGCCGGGCTGCAGCCGCCTTCGACCGCGACGACGCTGCGCTCGAGCGGCGGCAAGCGCCACGTCCAGGACGGCCCGTTCGCCGACACCAAGGAGCAGCTCGCGGGCTTCTTCGTCATCGACGTGCCCGACCTGGACACCGCGCTCGCGTGGGCGTCGCGCGCGCCGTGCGCGGCGACCGGCGGGGTCGAGGTGCGGCCGGTGCTGCCGCCGCCCGCCGCGGCCTGAGCGTTCGCATGGCCGCGCGTTCGTCGGGCGACGCCGCCGCGGCGGTCGCGCGCGAGTCGTACGGGCGGCTCGTCGCCTACCTCGCGGCGCGCTCGCACGACCTCGCCGCCGCCGAGGACGCGCTCGCCGACGCGTTTGCGGCGGCGCTCGAGCACTGGCCGCGCGACGGCGTCCCCGACGCGCCGGAAGCGTGGCTGCTGACGACGGCGAGGCGCCGACTGCACGACCGCTGGCGACACGCCCGCGTCGAAGCGGACGCAGAGCCGACGCTTTCGATCGTCTTCGACGAGCTCGCGGACGCTCCCGCCGAGGCGCGCTTTCCGGACGAACGGCTGAAGCTGATGTTCGTCTGCGCGCATCCCGCGATCGATCGTGCGGCGCGGCCGGCGCTGATGCTGCAGGCGGTGCTCGGGCTCGATGCGGCGCGCATCGCCTCGGCGTTCGTCGTCGCGCCGGCGACGCTGTCGCAACGGCTGGTGCGTGCGAAGACGAAGATCCGCGCCGCCGCGATCGCCTACGAGGTGCCGGGAGAAGACGAGTGGGACGCTCGCCTCGGCGATGTCCTCGACGCCATCTACGCGGCGTACGGCACCGGCTGGGACGACGTCGCCGGCACTGACCCGGCCAAGAGCGGACTCGCCGTCGAGGCGCTCGCGCTCGCCGCGATGCTCGCGCGGCTGGTGCCGCACGCTGCCGAGGCGTGGGGGCTCGTCGCGCTGCTCGCGTTCTGCCAGTCGCGCGCGGCGGCGCGGCGCGACGCGCGCGGCGACTACGTGCCGCTGCACGCGCAGGACGCGTCGCTCTGGGACCGCGCGCTCGTCGCCGTCGCCGAGACGGCGCTCGCCAAGGCGGCGTCGCTCGCCGCGCCCGGCCCGTATCAGCTCGAAGCTGCGATCCAGTCAGCGCACAGTCAGCGTCGGCTCGGCGCCGACGTTCCGCCGGCGGCGATCGTCGGCCTCTACGACGCGCTCGTCGCGCTGCAGCCGACCGTCGGCGCGCTCGTCAGCCGCGCGTGCGCGGTCGGCGAGGCGGACGGGGCGGCCGCCGGCCTGGCGGCGCTCGCCGCCATCCCGGCGCGCGACGTCGAGACGTACCAGCCGTACTGGGCCGCGCTCGCGCACCTCGCACGCGGCTCGGGCGACGCCGTCACCGCGGAGCGCGCGCGAACACGCGCGGTCGGCCTGAGCAGCGACGCCGCGGTGCGCCGCTTTCTCCTCGCCGCCGGATAGCCGCGGCGGCGCGGCGATACTGGCGGCGAATCCTCCCCGCCGCGCCATGTGCCAGCTCCTCGGCATGAATGCCAATGTGCCGACCGACGTGATGTTCAGCTTCACGGGGTTCGCGACGCGCGCGCAGGAGCACAAGGACGGCTTCGGCATCGCGTTCTTCGAGGACAAGGGGGTTCGCCTCTTCGTCGACACGTCGAGCGCGCGCGAGTCGCCGGTCGCGGCGATGGTGCGCGACTACCCGATCCGCAGCACCAACATCGTCGCCCACATCCGCAAGGCGACGCAGGGGCCGGTCGCGCTCGAGAACACGCATCCGTTCGTGCGCGAACTGTGGGGCCGCTACTGGGTGTTCGCGCACAACGGCGACCTCCAGGGCTACGCGCCGCGCCTGCACGGCGCGTTCCGCCCGGTCGGCGCCACCGACAGCGAGCGTGCGTTCTGCTGGCTGATGCAGGAGCTCGCGAAGTCGCACGCACGGGTGCCCGAGATCCGCGAGCTGAGCGCGACGCTCGCCGAGCTGATGGCGCGGATCGCAGCGCACGGCGTCTTCAACGCGATGCTCAGCAACGGCCAGGCGCTCTGGGCGCATTGCTCGACGCAGCTGCACCACATCGTGCGCAAGCACCCGTTCGCGCGCGCGTCGCTGCACGACGAGGACCTCACCGTCGACTTCGCAGAGCAGACGTCGCCGAGCGACCGCGTCGCCGTCGTCGTCACCGAGCCGCTGACGAAGAACGAGGAGTGGCTCGCCTTCGCGCCCGGGGAGATGCGCGTCTTCGTCGACGGCGACGCGACCGGCTAGACGGTGGCGGGCGTGGCCGGCATTTGCAACAAAATGCAGCCCGCCCCTTCCGGCATCCCACCCAATGGCCAACGAGACCCCCGCACCCACTCCCCGCTTCGACACCTTCTACAGGCACGACGAGCTGACCAAGCTGCTGTTCGAGTACGCGCAGGCGTTCCCGACGCTGGCCGCGATCCGCTCGATCGGCAAGAGCTACGAGGGTCGCGAGATCTGGGTCGCGACGGTCACCAACAGCGAGACCGGCGCCGCCGACGACAAGCCGGCGTTCTGGTGCGACGGCAACATCCACGCCGCCGAGCTGACCGCGTCGACCGCGGTGCTGTATTACCTTCACCAGCTGCTCACGGGCTACGGCGGCGACGCCGACATCACGCACCTGCTCGACACGCGCGCGGTCTACCTGTGCCCGCGGCTCAATCCCGACGGCGCCGAGCTCGCGCTGGCCGACCGGCCGCGCCACATCCGCTCGTCGACGCGCCGCTATCCGCTCGACGAGGAGCCGGTCGACGGCCTGGACGCCGAGGACATCGACGGCGACGGCCGCATCCTCTCGATGCGCGTCGCCGATCCGCACGGGACGTGGAAGAAATGCGAACAGGATCCTCGCCTGATGGTCGCGCGCGAGCCGGGCGAGTTCGGCGGCGAGTACTACCGGCTGATGCCCGAGGGCCTCATCAAGAACTACGACGGGCTCACGATCAACGTCAACTCCGACGTCGAAGGTCTCGACCTCAACCGCAACTTCCCGTCGGGCTGGCGTCAGGAGTTCGAGCAGGTGGGTGCCGGCGACTACCCGACCAGCGAGCCCGAGGTGAAGGCGATGGTCGACTTCGTCGTCGGCCACAAGAACATCGGCGCCGCGGTGAGCTACCACACGCACAGCGGCGTGATCCTCAGGCCGATGGGAACGCAGAGCGACGACGACATGATCCCGGAGGACCTCTGGTCGATCAAGCGCTTCAGCGAGATCGGCGCCAAGCTCACGGGCTATCCCGCGATCAGCATCTGGCACGACTTCAAGTACCACCCGAAGGACGTCATCAGCGGCACCCAGGACTGGATCTACGAGCACCTCGGCGCGCTGTTCTGGGTGGTCGAGATCTGGGCGCCGAACAAGGAAGCCGGCATCACCGACTACAAGTGGATCGACTGGTATCGCGAGCATTCGGTCGAGGACGACCTCAAGCTCATCAAGTGGAGCGACGAGCACTGCGGCGGCCAGGCGCACGTCGACTGGAAGCCGTTCATGCACCCGCAGCTCGGCGCAATCGAGATCGGCGGCTGGGACAAGATGAACTTCTGGCGCAATCCGCCGCCGCCGCTGCGCGAGCGCGAGGCGGCGCGCTTTCCGAAGTGGATGACGACGATCGCGCTCTCGCTGCCCAGGCTCGAGCTGCTGCGCACCGAGGTGCGCGCGCTCGGCTCCGACACCTGGCGCGTGCGCATCGCCGTCGCCAACAGCGGCTGGCTGCCGAGCTACATCAGCAAGCGCGCCCTGGCGAGGAAGACGGTGCGCGGCGTGATCTTCGAGATCCATCTTCCGGAGAACGACAGCGCGGTTTCTCTCGTCAGCGGCAAGGCGCGGATGGAGGGCCCGCAGCTCGAGGGCCACGCGCCCAAGT
Source organism: Caldimonas sp. (assembly GCA_035493195.1). Taxonomy (GTDB): domain Bacteria; phylum Pseudomonadota; class Gammaproteobacteria; order Burkholderiales; family Burkholderiaceae_C; genus Schlegelella_A. The sequence goes on from DATJIM010000106.1 coordinate 6,373, forward strand.
CGTCGCTGAACGCGTTCCTGCCGGGCCGCGAGATCACCGCCGACCGCGCGGTCGGCGAGTGGGTCGTGCGCGCGCCCAAGGGAACGCGGCTCGCGATCGGTGCGCGCTCGGATCGCGCCGGCGCCGTGCGCGCCGAGGTGGTGCTCGACTGAGCGCGCCGCGCGGCCGGGGCGTGCGCCCGCAGCTCATTCGTCGAGCAACGCGCCCTTGAAGAAGCTCCACGCGCGGCCGTCGTGGAGATAGAAGTGGCCGTTCGCGCAGCCGTCCTTGCCGGGGAACTCGTCGCGGTATGCGCGCGGCACGAGGCGGGCGAGCTCGTCGTCGTCGAGCTCGGCGAACTGCTCGGGCGTGATCGCTCGCCCGACGCGCAGCCTGCCCGGTTCCACGCGCGGCCGCGCCGTTAGAAGCGCATCCGCACGCCGCCGGCGACGCCGTTGCCCGACGACGTGAAGCTGAGCTTCTCGAGCATCGCCGCGACGTAGACGTCGGTGTGCTTCGACAGGAAGTAGTCGTAGCCGATCGAGGCCGTCCGGTCGGTCACCGCCTTGACGCTCGTCTTGATGTGCGAGTTGCCGTAGGCGAAGAGGATGAGGCTGTTGCCGATCGGAATCGCGCCGCCGAGCTGGTAGAGGATCGTCTGCACGTCGACGTCGGCCTCGGTCTTGACGCGGCCGACCTGGCCGTAGACGCGCAGGAACGAGAAGTCGTACGTCGCGCCGATCTGGTACGTCATCTGGCGCTCGAAGCCGGCGGGCAGCGCGAACGCGCTGTTCTGAACCTTCTCGGCGACAGCGACAACGGCGAACGGGCCGGTGATGTAGGCGACGCTCAGGCCGTAGTTGCGCCGGTGCTCGGGAACGACGCCGGGCAGGTCCTCGGGCAGGTTGGCTGCGAAGTTGATCCGCAGGGGCGCGTCGCTCGCGTTGTTGGTGTATGAGAGCGAGTTGTTCCAGCGCGAGTCGCCGACGACCGCGCCGTGGGCGCCGAAGTACTGGCGCGCGCTCGGCGAGAAGCCGGCGCTCTCGCCGAACGGGTTGAAGTTGATCGTCGCGCGGTAGAGCGGCGACTCGGTGCGGCCGAGCACGGTCGTCCCGAACGAACCCGACAGGCCGACGCTCGCCTCACGGGCCCAGAACGGGTCGGTCGCGGTCGCGCTGCGCCCGGCGCTGCCGCTGTCGACGCTGACGTACGACTCGAGACGGAAGACGGCGCGAAGGCCGCCGCCGAGGTCCTCGGAGCCGCGAAAGCCGATGAAGCTGAACTGCATGTTGCCGCTGTCGAGCTGCCAGCGCGAATTGCCGCCGACGTCCTTGACGTGGCTTCCGGAGGCGTCGAGCAAGCCGTAGAGGACCGCGGTCTGCGCTTGGGCGCCGACGCTGCACAGGCATGCGGCGCTCGCGGCGAGAAAGGCACGAAGCAAACGGCAGGGACGATGCATCTCGGGATCCGGCAGGGCAGAGCGACTCGGCGCATCCGGGCGCCGGGCTTGCATTCTGGCCGAGATCGCTCGCGTTCCCGCGCCGAACGACGGCGAGTGCGTCGAAGCCGCCACAATCGCTGGCTTCGAACACCCGACGCGCGATGGAGATCTTCGTCAACGGCGCCGCCCGCGAGCTCGCGGACGACCTCGCCGATCCGGCGCTGCCGCTGCTCTGGGCGCTGCGCGACCTGCTCGGCCTGACGGGCACCAAGTTCGGCTGCGGCGTCGCCGCGTGCGGCGCCTGCACCGTTCACGTCGACGGCGCCGCGACGCGTTCGTGCACGCTGCCGATCGGCAAGCTCGAGGGGCGCCGCGTCGTGACGATCGAGGCGCTCGGCAGCCGCGACGCGCCGCATCCGCTGCAACGCGCGTGGGCCGAGCACCAGGTGCCGCAGTGCGGCTACTGCCAGAGCGGCGTCCTGATGGCCGCGGCGGCGCTGCTCGCGCGCACGCGCCGCCCGAGCGACGCCGAGATCGACGCGGCGATCGACAACGTCTGCCGCTGCGGCACCTATCCGCGACTGCGCGCGGCGATCCGCGCCGCAGCCACCGCGATGGCGTGAAGCGCCGCACCCTGCTTCTGAGCGGCATCGGCGCCGCCGGCGCGGTCGTCGTCGGCTGGGCCTTGCTGCCGCCGCGCGAGCGGCTCGGCGGCGTCGACGCGCTGCCCGTCGCTGCCGGCGAGGTCGCGCTCAACGGCTGGATCAAGATCGCTGCCGACGGCGCGGTCATGCTCGCGATGCACCGCAGCGAGATGGGCCAGGGCCCGCACACCGCGCTGGCGATGCTCGTCGCCGAGGAGCTCGACGTCGCGCTCGCGAGCGTGCGCCTGTTCGACGCGCCTCCCGATCGCCTGTACGGAAACGTCGCGACGATGGTCGCGAGCGTGCCGTACTTCCATCCGCGCGAAACCGAGCCGGGCAACGAGACGGGGCCTGCGAAGGCGGGCCAGTGGGTCGTCGCCAAGATCGCGCGCGAGCTTGGCATCAACCTCACCGGCGGCTCGTCGAGCGTCGTCGACAGCTGGGAGGTGCTGCGCGTCGCCGCCGCGACGGCGCGGGCGCGGCTGCTCGGCGCAGCGTCGATCGCGTGGAAGCTGCCGCTGCAAGAGCTCGTCGTCGTGGCCGGCGTCGTCAGCCATGCGTCGGGGCGCTCGGCGCACTACGGCGAACTCGCGACGATGGCGGCAGCGACGCCGAGCGGCGAGGTGCGCGTCAAGCGGCGGAACGAATGGAAGCTGATCGGCACGTCGCCGCCGCGCCTCGACGTCGTCGCGAAAAGCAACGGCAGCGCCGTCTTCGGCATCGACGTGCGACCACCGGGGCTCGTCTTCGCGGCGATCCGGCACTGTCCGATGCTCGGCGGTCGCCCCGGCGCGGTCGACGTCGCGCCGGCGCTCGCGCTGCCCGGCGTCGAGCGGGTGGTGCGGCTCGGCTCGTACGGCGGATCGGCGCCCGCCTTCGCGGTCGTCGGCAAGACGTGGTGGCACGCGCAGCGCGGCGCCGACGCGCTCGCCGTCGAATGGCGGCAGCGTTCGGCCGGCGCACTCGACAGCGCCGCGATCGTCGCCGCGCTCGAGGCGCGTGCGCGCGCCGCGCACGCGGCCGACGGCGGCTTCACGTTCCACAGCCGCGGCGAGATCGCCGCCGCCGACGCGCTCGCAGCGCGCCACGTCGAGCAGGTCTACCGCGCGCCGTACCTCGCGCACGCGACGATGGAGCCGATCAACTGCACGGCCCGCGTCGCCGGCGGCAAGGTCGAGGTCTGGGCGCCGACGCAGGTGCCGGGCCTCGCGCGCGCGATCGCCGCCGAGGCCGCGGGCGTCGCCGCCGACGCGGTGACGCTGCACGTGACGTACCTCGGCGGCGGCTTCGGCCGCAGGCTCGACGTCGACGTCGTCGGCCAGGCGGTGCGCGTCGCGCTCGAGACCGGAGGCCGGCCGGTGCAGCTCGTCTGGTCGCGTGAGGAAGACCTCGGCCACGACTTCTATCGTCCCGCGGGCGTCACGATCCTGCGCGCCGGCCTCGGCGCCGACGGCCTGCCGACGACGCTGCGCATCACGAGCGCCGGCGACGCGATCACGCCGCGCTGGATGGAGCGCGCACTGCCGGCGCTCGCGGGGCCGGTCGACACGCCCGACAAGACGGCGAGCGAAGGGCTTTTCGACCAGCTCTACGGCGTTGCCAACCAGCGCATCTCGCACGTCGCGACGCGGATGGGCGTTCCGGTCGGCTACTGGCGCGCCGTCGGGCACTCGCACAACGCCTTCTTCAGCGAGTCGTTCTTCGACGAGCTCGCGCATGCCGCCGGGCGCGATCCGGTCGACTACCGCCTCGCGTTGCTGAAGGACGCGCCACGCCACGCCGCGGTGCTGCGCCTCGCCGCCGAGCGCGCGGGCTGGCCCGGCTTCGGCCTGTCGCGTCCGCTCGCGGGCCGTGCGCGCGGTGTCGCGCTGCACGAGAGCTTCGGAAGCGTCGTCGCGCAGGTCGTCGAGGTCTCGATCGTTGCCGGCAAGGTGCGCGTGCACCGCGTCGTCTGCGTCGCCGACGTCGGCACCGTCGTCCACCCCGGGATCGTCGCGCAGCAGCTCGAGGGCGCGGTGATCTTCGCGCTTTCGGCGGCGCTCCACGGACGCATCGACATCGAGGGCGGCGTCGTTCGCCAGACCAACTTCCCGACCTATCCGATGGTCCGTCTCGCCGAAGCGCCGACCGTCGAGACCCATCTCATCGACAGCACGCGGCCGCCGGGTGGCGTCGGCGAGATCGGCGTGCCGCCGCTCGCTCCCGCTGTCGCCAATGCGATCTTCGCGCTCAGCGGGCGGCGCTTGCGAGACCTTCCGTTGCGCCTCTAGGCGCGCTGTGCGGCGGCGAGCTCGCTGCGTGCCGCTTCGGCGGCGCGGCGCGCGGCGTCGGCGTAGGTCGCTTCGTCGCTGCCTGCGTACAGGATCGCGCGCGAGGAGCTGACGATGATCGGCCCGGTCGTCCGCGCGCCGTCGCCGCGCCAGCCGGCGCGAACGGTCGCGGTGGCGTCGCCGCCTTGTGCGCCGATGCCGGGGATGAGGAGCGGCAGCGTCGGTGCGATCTCGCGCACGCGCGCGATCTCGGCCGGATAGGTCGCGCCGACGACGAGCCCGATCTGGCCGCTGGCGTTCCAGCGCTCGGTGGCGAGCCGCGCGATCCGCTCGTAGACCTTCTCGCCGGATGCGAGCGCGAGCTCCTGCAGGTCGGCGCCGCCGGGGTTCGATGTCCGGCAGAGCACGATCGCGCCCTTGCCGTCGTGGCGCAGGTACGGCTCGATCGAATCGAAGCCGAGCAGCGGCGACAGCGTGACGGCGTCGGCGCCGTAGCGGACGAACACCTCGCGCGCGTACTGCTCCGCGGTCTGGCCGATGTCGCCGCGCTTGGCATCGAGGATCACCGGCACCTCGGGAGCGACGTCGCGGATGTGCGCGAGCAGCCGCTCGAGCTGCGCCTCCGCGCCGTGCGCGGCGAAGTACGCGATCTGCGGCTTGAACGCGATCACGAGGTCCTTGGTGCGGTCGACGACGGCCGCGCAGAACTCGTAGATGCGCGACGCGTCGCCGCGCATCGCACCCGGAAAGCGCGCCGGCTCGGGGTCGAGGCCGACGCACAGGAGCGAGCGGTTCGTCCGTTCGGCTGCGGCCAGCCGGGCGACGAAGCTCATCGCGCGGCGCCCTTGCGGTCGCGCTCGATCGCATCGGCGGCGGCGCGCGCGAGCTCGGCCGCCTGGCCGACGTAGCTGCGCGGCGTCAGCGCGAGAAGGCGATCGCGCGCGTCGGCGGGCAGCGCGGCGGTGCGGATGAACGCGTGCAGCGCGTCGCGCTCGATCGCCTTGCCGCGCGTCAGGTCCTTGAGCTGCTCGTAGGCGCCGGCGACGCCGTGTCGGCGCAGCACCGTCTGCACCGGCTCGGCGAGCACCTCCCAGGCGCCGTCGAGGTCGGCGTCGATCGCAGCGCGACCGACTTCGAGCTTGGCGAGGCCGCGGGCGAGCGAGTCGTACGCGAGCAGCGCGTGGCCGAAGGCGACGCCCATGTTGCGCAGCACCGTGCTGTCGGTGAGGTCGCGCTGGAAGCGCGAGATCGGCAGCTTCTCGCTCATGTGCGCGAGCAGCGCATTGGCGAGGCCGAGGTTGCCTTCGGCGTTCTCGAAGTCGATCGGGTTGACCTTGTGCGGCATCGTGCTCGAGCCGACCTCGCCGGCGACGGCGCGCTGCACGAAGTAGCCGAGGCTCACGTACCCCCAGACGTCGCGCGACCAGTCGATCAGGATCGTGTTGCAGCGCTTGACGGCGTCGAAGAGGGCAGCGATCGCGTCGTGCGGCTCGATCTGCGTCGTCCACGCGTTGAACTCCAGACCGAGCCTGCGCTCGACGACGTCGCGCGCGATGCGCTGCCAGTCGAGCTCGGGATACGCGGCGACGTGGGCGTTGTAGTTGCCGACGGCGCCATTCATCTTGGCGCGCATCGGCACCGCCGCGATCGCCGCGCGCGCCGCGTGCAGGCGGACGGCGACGTTCGCGATCTCCTTGCCGAGCGTCGTCGGGCTCGCCGTCTGGCCGTGCGTGCGCGCGAGCATCGCGACGTCGGCGTGCGCGCGCGCCATCGCCGCGAGCGTCGCGACGATGCCGTCGAGAGCCGGCAGCAGCGCCTCGCGCCGCGCCGCGTCGAGCATCAGCGCGTGGCTGGCGTTGTTGACGTCCTCGCTGGTGCACGCGAAGTGGAGAAAGCCGACCGCGCGCGCGAGACCGGGCTGGGCTGCGAAGCGCTCGCCGAGCCAGTACTCGACCGCCTTGACGTCGTGGTTGGTGCGCCGCTCGATCGCCTTGATCGCGTCGGCGTCGGCGGGCGAGAACGCATCGACGAGGTCGTGCAGGAACGCGCGCTCGGCGGTGCCCGGCGGCGGCAGCTCCGCGAGCCCGGCGTCGGCCAGAGCGAGAAACCACTCGACCTCGACGCGCACTCGGCAGCGCATCAGGCCGTACTCCGACAGCCACGGTCGCAGCGTGTCGACCTTGGCGGCATAGCGCCCGTCGAGGGGCGACAGCGCGGCGATGGGCGTGGCTTGCATCTTGCGGTGGTGGCGCCGGTGCAACGGACCGTCGCGCCAACCGGCCATTATCGGCGCTGCCCCTAGAATGAAATCGAACGTAAGCGTCGAACGAGGAAGCCGTCCTTTGCAGGCTGCTCAATCATGAAGCTCATCGGATCGCTCAACAGCCCGTACGTGCGGAAGGTCCGCATCGTCATGGCGGAGAAGAAGCTCGACTACCAGTTCGTCGAGGAGGACGTCTGGAACAGCGACGCGATCCTCGCCTCGAACCCGCTCGGCAAGGTGCCGTGCCTCGTGATGGAGGGCGGCGAGGCGGTGTTCGATTCGCGCGTCATCGTCGAGTATCTCGACGCACGCTCGCCGCTGGCGCGGCTGATCCCCGAGTCGAACCGCGAGCGCACCGAAGTGCGCACGTGGGAGGCGCTCGCCGACGGTCTCATCGACGCCGCGATCCTCGCCCGCCTCGAGGCCAACTGGCCCGGTCGCAGCGCCGAGCAGCGCTCGCAAGCGTGGATCGACCGCCAGATGAAGAAGGTGCAGGCGTCGCTCGACGCGATCTCGACCGGTCTCGGCGCCAAGCCGTGGTGCACCGGCATCCACATGACGCTCGCCGACGTCGCGGTCGGCTGCGCAGTCGGCTATCTCGACTTCCGCTTCCCGCAGCTCGGCTGGCGCAACGACCGCGCCAACGTCGCGCGGCTCGCCGACAAGCTGAACGCGCGCAAGACGTTCATCGAGACCGCGCCGCCGACGCCCTGACCTGCGCCGCTCGTGTCGCGAGGCTCAGCGCGCGCTGGCGACGAGATCCTTCGCTTCGCTCAGGATGACGGGTTCGCCGGCCGCGGCCGGCAGCGCGGCGAAGCTCGTCGCGGTCGCCATCGGCCAGTAGATCCGGAACACCTGGTGCGGCACCTCGCCGCGCAGGAGCGCGCCGGGCTGCACGAACGGCAGCAGGTTGGCGAGCAGCTTGACGCCGTGGTCCGACATGCGCCGGACGATGTGCGATGCGGTGATGTCGCGCGGATGCGCCAGGCCGGCCGCCTGCACGAGCTCCTTCAGCGCGAGCAAGGTGTGCTCGTGGAAGTGGTAGACGCGGTCGGCCTTGTTGCCGACGTCGAGCGCCTTCTGCCGCTGCGGGTCCTGCGTCGTCACGCCGGTGGGGCAATGGCCGGTGTGGCATGTCTGCGCCTGCAGGCAGCCGAGCGCGAACATGAAGCCGCGCGCCGCGTTGCACCAGTCGGCGCCGAGCGCAAGCATGCGCGCGATGTCGAACGCGCTCACGACCTTGCCGGCGCAGCCGACCTTGATCTTGTCGCGCAGGTTCAAGCCGACCAGCGTGTTGTGGACGAGCAGCAGCCCTTCCTGAAGCGGCGCGCCGACGTGGTCGCAGAACTCGAGCGGCGCTGCGCCGGTGCCGCCCTCGGCGCCGTCGACGACGATGAAGTCGGGCAGGATGCCGGTCTCGAGCATCGCCTTGGCGATCGCGAACCACTCCCACGGGTGGCCGATGCAGAGCTTGAAGCCGGTCGGCTTGCCGCCCGAGAGCGTGCGCAGCCGCTCGATGAACCGCATCATCTCGATCGGCGTGCGGAACGCGCCGTGCGACGCCGGCGAGACGCAGTCGACCCACGGCCGCACGCCGCGCGCTTCGGCGATCTCGAGGGTCACCTTCGGCCCCGGCAGGACGCCGCCGTGGCCGGGCTTGGCGCCCTGCGACAGCTTGACCTCGATCATCTTCACCTGCGGGTCGCGCGCGTTGGCGGTGAAGCGCTCTTCGGAAAAGCCGCCGTCGCTCGCGCAGCAGCCGAAGTAGCCCGAGCCGATCTCCCAGATCAGGTCGCCGCCGTGGACGCGGTGGTGGCGGCTGATCGAGCCTTCGCCGGTGTCGTGCGCGAAGTTGCCGCGCTTGGCGCCGGCGTTGAGGGCGAGGATCGCGTTCGCCGACAGCGCGCCGAAGCTCATCGCCGAGATGTTGAACAGGCTCGCGCTGTACGGCTGCGCCCGCCCCGCGCCGATCGTGACGCGAAAATCGTGCGACGCGAGCACGGTCGGCTGCAGCGAATGGTTGATCCATTCGTAGCCGAGCTCGCCGACGTCGAGCTGGGTGCCGAACGGACGCTTGTCGGAGTCGCCCTTGGCGCGCTGGTAGACGAGCGAGCGCTGCTGGCGCGAGAACGGCGCCGCCTCGCGGTCGTTCTCGATGAAGTACTGGCGGATCTCCGGCCGGATGAACTCGAGCAGGAAGCGGATGTGGCCGATCAGCGGATAGTTGCGCAGCACCGCATGGCGCTTCTGCACGAGGTCGCGGACGCCGATTGCGGCGAGGACGAAGAACACGATCGCGAGCGACTTGTCCATGCCCATCTTCGCCCACGCGAAGGTCGCGACGACGAGGCCGACGACGCTGAGCGCCCACACCCAGTAGCGGACTGGAAAGTAGTGGTCGAGACGGCGGACCCAGGCGAACATGCGAGCCTCCCGGCGAAGTGGCGCGATCGTAGTCGTCAGCGCAGCAGGTGGCCTGACAGGAGCGCCGCGGTTTCGTCGGGCAGCTCCTCGACGAGGAAGTGGCTGGCGTCGAGCGCCTGGCCGGTGAGTGTCGGCACGATGTCGAGCAAAGCGAGCCGCTCGACGCGGTCGCGGTGGTCGAGCGCGAGCCGCACCGCGAGGCGATGCCACATCGCATGCGTCTGCGGATAACCGTGCAGCAGCAGCAGCGGCGGGCCGTCGGCATTGCCGCCGACGCGCGCGAAGAGCGCGGTGCCGTCGGCATCGTGCAGCCCGCCCGGGAAACCGTCGAACCAGCCCATCGCGACTCCTCGTTCGCCCGTCCGCCGCGATTCTGGTCCGCGAGCGGGCGGGTGCGCCCGTATACTTGCCACAAGCGCCGATTTGTTCCGGCTTGCGGGCGCTCTACAAATTCGGCTAAAGACAGGACGCAGCACCCGGTGTCCCGCTTCTGCCGCACCGGGTTTTTTGTTGCCTGCGTCCTGATGAGCTCTTCCGTCGGCGTCGTCCAGCCGCAATCGATGCACTTCGCCGCGCCGCTGCCACTGGCGAGCGGCGCGGTGCTGCGCGACTACACGCTCGCCTACGAAACGTACGGAACGCTCAACGCCGCGCGCACGAACGCCGTCCTCGTCTGCCACGCGCTCAATGCGTCGCACCATGTCGCCGGAACCTATGCCGGGCAGGCGCGAAGCGAAGGCTGGTGGGACAACCTCGTCGGCCCTGGCAAGCCGCTCGACACCGACCGCTTCTACGTGATCGGCGTCAACAACCCGGGCTCGTGCTTCGGCTCGAGCGGGCCGACGAGCCCGAACCCCGACCCGCGCGCGAACGGGCGCGCCTACGGCAGCGACTTTCCGGTCGTCACCGTCGAGGACTGGGTCGACGCGCAGGCGCGCCTCGTCGATGCGCTCGGCATCGAGCGGCTCGCCGCGGTGATCGGCGGCAGCCTGGGCGGCATGCAGGGGCTCGCGTGGTCGCTGCGATTCCCCGATCGACTCAGGCTCTGCGTCGCGGTCGCGACCGCGCCCAAGCTGTCGGCGCAGAACATCGCGTTCAACGAAGTCGCGCGGCGCGCGATCGTGAGCGACCCCGACTTCCACGGCGGCCACTACGCCGAGCACGGCGTCGTGCCGAAGCGCGGCCTCACCGTCGCGCGCATGATCGGACACATCACGTACCTCTCCGACGACTCGATGGAGGCCAAGTTCGGCCGCGACCTGCAGCGCGCCGCACTCGGCTACTCGACGCAGGAGGTCGAGTTCCAGATCGAGGCGTACCTGCGCCACCAGGGCGACAAGTTCAGCGAGTACTTCGACGCCAACACGTATCTGCTGATCACCCGCGCGCTCGACTACTTCGACCCGGCGCGCGCGCACGGCGGCGACCTCACGGCGACGTTCGCCAACGCGAAATGCCGCTTCGAGCTCGTCAGCTTCACGACCGACTGGCGGTTCGCGCCGGCGCGCTCGCGCGAGATCGTCAAGGCGCTCGTCGACAACCGCCGCGACGTCAGCTACGCCGAAATCGACGCGCCGCACGGCCACGACGCGTTCCTCCTCGACGATCCCCGCTACCACGCGGTGATGCGCGCGTGCTTCGCCAATCTCGCCGAGGAGGTCGGATGAGCGACCGCAAGGACATCGAGCTGATCGCCGAGCTCGTGCCGAAGGGCTCGCGCGTCCTCGACCTCGGCTGCGGCAACGGCGAGCTGCTCGCGCTCCTCGAGCGCGAGCGCGGCTGCAGCGGCTACGGCATCGAGATCGCCGACGCCAACGTGCTCGCCTGCCACGAGCGCGGCGTCAACGTCATCCAGCTCAACCTCGAGGAGGGCCTCGCCCTCTTCGAGGACAAGAGCTTCGACGTCGTCCTCCAGCTCGACACGCTGCAGCACCTGAGGAACACCGAGAAGATGCTGCGCGAGACGGCGCGCGTCGGCCGGATCGGCATCGTCAGCTTCCCCAACTTCGCGCACTGGCCCAACCGTTTGCACGTCGCCCTCGGCCGCATGCCGGTGACGCGCGTGCTGCCGTACGAGTGGTACGACACGCCGAACATCCGCGTCGGCACGTACGCGGACTTCGAGATCCTCGCCCGCAAGGACGGCCTGACGATCCTCGACGCGTTCGGCATCCAGGCGGGCAGAACGGTGCGCACGCTGCCGAACCTGCGCGCGAGCGTCGCCGTCTTCAAGTTCCAGTCGGGCTGAGGCGAAGCCGCGTCGCGCGCGCGGGCGCGACGTCGGGTGCATGATCGCCCCGACGTGGACACGAGCGCGACCTCGGCGAACGACGGCGTCGCCGCCGACGACACGGCGGCGCGCCTCGGCCGCCCTGCCGGCGGCTGGCGGCTGCGGCTGTACCGGATCATCTTCGAGTCGGACACGCACGCCGGCCGCATGTTCGACCTCGTCCTCGTCTGGCTGATCGTCGCCAGCGTCGCTGTCGTCATGCTCGACAGCTTCGAGACGATGCACGCGCGCTGGGGGCGCGCGCTCGAGGCGCTCGAGTGGTTCTTCACGATCGTCTTCACCGTCGAGTACGTCGCCCGGCTGTCGTGCATCGAGCGGCCGGTCCGCTACGCACGCAGCGGCTTCGGGATCATCGACCTGGTCGCGGTGCTGCCGACGTGGGCGGCGCTCTTCCTGCCGGGCCTGCACGCGCTGATCGACGTCCGCCTGCTGCGCCTGCTGAGGCTGTTCAGGATCCTCAAGCTCGCCGAATACATCGAGGAGTACGGCGCGCTCGGCCACGCTCTGATGGCGAGCCGGCGCAAGATCCTCGTCTTCCTCAGCTTCGTCGTCATCGTCGTCGTCGTCATCGGCACCCTGATGTACGTCGTCGAAGGTCCCGAGCACGGCTTCGCCAACGTGCCGGTCTCGATCTACTGGGCGATCACGACGATGACGACGGTCGGCTTCGGCGACCTCGCGCCGCAGACCGGGCTCGGCCGCTTCATCGCTTCGGTGATGATGCTGATCGGCTGGGGCACCCTCGCCGTCCCGACCGGGATCGTCAGCGCCGAGTTCACGGCGATGCGTTTTCGCGGCCGCGGCGGCGAGCGCGCGTGCGACGCTTGCGGCGCGACCGGACACGAGCCCGGCGCGCGCTTCTGTCGCGACTGCGGAGAGCGGCTGCCGACGTTGCGCGCGACGGCGGCGCGTTCGGCGCGCGGCGACGCGCGCTGACGCCACTCAGGCGGCGAGCGCAGCCTCGGCTGCGACTGCCCGGCAGCGCGACGTCTCCGCGTCGCCCCGCGATCGCTCGTGCGCACGCTCGATCAGCACCGAGTCGCCGTACTCGTGCGTGCGGTAGCCGAACGCGTCGAGCGCGGCGTCGACGCGGGCGAGGGTCGAGGCCGGGACGAACGCCGCGAGCAGCGCGTGGTGGCTCGTCCCCGGCTCGTGCGTGCCGCTGACGATTGCATCGACGACCGCGAGCCGCGTCGCCGCGCCGATGCGGTTGTCGGCGAGCCCGCTTCCGGCGTGCAGGCCACCCGGCCGCGCTGCCGCGTGCTCGAGCGCGCGCGCCACGGTCGTGCCGACCGCGACGACCCGGCCCCCGCGCCGCCGCGCCGCCGCGATCGCCGCGACCGTCGTTGCCGAGATGACGTACGGCTCGTCGAGTGGCAGGCGCGCATCGAGCGCAGGGTCGCCGGTCGACGACAAGCCCGCGGCGTGCGTCAGCGTCGCGAACGCGATGCCGCGCGCAGCGAAGCGGTCGAGCATCCGCCAGTCGAGCGCGAAGCCGGCCGAGGGCGGCTCGAACGCCGCCGGCAACGCGGCGATCGGCGTCCAGACGTCCCAGAGCGCGAGTGGCGTTTCGACGTGCGCGTACTGCACCGGCCGACCGTGGCGCGCGATGCCGGCGCGGATCGTGTCGGCGTCGTCGTCGAAACGCAGCTCGACGAGGCGCGGATGGCCGAGCCCCTTGATGACGTGCGCCGTCAGCGGCCCGAGCGCGAGCGCGTCGCCGACGGTGAGCGCCGGCGGCAGCGGCCGCCGCTCGGTCGGCGTGCGGTGATCGCCGGCGCCGAAGACGACGGCAGAGAACGTCTCCACGTCGTCGGCGACCAGCGAGGCGCGTCCGGCGAGGCGCACCTCGATCGCGCTGCCCGTCGCGACGTGCGTGCCGACGAGGCTCGCGGGCCACGTCGCGGCGTCGTTGGCGACGACGAGATCGCCGGGCGCGAGCGTTTCGGCCAACGCGCTGCGCGGCCGCTGCGAGAGGCGTCCGCAGGCGTCGACGACGAGCAGCCGCGCGTCGCTCGGCCGCTGCACCGGTGCGGTCGCCGCCTTCATCGCGCGTCTGCCATGCGCGGCGCGGCGCGCTCGCGGTCGATGCGCGCGATCAGCTCGCGCGCAGCGTCGCGCGGGCGCTTGAGCGTCGCCGGATCGGCGTCGGGAATCGCGGCGGCGTGCATCGGCGTGTCCATGTCGCCGGGGTCGACGTCGATCACGGCGACGCCGTGCGGCGCGAGCTCTTCGTGCCAGATCCGGCCGAGGTGCGCGAAGGCCGCCTTGCTCGCTCCGTACGCGCCCCAGCTGGCGTACGGCGTGACTGCGGCATCGCTCGTGACGTGGACGACGACGCCGCGATCGCGCGACTCGCGCGCCGACGACGCCAGCAAGCCGAGCAGCGCCTTCGTGAGGCGAAACGGCCCGAGCACGTTGGTCGCGAGCGCTTGCTCGAAGTCTTCGCACTCGGTGTCGGCGAGCAGCGCGAGCGGCACCGGACCGAGCGTCGACGCGTTGTGGACGAGGACGTCGAGGCCGCCGAGCGCGCCGCCGATCTGGAGCGCGATCGCGTGCACGCTGTCCTTGTCGGCGACATCGCCGACGATGCCGTGGCTGCCGGGCACGGCGGCGGCGACGGCGCGGACGCGGGCGGCGTCGCGGGCGACGAAGGCGACGGCGTCGCCGCGCGCTGCGAACGCGTCGACGAGCGCCCGGCCGAGGCCGGACGTGCCGCCGGTGACAGCGACGCGCAGCGCCGTTCGTGCTGGTTCGGAGTGCGTCATGATGGTCGTCCTGTGGCAAGCGATGCCGCCAAGGTAGGGCCGGAGGACGCGAACGACCAGCGCGATGTCCGACGGCTTGGCAGAGAGTCACCATGACGACAGAGACGACGACGAACGACGGCGACGCCGCGGGCGACGGCGACCGCTCGGCGGCCGCTCACCTCGCGCGCAACCTCACCGGCCTGCGCCACGCGCGCGGCCTGACGCAGGAAGCGCTTGCGCGCGGCGCCGCGGTGCCGCGCTCGACGATCGCCAATCTCGAGTCGGGGACGGGCAATCCGTCGCTCGTCATTCTCGTCAAGGTCGCGCACGCGCTCGGCGTTCCGATCGACGAGCTGCTCGCGTCGCCCCGCGCGAGCGTACGCCGCTGGCCGGCCGCCGATGTCGCGTTTCGCGTCAAGGGTCGCGGCGTCACGATCCGCGACCTCGTTCCCGAGCCGGTCCCCGACGAGATGATGGAAGTGCTCGACTTCGCTCCCGGCGCGGCGATGGCGGGAACTCCGCACCTGCCCGGAACGCGCGAGTTCTTCACCTGCCTCGACGGCCGTGTCAACGTCACGGTCGCCGGCGAGCGGCACGCGCTCGCGAGCGGCGACGTCCTCGCGTTTCCCGGCAACCTGCCGCACTCGTACCAGAACGCCGACGCGCTCGCGCCGGCACGCGGCGTCTCGGTCGTCGTGTTCGCGAAAGCGGGCGTCTGAGACGCGGCCGACGCGGGACACGCGGCTCGGCTATTCTCGGCAGCTTTGCCGCGCCACGCGGCGCGACCGTCCCCGCGGCACTCCGGATGCCAGCGATCGCGGGTCGGCGACAACACGGGTGCCCGGAATGAACCACGACCTGTCGTCGAGGCTGCGTCAGCCGCGCGTCGCGCAGCTCGCAGCACTCGCGCTCGCGCTGCTCGTGTCGGCGTGCGGACAGAAGAGCGAGAACGCGCCGGCCGCCGGCAAGGGCCCCGGCGGCGCCGGCGGCCCACCGCCGGCCGAGGTCGGCGTCGTCACCGTGCAGCCGCGGCCGGTCGGCCTCGTCACCGAGCTGCCGGGCCGGCTCGAGGCGTCGCGCGTGGCGCAGGTGCGCGCGCGCGCTGCCGGCATCCTGCTGCAGCGCCTGTTCGTCGAGGGCAGCGATGTCCGCGCCGGGCAGCCGCTCTTCAAGATCGATCCGAGCTCGCTGCAGGCGTCGGTGTCCGCCGCGCAGGCGACGCTGTCGCGTGCGCAGGCGACGCTCGTGCAGGCGAACGCGCAGGTCGAGCGCTACCGACCCTTGCTCGAGGCCAACGCGATCAGCAAGCAGGACTACACCAACGCCGTCGCCGCACAGCAGACCGCCGCGGCCGACGTCGCTGCCGCGAAGGCCAACGTTCGCAGCGGCCAGATCAACCTCGGCTACGCGACCGTCACCGCGCCGATCGCCGGCCGCATCGGCCGCGCGCTCGTCACCGAAGGCGCGCTCGTCGGCCAGGGCGAGGCGACGCCGCTCGCGCTGATCCAGCAGATCAACCCGATGTACGTCAACTTCACGCAGTCGACGACCGAGGTGCTCGCGCTGCGCAAGGCGATCGAGAGCGGCAAGTTCCATCGCGCCGACGGTAGCGACTCGGCGAGCGTCGAGATCGTGCTCGAGGACGGCAGCGTCTATCCGCAGCGCGCCAAGCTGCTCTTCTCCGACCTCAGCGTCGACCCGACGTCTGGGCAGATCACGCTGCGCGCCGAGGTGCCGAACCCGCGCGGTCTGCTGCTGCCCGGGATGTACGTGCGCGTCCGCCTCGAGCAGGCGGAGACGCCGACCGGCATGGTCCTCCCGCAGCAAGCGGTGCAGCGTGGCTCGACCGGCGACAGCGTGATGGTCGTCGCCGCCGACGGCACGGTCTCGCCGCGCCCCGTCAAGGTCGGCACCGCGCAAGGCGGCGACTGGGTCATCCTCGACGGCCTCAAGACCGGCGAGATGGTGATGGTCGACGGCTTTCAGAAGCTGCGCGGCAACGCGCCGGTGAAGCCCGTGCCTTGGCAGCGTCCGCAGGCGGCGTCGGCGCCGCAAGCGACGGCGCGGCCCGCGTCGGCGGTGGCCGCCGCATCGCCGGCGTCACACTGAGGAAGCGGCGATGGCGCAGTTCTTCATCGACCGCCCGATCTTCGCGTGGGTGATCGCGCTCTTCATCCTCGTGATGGGCGGCGTCGCGATCACGCAGCTGCCGGTCGCGCAGTTCCCGACCGTCGCGCCGCCTTCGATCATCGTCTCGGCGGTGTATCCGGGCGCTTCGGCGCAGACGCTCGAGACGACCGTGATCAGCGTCATCGAGCAGGAGATGAACGGCTCGCCCGGCCTGATCTACCTCGAGTCGACGAGCCAGGCGAACGGCACCGGATCGATCGTGCTCACGTTCGAGCCCGGCACCGATCCGAACTTCGCGCAGGTCGACGTCCAGAACCGGCTCTCGCGCGCTGCGCCGCGGCTGCCAGCGGCGGTGACGCAGCAGGGCGTTCGCGTCGACAAGGCGCGCTCGAACTTCCTTCTCTTCACGATCCTGTCGTCGGACAACCCGGCGTTCGACCCGATCGCGCTCGGCGACTACGCGTCGCGCAACGTCCTCCCGGAGATCCAGCGCATCACCGGCGTCGGTCAGGCGCAGCTGTTCGGCACCGAGCGCGCGATGCGGATCTGGATCGACCCCGCCAAGCTGGTCGGCTTCAATCTCTCCGCCAGCGACGTCAACAACGCGATCCGCTCGCAGAACGCGCAGGTCTCGGCGGGAACGCTCGGCGATCTGCCGATCGCCGGCAACCAGCCGATCAGCGCGACCGTCGTCGTCGCCGGCCAGCTGACGACGGTCGAGCAGTTCGGCAACATCGTCCTGCGCGCCAACACCGACGGCTCGACGGTGCGGCTGAAGGACGTCGCCCGCATCGAGCTCGGCGGCCAGAGCTACGGCACGCAGGCGCGCCTCAACGGCAAGCCCTCGACCGGCATCGGCGTGCAGCTCTCGCCGACCGGCAACGCGCTCGCGACGGCGACCGCGATCCACACCCGCATGGCCGAGCTGGCGCGCTACTTCCCGCCCGGAGTGAAGTACGACATTCCGTACGACAGCTCGCGCTTCGTTCGCATCTCGATCCGCCAGGTCGTCGAGACGCTCGGCGAGGCGATCGTCCTCGTCTTCGCGGTGATGTACCTGTTCCTGCAGAACCTGCGCTACACGCTGATCCCGACCATCGTCGTGCCGGTGTCGCTGCTCGCCGCGTTCGCGGTGATGTGGGTGTTCGGCTACTCGATCAACGTGCTGACGATGTTCGCGATGGTGCTCGCGGTTGGCATCCTCGTCGACGACGCGATCGTCGTGATCGAGAACGTCGAGCGGATCATGAGCGAGGAGGGGCTGCATCCGCGCGAAGCGACCAAGAAGGCGATGGGCCAGATCACCGCGGCGCTGATCGGCATCAGCGTCACGCTCGTCTCGGTGTTCCTGCCGATGGCGTTCTTCTCCGGCTCGATCGGCAACATCTATCGCCAGTTCTCGCTCGTCATGGTGAGCGCGATGCTGTGCTCGGTCTTCCTCGCGCTGTCGCTGACGCCGGCCCTCTGCGCGAGCTTCCTGAAGCCGGTCGAGGCGGGGCACAAGCAGGTCAAGCGCGGCTTCTTCGGCTGGTTCAACCGCGGCTTCAAGGCGACGACGCACACCTACGAGGGCTGGGTCGCGAAGATCCTGCGCCACCTCGCGCCGATGCTCGCGGCGTTCGCGGTGATCGTGGTCGTCGTCGTCGTCATGTTCAGGAGCCTGCCGGGGTCGTTCCTGCCGACCGAGGACCAGGGCTACCTGATCGCCAACGTGCAGCTGCCGCCGGGAGCGACGCAGGCGCGCACGCTCGCGGTGATGCAGCAGGCCGAGAGCTTCTTCCTCAGCCAGCCCGAGGTCGACAAGATGGTGAGCGTGCTCGGCTTCTCGTTCTCTGGCCAGGGCCAGAACGCGGGGCTCGCGTTCGTCCCGCTCAAGCCGTGGGACGAGCGCAAGGGCCCGGAGCATTCGGCGCAGGCGCTCGCGGCGCGCGCGTTCGGCGCCCTCTCTCGCGTCCGCGACGCGTTCATCTTCGCCGCCGTGCCGCCGGCGATCCCCGAGCTCGGCACCGCGAC
Source organism: Caldimonas sp. (assembly GCA_035493195.1). GTDB lineage: Bacteria > Pseudomonadota > Gammaproteobacteria > Burkholderiales > Burkholderiaceae_C > Schlegelella_A. Next base: position 24,577 of record DATJIM010000106.1, read on the forward strand.
CGGATTCGCATTTCGCCTCCAGGACCGCGGCGGCAACGGCCACGACGCGCTGGTCGCGGCAAGGAACCAGTTGCTCGGCATGGCGGCGCAGAGCAAGATCCTCTCGGGCGTGCGCCCCGACGGCCTCGAGGACGCGCCGCAGCTGCAGATCGACATCGACCGCGACCGCGCGAGCGCACTCGGCGTCTCGTTCGACGCGATCAACACCGTGCTTTCGACCGCGCTCGGCTCGGCGTACGTCAACGACTTCCCGAACGCCGGGCGGCTGCAGCGCGTCGTCGTCCAGGCCGACGCGCCCGACCGCATGCAGCCTGACGATCTTCTCCAGCTCAACGTCCTCAACAACCAGGGCAAGCCCGTGCCGATGTCGGCGATGGCGACGACGCGCTGGATCACCGGCCCGATCCAGACGATCCGCTACAACGGCTACCCGACGATGCGGATCTCGGGCGATGCCGCGCCCGGCTACTCGACCGGCGAGGCGATGAACGAGATGGAGCGCCTCGCGAGCCAGCTGCCGGCCGGCTTCGCGTACGAGTGGACCGGGCAGTCGCGCGAGGAACGGCTCTCGGGATCGACCGCGACGATCCTGCTCGCGTTCTCGATGCTTGCGGTCTTCCTCTGCCTGTCCGCGCTCTACGAGAGCTGGTCGATCCCGTTCGCGGTGCTGCTCGCAGTGCCGCTCGGCGTTCTCGGCGCGGTGATCGGCGCGACGTGGCGCGAGATGCCGAACGACGTCTTCTTCAAGGTCGGCCTGATCACCGTCATCGGCCTGTCGGCGAAGAACGCGATCCTGATCATCGAGTTCGCCAAGGACCTCGTCGCCGAAGGCAAGGACCTGATCGAAGCGACGCTGCAGGCCGTGCATCTGCGCTTCCGCCCGATCCTGATGACGTCGATCGCGTTCATCCTCGGCGTCCTGCCGCTCGCCGTCGCGACCGGCGCCGGCTCGGCGAGCCAGCGCGCGATCGGCACCGGCGTGATGGGCGGCATGATCAGCGCGACGCTGCTCGCGATCGTCTTCGTGCCGGTCTTCTTCGTCGTCGTCCGCCGCATCTTCAAGGGTCGCGTCCACGCGACCGCGGGCGCGGCGTCGATCGCGTCGTCGTCGTCGCACACCGTCACCGAGGAGCCCGGCCATGCATAGCGCGATCGGTCGCACCCTTGCCGTCGCCGCGCTCGCGCTCGCCGGCTGCTCGTTCATCCCGACGTACCACCGGCCGGAAGCTCCCGTCGCCGCGACGTACCCGCCCGAGACGGCGCCCGATTCGGTGACGAGCGGCACGCCGGCTTCGGACCTCGACTGGCAGCGCTTCTTCGCCGACCCGCGGCTGAAGCGCCTGATCGAGCTCGCGCTCGTCAACAACCGCGACCTGCGCGTGGCCGTCCTCAACATCGAGCAGACGCGCGCCCTCTATGGCGTGCGCCGCGCCGACGAGCTGCCGACGGTCGGCGTCGGCGCGTCGGCGACGCGGACGCCGGTCGGCAACAGCGTCGCCAACGTGTACGCCGTCGGCGCCCAGGTCGCGAGCTACGAGATCGATCTCTTCGGCCGCGTGCGCAGCCTCAGCCAGGCGGCGCTCGCGCAGTACTTCGCGACCGCCGAGGCGAGAAAGGCGGTGCAGATCAGCATCGTCTCGTCGGTCGCCGGCGCGTATCTCAACGTCCTCGCCGACGAGGAGCTGCTGCGCGTCACGCAGGAGACGCTGAAGACGCGCGAGGAGTCGCTGCGCCTGACCAAGCTGCGCTTCGACAACGGCGTCTCGTCGGAGCTCGACTACCGCCAGGCCGAGTCGCTGCTCGAGGGCGCGCGCGCGACGCTCGCGCAGTCGCAGCGCCAGCGCACGCTCGACCAGAACGCGCTCGTGCTGCTCGTCGGCCAGCCGCTGCCGGGCGACCTGCCACCACCGCTGCCGCTCGACAACCAGCAGATCGCGGTCGAGGTGCCTGCGGGTCTGCCGTCGGATCTGCTCGTCCGCCGGCCGGACATCCGCGCTTCCGAGCAGCAGCTCGCCGCCACCAACGCGAACATCGGCGCGGCGCGCGCCGCGTTCTTTCCGCGCATCTCGCTGACGGCGAGCTTCGGCACCGCGAGCACCGAGCTCTCGGGACTCTTCAAGGGCGGCTCGTGGGCGTGGACCGGAACCGGGCAGCTGCTGCAGCCGATCTTCGACGCCGGCCGCAACCAGGCCAACCTCGACGTCGCGCGCGCCAACTTCGACATCGCCGTCGCGCAGTACGAGCACTCGATCCAGACCGCGTTCCGCGAGGTCTCCGACGGTCTTGCCGGCCGCGCGACGTTCGGCGAGCAGCTGCGTGCGCAGGCGGCGCAGACGAACGCGCTCGCGATCGCCTACCGCCTCGCCGACCTGCGCTATCGCTCGGGCGCGGCGAGCTTCCTCGACACGCTCGATGCCGCGCGCACGCTCTTCGCGGCGCAGATCCTGCTCGTGCAGGCGCAGACGCAGCAGCTGCAGAACCAGGTCGCGCTCTACCGTGCGCTCGGCGGCGGCTGGAACGAGGTGGCCGAGCTCGCCGCCGGCACGACGCCGGCGATTCCAGCGCCGCAGTGAACGCCGCTCCGCCACCCTCGATTGCGCAACGTCACAGCGCGGCGGCGGAGCGCAACCGCGCGCCGATCCTCGCCGTGCTCGAGCGATTGCTGCCGAACCACGGCATCGCGCTCGAGATCGCGAGCGGCAGCGGCCAGCACGCGGCGCATTTCGCCGCCGCGCTGCCCGGCTGGCAGTGGCAGCCGAGCGACGGCGACGCGAGTTCGCTCGCTTCGATCGACGCTTGGTGCGCTGGCCTCGCCAACGTCCGCCCGGCGCTCGCGCTCGACGTCATGCGCGCGCCGTGGTCGGGCGTTGCCGAGCGCGTCGACCTGATCTTCTGCGCCAACCTGCTGCATATCTCGCCGTGGCCGACGTGCGCTGCGTTGATGCGAGGCGCGGCGCGGCATCTCGCGCCCGACGGGTTGCTCGTCGTCTACGGCCCGTTCATCGTCGACGGCGTCGAGACAGCGCCGAGCAACGTCGCGTTCGACGCCGACCTGCGCGCGCGCAATCCGGCCTGGGGCCTGCGTCGGCTCGACGATGTCGCGAACGAAGCCGAAGCCGCCGGGCTCGGCCTGCGCGAGCACTCGGCGATGCCTGCGAACAACCGGATGGTCGTCCTCGCGAAGCGCTAGCGCGATGTGCCTGCGGCGGATGCGCCGTCGCCCGCGCTCCTGGTCTTCTTGCTGAGACGCGCGTGGCGATCGGGAAGGTCGACGATCCAGTCGGCGGGAATCGCGAAGTTGAGGTTCTGCGCGTCGCCGGTCACCGAGCCGAGTGTCGTCAGGCCGACGAGCGCGCCGCTGTCGTCGAACAGGCCGCCGCCGCTCGAGCCGCCCGAGATCGACGCCGAGGTCTGCACGAGGACGACCTGGCCGGCGCTGTTCTTGCGCAGCGACGAGACGAGGCCGGCGCTCATCGTCAGCTCGAGTCCGCGCGGAGTGCCGATCGCATACACGTTCGCGCCGACGACGACGCTCGACGTCGGCGCGATCCGCACCGGCGCCGCGCTCAGCCCGGCGGCGCGCAGCTGGCAGACGTCGCGCGGCGTGTCCCACAGCTCGAGCTTGGCGTCGAAGCTCGTCTTCTCGTGGCGGACGACGACGCGCTTGGCCTTGGCGAGGACGTGGCAGTTGGTCGCCAGCGACTCGGCGGCGACGACGACCGCGCTTCCTTGCGAGAGCGGCAGGCCATCGACGTCGTAGGTGACGACGCGCCAGACGCTCGGCGACACCAGCGCGTAGACCTCGGCCGGCGTCAGTGCGGCGGCAGCACCCGCATTGGCGGCGAGGCAGAGCGCCGCCGCGGCGCGAGCGGCGCGCTTCACTGCCCGATCAGCCCCTGCAGGTCGTCGCTGGTCGCGCCCGGGCGCAGCACGGCCTCGCCGCTCTGCTCGCTGCCTCCGACCGCATTCGAAGGGGCCGGCTTGGCGGCGAGCGCGCTGCACGCGCTGCCGCCGAGGTTGCGGCGCTGCGCGCTCGCCTCGGCCTTCATGCGGTCGGGGTCGGTGGCGTCGAGCAGGCGCGCGCTGCAGCCCTTCGCGTTCAGCGCGCCGGCGACGAGATAGGTCTTGCCGGCATCGGGCACGAACGACCAGCGCACGCGGCACGCCGTCTTGTCGGGATGCGCGACGACGAAATCGAGCGTCGTCGTCTTGCCGGCCTCGATGTCGGTCGCTTTCGGCGTTCGCGTCGAATTGCCTGCGCTGGCGAGCCGCGGGCCGGCGCAGTTGGCGGCGTCGTCGAAGACGATGACGCCGTAGGCGTCGCCGGCGTTCACCGCGCCGCGGCTGAGGAGCCGCGCGGTCTGGACGCCCGCGGGAGCGACGTACGCGGGCACCTGGACGGGCTTTTTCGTCGGCGTTGCGCATGCCGCCAGGAGCGCGCTCGCGAGTGCGACCGTCGTCCATCGTGCGCCGATGCGGCGGCCGGCCGGATCCGTCTGCTGACGCGGCGATCCCCCCATCGGACCAGTCTAGCCCGCGCGGCCTCGCACCTGCACGCTCGCGACCGGCGCGAGTGCGGCGAATTCGGCATCTCGCTTCGATTTCCACGCCGCGATCGCCGCCGCCATCTCGTCGGTGTCGAAGAGCGCGCTCTGCAAGAGCGCCATCTGCTCGAGCGCCGAAGCCGTCGAGTGGTCGCGGGCATGGTTGAGCGCGAGCTTGGTGCCGGCGATCGCGAGCGGCGACTTCGACGCGATCGTTCGGGCCAGCGCGAGCGCGCGTTCCCGCGCAGCGTCGGCGTCGGCGAGCACTTCGTTGACGAGGCCGATCGCGAGCGCGCGCGCGGCGCCGACGCGCTCGCCGGTGTACGCCATCTCGCGCGCGATGCCCTGCGGGACGACCTTCGGCAGCCGCTGCAGCACGCCGAGGTCGGCAGCCATGCCGATCGAGATCTCCTGCACGGTGAAGAAGGCGTCGGTGCTGCAGACGCGGATGTCGCACGCGGTCGCAAGGTCGAGCGCGCCGCCGACGCACGCGCCCTGGATCGCGCAGACGATGGGAAAGCGCGCTTCGTCGAGGGCGGTGAAGCAGTCCATCAGCTTTCTCAGCGACTGCTGGAAGCTCAGCCGCTCGCGCGGCGTCTTCGCGGCGAGCGCGAGCTCGTCGCCGGCGAAGACGTCGAGCGCCATGCCGGCCGAGAAGTGCTTGCCGGTCGACGTGACGACGAGCGCGCGCGTCTCGCCGCCGTCGCTCAGCGCGCGCACCGCATCGCGCACTTCGGGGAAGAACGCCGGCGTCATCGTGTTCATGCGCTCGGGGCGGTTGAGCTGGAGATGGGCGACGCCGCGTTCGTGCGACAGTGAGAAGAATTCGTTGGAGTCGTTCATGGCGGAGATGCCCTCGAGGGAAGCGACGGTGCAGACGCGCGACGGCCTGGCGCTGCGCCGGCGCGACTGGCCGACCGAACGTGCGAAGGGCACCATTGTCATCGTCCACGGTCTCGGCGAGCACATCGGCCGCTACGCCGACGTCGCCGCGCGGCTGAACGCGAACGGCTGGAGCGTCGTCGGCTACGACCAGCGCGGCCACGGCGCGAGCCCCGGCGCGCGCGGCCGCATCGCCGTCGAAGACGACTTGCTCGTCGACCTGGCAGCGGTGCTCGACGACGTCCGGCGCGACCCGCCGAAGCGCGTCGTCCTCCTCGGCCACAGCCTCGGCGGCCTCGTCGCCGGCCGTTTCGTCGCGGGCGGCCTCGAACCGTCGCGGCCGGCGTGGCAGCGCGACGTCGATGCGCTCGTGATGTCGTCGCCGGCGCTCGACATCGGCATGACTGCGGGCAAGCGCGCGCTCCTCGCGACGCTCGAGCGCCTGACGCCGAACCTCGGCGTCGGCAACGGCCTCGACGTCGACGCCATCTCGCGCGATGCAGCGGTCGTCGCGGCGTACCGCGGCGACGCGCTCGTCCACGACCGTGTCGCGCCGCGTCTCGTCCGCTTCCTCGCCGACGCCGGACCGCTGGTGCGCTCGCTCGCGCCGAAGTGGATCGTGCCGACGCTGCTGCTCTATGCCGGCAGCGACCGCCTCGTCGTCCCGGCAGGAAGCGCGGCGTTCGCTGCCGCCGCTCCCGCAGGCGTAGTGACCGCGCGCGCGTTCGCGCCGCTCTTCCACGAGATCTTCAACGAGCCCGAGCGCGACGAGGTCTTGGCGGTGCTGACGGCGTGGCTCGATACACTGGCCGCTCCGCCTTCGAGGAGCACGACGTGAACGCACGCGACCCGCTGCAGCCGATTCGCAAGGACGAGGCCGAGGCGCTCGGCCGCTTCGCCGCGCGCGCCTGGGACGACGAGATCGTCCCGCGCATCACCGACTACATCGCGGTCCCGGCCAAGAGCCCGATGTTCGACGCCGAGTGGCAGGAGCACGGCCACATCGATCGCGTCGTCCGCGACGCCGCCGCGTGGGTCGAGCGCCAGCGCATCGCCGGGCTCAAGCTCGAGGTGATCCGCCTCGAGGGGCGAACGCCGGTCATCTTCTTCGACGTGCCCGCGACGCGCGCGGGCGGCAACGATGCTGGTGCCGAGACGGTGTGTCTCTACGGCCACCTCGACAAGCAGCCCGAGTTCGAGGGCTGGAAGCCCGGCTTCGGGCCGTGGACGCCGCGCTTCGAGAACGGCTTGCTCTACGGCCGTGGCGGCGCCGACGACGGCTACGCGATCTATGCTGCGATCACCGCGATTCAGTCGCTCGACGAGCAAGGCATCGCGCGGCCGCGCTGCGTCGGCATCGTCGAGACGTGCGAGGAGAGCGGCTCGCCCGACCTGCCGTTCTACGTCGACGCGTTGCGCGACCGGCTCGGCGCGATCGGCCTCGTCGTCTGCCTCGACAGCGGCGCCGGCAACTACGACCAGCTCTGGCTGACGACGAGCCTGCGCGGCAACATCACCGGCACGCTCAAGGTCGAGATCCTCACCGAAGGCGTTCACTCGGGCGACGCGAGCGGCGTCGTGCCGTCGAGCTTTCGCATCCTGCGCCAGGTGCTCGATCGCCTCGAGGATGCGAAGAGCGGGCGGCTGCTGCCCGAGAGCTTTCACTGCGCGATTCCGGCCGAGCGCGTCGAGCAGACGAAGGCCTGCGCGCAGATCCTCGGCGACGCGGTCTGGAAGCGCTTCCCGTGGGCGTGCGGCGCCGACGGCGGTTCGACGCTGCCGACGACGACCGATCCGGTCGAGGCGCTCATCAACCGCACCTGGCGGCCGACCCTTTCGGTCACCGGAGTCGCCGGCATCCCGGCGCTGAAGGACGCGGGCAACGTGCTGCGTCCGTGCACCGCGTTCAAGCTGAGCCTGCGCACGCCGCCGCTCGTCGACGGCGACGCCGCCGCGCGGGCGTTGAAGAAGCTGCTCGAGGACAACGCGCCGTACAACGCGAAGGTCACGTTCTGCACCGACGGCCGCCCCGGCCACGAGGACGAAGCGCACGGCTCGAGCGGCTGGAACGCGCCCACCCTCGCACCTTGGCTCGAAGGCGCGCTGCACGCAGCGTCGAACGCGCAGTTCGGCGCGCCGTGCGGCTTCATCGGCCAGGGCGGCACGATCCCGCTGATGGCGATGCTGCAGCAGAGCTTCCCGAAGGCGCAGATGATGGTCTGCGGCGTGCTCGGGCCGAAGAGCAACGCGCACGGCCCGAACGAGTTCCTGCACGTGCCTTACGGAAAGAAGCTCACCGCTGCAGTGGCGCAGGTGATCGCGGCCTGTCCTTAGTCATCGCGCGCCACGGCGAGGAGCAGCACGGGGCGGCGAGCGGCGGGCATGCCCCGGGCTCCGCTGGCCCTGCCGGCCATCACGGGCCAGAAGTGGTCCGTTCGGGCATGGCGCGATGAGACGAGCTCCGCTGCCAGCGGACCCAAGTCATGCCCGCCACTCGCCGCCCCG
>DATJIM010000107.1:0-9642 GCA_035493195.1 Caldimonas sp.
CGACGAGCGAGATCGGCACCGCCAGGCTCGCGATCACGGTCGCGCGCGGGCTGCCGAGGAAGGCGAAGATGACGAGCACGACCATCACGACCGCGAGCACGAGCTCCATCTCGACGTGGCTCACCGACGAGCGGATGCTCGTCGTGCGGTCGGCGAGCACCTCGACGCGCAGGTTCGCCGGCAGCGACGCCTGCAGGTCGGGAAGCTGCTTCTTGATCGCGTCGACGGTCGCGATCACGTTGGCGCCGGGCTGGCGCTGCACGTTGAGGATGATCGCGGGCCGCAGCTCGCCGTTCTTGCCGGCCCACGCGCCGAGGCGCGTGTTCTCGGCGCTCTCGACGACGCGCGCGACGTCGATCAGTCGCACCGGCGCGCCGTTCTTGTAGGTGACGACGAGCTGCTTGTAGTCGTCGGCGGTGAGCAGCTGGTCGTTGGCGTTGATCGTGTAGGCGCGCTTGGGGCCGTCGAAGCTGCCCTTGGCGCTGTTCGCGTTGGCGGCGGCGATCGCGGTGCGCAGCGTGTCGATGCCGATCCCGTACGACGCCAGCGCCTGCGTGTTGGCCTGGATCCGCACGGCCGGGCGCTGGCCGCCGGCGAGGGTGACGAGCCCGACGCCGCTCAGCTGGCTGATCTTCTGCGCGAGCCGCGTGTTGACGAGGTTCTGCACCTCGGTGAGCGGCACCGTCTCCGAGCTGATCGCGAGCGTCAGCACCGGCGCGTCCGCGGGGTTGACCTTGGCGTAGACCGGCGGCGCGGGCAGATCCGCCGGCAGGAGCGAGCCGCTCGCGTTGATCGCGGCCTGCACTTCCTGCTCGGCGACGTCGAGCGTGAGGCCGAGCGAGAACTGCAGCGTCACCACCGAAGCGCCAGCGGCGCTCGTCGAGCTCATCCGCTCGAGCCCCGCCATCTGCCCGAACTGGCGCTCGAGCGGCGCCGTCACCGTGTTCGCCATCACCTCGGGGCTCGCTCCCGGGTACAGCGTCTGCACCTGGATCGTCGGATAGTCGACCTGCGGCAACGCCGACAACGGCAACAGGCGAAAGCCGACGAGCCCGGCGAGGACGATCGCGAGCATCAGCAGCGCGGTCGCGACCGGCCGCAGGATGAACGGGCGCGACGGGCTCATCGCCGCTCGCGGCTCAGCCGCCGTCGCCCGATCGCCGCCGGCGCCGTTCGCCGTCGGTGCCGCTCGCCGCTCCGGATGCCGCGCCCGATGCGCCGCGCCTGCCGCCGTACGCGCCGGACGCGCCGCGCTGCGGCGCGTCGCCGGCGAGCTGGACGCGTGCACCGTCGCGCAACCGGTCGCCGCCCTCGGTGACGACGCGCTCGCCGAGCGCGAGCCCCTTGGTGACCGCGATGACCTCGTTCGTCGCGACGCCGCGCTCGACCGCCCGCACCGAGACGGTCCGGTCTTCGTTGACGACGTAGACGAAGTCGCCGTTCGGCCCGGTGCGCATCGCCGTCACCGGAACGACGATCGCACCGTCGATCGAGCGCAGCAGCAGGCGGACGTTGACGAACTGGTTCGGAAAGAGCGCGCGGTCGGCGTTGGCGAAGCGCGCCTTCGCCTTCACGGTTCCGGTCTGCACGTCGACGAGGTTGTCGAGCGTCGAGAAGACGCCGTCGCCGAGCTTCTTCGTGCGCGTGCGGTCGAACGCGGCGACTGCGAGCTTGTCGCCTGCAGCGACGCTCGCCTGCACCTCGGGAACGCGGTCCTGCGGCACCGCGAACGCGACGTCGATCGGCGCGATCTGCGTGATCACCGCGACGCCGTTGGCGTCGCCGGCGCTGATCGTGTTGCCGACATCGACCGGGCGCAGGCCGACGCGTCCGGCGACCGGCGCGACGATCCTGCTCCAGCCGAGATTCAGGCGCGCGGTGTTCTCGTTGGCGCGGTCGGCGACGATCGAGGCCTGCAGTTGCTTCACCATCGCCGCCTGCGTGTCGACGTCCTGGCGCGCGATCGAGTCCTGGCTGAGCAGCGTCTGGTAGCGCTGCAGCTGCACCTTCGCGTTCTCGAGCTGCGCCTCGTCCTTCATGCGCGCGCCGATGGCCTGCTGCAGCACCGCCTCGAACGGGCGCGGGTCGATCGTCACGAGCAGCTGCCCCTTGTTGACGATCTGCCCTTCGCTGTAGAGCACCTGCGTGATCTGTCCCGAGACCTGCGGCCGCACGGTGACGGTGACGATCGGCGTCACGGTGCCCAGCGCATCGAGGACGATCGGCAGGTCGGCGCGCGTCGCCGTCGCGACGCCGACCGTGCTCGGCGGCGCACCGCGGCTGCCACGGCCGCCGCCGGGGCCGCCGGGCCCCGCCGCCGCGCCGCCGCGGCCGGCGCCCGAGGCGGCGACCGCCGTGCCGCCCGGTCCCTCGGGCGGCCGGTGCAACAGCCACCACGCCAGCGCCGCGATCGCGATCAGCGCCGCGAAGGCGACGATCGTGCCGAACCAGCGGCGCGCGCCGCGCACCGGCTTCGCGGGCGGCAGCGCCGGCGCGCTGGGCGCGAGCGTGGGCAAGGCACGGTCGTCGGGCGGCTGGTCCATCGGGTGACATCTGCGGGAGCGGCCGCGAAGGCTAGCAAGACGGCGAGCGCGGCGCAGCATCGGCACGATCAGCGGCAACGGCCGAGCGCGCCGCCTGCCAGAGCAATCGCGGTGCCGTTTCCCTCGTGCAGCGCAGGTCAAGGCGACGAACGCGCTGTTGACGCTTGCCGAGCGACGAAACTATTCTTTACCCGACACCACCCAGTTTTCGCAAATGACCGACCGTCTCGCGGGCAAGACCGCCTTCATCACCGCTGCGGGGCAAGGCATCGGCCGCGCCACCGCCGAAGCGTTCGTCCGCGAGGGCGCTCGCGTCGTCGCGACCGACATCAACGAGGAATCGCTCGCCGAGCTCGCGCGCGCGACCGGCTGCGAGACGCGCCGGCTCGACGTCACCGACGCGAGCGCGGTGCTCGCGGCGTCGATCGAGGCGAACGCGAAAAGCACCGTCAACGTGCTCTTCAACGGCGCCGGCTACGTCCACCACGGCACGATCCTCGAATGCGACGAGGTCGCGTTCGACTTCTCGATCGACCTCAACGTGCGCGCGATGTACCGCGTCACGCGCGCGTTCCTGCCGCCGATGCTGAAGGCTGGCGGCGGCTCGATCGTCAACGTCGCGTCGGCAGCGTCGAGCATCAAGGGCGTACCGAACCGTTTCGTCTACACGGCGACGAAGGCCGCGGTGATCGGCATGACGAAGTCGATCGCGGCCGACTTCATCACGCGCGGCATCCGCTGCAACGCCATCTGCCCGGGCACCGTCGAGTCGCCGTCGCTGCGGCAGCGGATCGACGCGCAGGCGAAGGCGAATCAGCAATCGCTCGCCGAGATCGAAGCTGCGTTCGTTGCGCGTCAACCGATGGGGCGCATCGGGACGGCCGCCGAAATCGCGGCACTCGCCGTCTATCTCGCGAGCGACGAGTCGGCGTTCACGACGGGCACGGCACAAGTGATCGACGGCGGCTGGTCCATGTGAGTTTGTTTGTTTGAGCAGCACGGGGAGGTGAGCGGCGGGCATGCCCCGGGCTCCGCTGGCCCTGCCGGCCATGACGGGCCAGAAGTACTCCGTTCAGGCATGGCGCGATCAGACGTCCCCCGCTGCCAGCGGACCCAAGTCATGCCCGCCACTCGCCGCCCCGCACCGCGCGGTGCAACGAGATTCATTGCCAGAGCTCGGACGGTGAGTGGTGGGTGCGCAATGGGGCCGACGGCAGCGGAGATCGTCTCACCGCGCCATGCCCGAACGGAGTACTTCTGGCCCGTGATAGCCGGCACGGCCGTCGGAGCCCAGGGCGTACCCACCGCTCACCGGCCGCGTGCCGCTCAACTTAAACTGTTCAGTCACACCCATGAAGGAAGAGCAATGAAGCTGATGCGATACGGCGCCAAGGGCGCGGAGAAGCCGGCGCTGGTGGACGCACAGGGCACCGTGCGCGATCTCTCGGGAGTCGTTCCCGACATCACGACGGAGACACTGCGACCCGAGAACCTGCGCCGCCTCGCCGAGCTCGACGCCGCCAAGCTTCCCGCGGTCGCGAACGCCGGCCGCGTCGCGCCGCCGTGGCGCGGCATGGGCAAGTTCATCTGCATCGGCCTCAACTACTCGGACCACGCCGCCGAGACCGGCTCGCCGATCCCGAAGGAGCCGATCATCTTCATGAAGCCGACGAGCGCGATCGTCGGTCCGAACGACGCCGTCGTGCTGCCGCAAGGCTCGGTCAAGTGCGACTGGGAGGTCGAGCTCGGCGTCGTCATCGGCCAGAAAGCGCGCTACGTCGACAAGGCCGATGCGCTGAAATGCGTCGCCGGTTACTGCGTCGTCAACGATGTCTCCGAGCGCGAGTACCAGCTCGAGCGCGGCGGCACGTGGGACAAGGGCAAGGGCTGCGACACGTTCGGCCCGGTCGGCCCGTGGATGGTGACCGCCGACGAGGTCAAGGACCCGCAGGGCCTCGCGATGTGGCTCGACGTCAACGGCCAGCGCCGTCAGAACGGGACGACAGCGACGATGATCTTCGGCGTCGCCGAGCTCGTCGCCTACTGCAGCCGCTTCATGACGCTCTGGCCAGGCGACCTCATCTCGACCGGAACGCCTCCGGGCGTCGGCATGGGGATGAAGCCGCCGACGTTCCTCAAGGCGGGCGACGAGGTGCGCCTCGGCATCGCGGGCCTCGGCGAGCAGCGGCAGAAGATCCACGCCTGGGATCCGAAGCTGATCGACGCCTGACGGCGACGCCGATGGCCGCGGCGCTGCCGGCGTGGCTCCGGCCGTGGCGGCTGCTGCCTGCGTACGTCGTCAACGGCATCGCGGTTGCGGTCGGCATCGGCTGCATCCAGCTGCTCGCGCTCGCGCTCGCCGGCGCGCACGCGGCGGCGCTTGTCGTCAGCGGAGCGGTCTGCGCGAGCATCGCCGATCTGCCGAACGCGCCGTCGCGGACGTGGCACCGCGTCGGCGCCGCGGCGCTTCTCAGCGTGCTCGCCGCGCTCGCGGTCGATCTCGTGCGCGCGCGTCCGAACGCGCTCGGGCTCGTCGTCGTCGTCGTCGCATTCGTCGCCATGATGGCGCTCGCGTGGGGCGCGCGCGCCGGCGCCGTCTCGTTCTCGCCGGTGCTCGCGATGATCTTCGCGATGGCCGTGCCGCCTGCCGAGCACGAGCTCGCGATCGCCGGCTGGGGCGCATGCGGCGCGGCGGCGTATCTCGGGTGGGCGCTGCTCTCGAACACGGCCCTGCAAGGGCGCTATCGCACGCTCGCGATGGTCGCGGCGCTGCGCGCGGCGGCTGACCTGTTCCGCTCGCGCGCCGATGTGCTCGTCTCCTACCGCGTTCTCGCCGGCGAAGCGCCGCCGCTGCGCGCCTGGATCGGCGGCGAGGCGGCGCTCGCCGATCGCCTGCAGGCGGCGCGCGACCTCGTCTACCCGGCGGTGCAGAGCGAGGGCTGGCAGCGCGACGTCGCGATCGTGCTGCGCCTGATCGATCTGCGCGACGCGCTGCTGACGAGCCGCCTCGACGTCGCGCTGCTCGGCACCGACGCCGCCGGCCGCGAGATCCTCGAGCGCGCTGCCGCGGCGCTGCGCGCGCTCGGCGCGCGGCTCGACGATGCCGCCGACGGGCTGCGCGACGGCACCGCGTCGACCGCAACGGAGCCGATCGCGCCGTCGCTCGATGTGCCCGCCGATGCCGAAGCGCTGGCCAGCGACGACGCCCGTGCACGCCTGGTTCCGGTGCTCGCGGGCCGCCTCGATCGGCTCGCCGGCGATGTCGATCACATCCACGGTTTGCTGCGCGGCGAACGGGAGGCGCTGCCGCTCACGCCGCAGCAGCTGCAGACCTTCGTCGCTCCGGAGGGCTGGCCGCTGCGCGCGCTGAAAACCCATTGGCGGCGCGATTCGCCGGTGCTGCGCCACGCGGTGCGGATGTCGCTCGCGCTCGGCACCGCGTACTACCTCGCGCTCGCGCTGCCGTGGGCAGCGCATTCCTACTGGCTCGTGCTGAGCGTCGCGGTCGTGCTGCGCGGCAGCCTCGGCGACACGCTCGCGCGCCGCAACGCTCGGGTCCTCGGCACCGCGGTCGGCTGCCTCATCGTCATCGGCGTGTCGCACTTGCCGTCGCTGGCGTTCGTCAACGTCGCGTTCCTCGCCGCGCTCGCGACCGCGCATTCGTTCGTCATCCAGCGCTACTGGGTGACGGCGACGGCGGGGAGCGTGATGGCGCTGCTGCAGTCGCACCTCGTCAACCCCGGGGCGGGCTTCGCGATCGGCGAGCGCATTGCCGACACCTTCCTCGGCGCGATGCTCGCGTGGTGCTTCAGCTACGTGCTGCCGTCGTGGGAGCGGCGCAGCGTGCCCGACGCGATCGCGCGGGCGCTCGGCGAGCTGCGCGACTACGCCACGCACTCGCTGCGCGCCGGCTCGGGCGACGCCGTCGACGAGCGCATGGCGCGGCGCAAGGCCTACGAGTCGCTCGCCGCGCTCGGTGCCGCGCTCTCGCGCAGCCGCGTCGAGCCGCGCGGCGTGCGGCTGCCGATCGAGCGCGTCGCCGCCCTGCTCGACCACGGCGAGCGCTTCATGGCACACCTGTCGCTGGTCCGCCACTCGCTGGCGCGGCTCGACGACGACGCCGAGCTGCGCCGCGTCGACGCCACGCTCGCCGACACGGTCGCGGCGCTGAGCGTCTGCCTCGACATCGGCGTCCCCGACGAGGTCGCCGAGCGCCGCACCGCGATCGCCGCCGCCGCGGCAGCCGACGACGTCGACCTGCTGCCCGCGCAGCCGCCGACCGCAGACGTCGTGCCGTGGCTCGCGCGCCGGCTCGCGCAGCTCGTCCGCGAAGCGACCGAGATCCGCGCCGCGGCGCAGGCGAGCCTGGCCGCGGCCGGCGACGCGGCGCGAAACGGTCGACGCGTGATCAGCGCTTGACCGCGCCGCGCTTGCCGATGGTGCCGCGCCGGCCGACCAGGAAGCCGATGCCGACGAGCCCGGACAGCAGCAGCAGCGCCGTCGACGGCTCCGGCACGGCAGCGATCGCCTCCGGCGTCAGCACGCCGAACACACCGTGCGATTCGTCGCCGGGACCGGCGCTGAAGTAGATCAGGCTGCTGCTGCCGGCGCTGCCGTCGTTGCCCGACGTGAGCGCCCAGAGCCCGTCGATCGACAGCGGCGTGCCGTCGCTCGCGGCGAGCTGGCCGAGAAACGCGTGCGACGAAGCGTTGAAGACGTTGACGCGGCCGTCGCCGAAGTTGCCGACCAGCAGCGACCCCGCGAGCGCGCCGAACGACGACGGCGCGAACGCCAACCCCCACGGTGCGTCGAGCGTGCCGGCCGAAGCGACGCGTCCGATCAGGTTGCCCTGGAGATCGAACGCCGACACGAAGCCGCGTCCGGCGCCGGCGAGCTCCTCGTCCTGCGTTGCGTTCTGCAGCGCGTAGGTCACGTACATGGTCCCGCCGAGGTTCTGGATGTTGAACGGCGCGTAGCCGGACGGCAGGTTCGGATCGGTGAACTTGCCGATCAGGTCGGGCGCGTTGGCCTGGCCCTTGACGACGTCGATCGTGCCCGCCTTGAAGTTGGCGGCGTACAGGTATCCCGTTCCGGACAGCGTCGCGAACGCCGCACCCTTGTAGACGTTCGCCGTCGATCCGGTGCGCAGCCGCTCGGCGGTCGTGCCGATCGCGTTGCGCCAGCCGGAAATCGTGCCGTCTTCGCTGACGAAGAGGAAGTTGTCGCCGTTGAACGACGCAGCGCCGGCGGCGTTGAAGACCTGCCCGGTGACCGAGCCGGCGTCCGGAATCGTCACCGTCAGTCCGGCCTTGGTTGTCGCCTGCGTCGCCGGGTTGACGCTGTACAGCACCGCCGTGCCGGCGCCGTTCGACGACACCCAGAACGGGCTGGTCGGTGAATACGACACTCCCCACGCGTTGACGAGGCCGGTGTCGGTGATCTTGGCGGCGTTCGCCATCTGGTCGTCGCTGACGAGATTGGTGACGCCGACGCGCAGCTGCGCGTTCGCTGCGACGCTTGCCAGCGCAAGCGTTGCGACAGCGGCGGCGACGCGGGCGCGTGCCGGGAAGCGTCGTTGAGAGCCTTGCATGCCACGCCTCCTCTCTCCGTGGAGGGATCAGTCGTTGCGCCGCGTGGTTGCGGCCGTCGTGGCGTCGAGCAGTGGGCGCCGCGGCCGCCATTGCGGCGCTGCCGTCGCCGATCGTAGACCTGCGACTCCAGCCCCAGCACCCTGCATTCGCGGGGGTCGGAAATACACTGCGGGTTTCGAGCACCGACGTCTGCCTGTGAGCGATCCGCTGATCATCCGAATTCACCCCAACGACGACGTCGTCATCGCCCGCCGCCAACTCGTCGGCGGCACGCGCATCGAGAGCGAAGGCGTCGTCGTCGCCGGCCTCGTTCCGCCCGGGCACAAGATCGCGACGCGCGCGATCCGCGCCGGCGAGCCGGTGCACCGCTACGACCAGATCATCGGCAGCGCGAAGCACGACATCGCCCCCGGCCAGCACGTCCACACGCACAACCTCGAGTTCTCGTCGTTCGCCCGCGACTATGCGGCTGCGAGCGCGACCCGGCCGACCGCGTACGCCAGCGAGCCGGCGACGTTCGACGGCATCGTCCGCGCCGACGGCCGCGTCGCGACGCGCAACTACATCGGAATCCTGACGTCGGTCAACTGCTCGGCGACGGTCGCGCGCGCGATCGCCGACCACTTTCGGCGCGACACCAATCCGCGCGCGCTCGAGGGCTTTGCGAACGTCGACGGTGTCGTCGCGCTGACGCACGGCGCCGGCTGCGCGACCGACAGCGCCGGCGAGCCGCTCCAGGTGCTGCGGCGAACGCTCGGCGGCTACGCGCGGCACGCCAACTTCGCCTCGGTGATGGTCGTCGGCCTCGGCTGCGAGACCAACCAGATCGGCGGGCTGATGGAGCAGGAGGGCCTCACCGGCGGGCCGACGCTGCACACCTTCAACATCCAGGAGACCGGCGGGACGAAGAAGACCGTCGCGCACGGCATCGAGCTCGTCGAGTGGCTGCTCGACGAAGCCAACCGTGTGGCGCGCCAGCCGGTGCCGGCAAGCGCGATCATGGTCGGCCTGCAGTGCGGAGGCTCCGACGGCTATTCGGGAATCAGCGCCAATCCTGCGCTCGGCGCCGCCGTCGACCGCCTCGTTCGCCACCGCGGCACCGCGATCCTCTCGGAGACGCCCGAGATCTACGGCGGCGAGCACCTGCTGACGCGACGCGCCGTCTCGAAGCAGGTCGCCGACAAGCTGATCGCGCGGATCCGCTGGTGGGAGCGCTACTGCGAGCGCAACGACGCCGCGATGGACAACAACCCTTCGGCCGGCAACAAGGCCGGCGGGCTGACGACGATTCTCGAGAAGAGCCTCGGCGCGATCGCCAAGAGCGGGACGACGAACCTCGTCGACGTCGTCGAGTACGCCGAGCCCGTCACCGCGAACGGACTCGTCTTCATGGACACGCCGGGCTACGACCCGGTGTCGGCGACCGGCCAGGTCGCCGGCGGCGCCAACCTGATCTGCTTCACGACCGGCCGCGGCTCGGCGTACGGCTGCGCGCCGGCGCCTTCGCT
>DATJIM010000108.1:0-11783 GCA_035493195.1 Caldimonas sp.
GCACAGCGACAAGGGTGCGCTCGGCCTGGTCATCAACAAGCCGATCGACATCACGCTGAAGAACCTGTTCGAGAAGGTCGAGCTGTCGCTGGACCGCGACGACTTCGCCGAGTTGCCGGTCTACTTCGGCGGCCCGGTGCAAACCGAGCGCGGCTTCGTCCTCCACGAGCCGCAGTCGGCCGAGAACGGCGACAGCCCCTACAACTCGTCGCTGAGGATCGCCGGCGGCCTCGAGATGACGACGAGCAAGGACGTGCTCGAGGCGATCTCGAACGGCGCCGGCCCGAAGAAGGTGCTCGTCACGCTCGGCTACAGCGGTTGGGCGGCGGGACAGCTCGAGGACGAGATCAGCCGCAACGGCTGGATCACCGTCGAAGCAGAGCCCGGCATCATCTTCGACACGCCGGTCGGCCAGCGTTACGACAAGGCCCTCTCGCTGCTCGGCATCGACGCCGGCATGCTCAGCTCGGATGCGGGGCACGCGTGAGCCGAGCCGTCGCTTCGGCCCGTCCACCCACCCGCTCCTATCTCGCTTTCGACTTCGGCACGCGGCGCGTCGGCGTCGCGAGCGGCAACGCGCTGACCGGAACGGCGACGCCGCTCGCGACGATCGCCGAGCGCGGCGAGGCGCGCACCGCGGCGATCGCCAGGCTGATCGCCGAGTGGCGGCCCGACGAGCTCGTCGTCGGCGTGCCGTTCCATCCCGACGGCGCGCCGCACGCGAACACCACGCGTGCGCGCCGCTTCGCACGCGATCTCGCCGATCGGTTCAAGCTGCCTGTCCACGAAGTCGACGAGCGCTACACGACGACCGACGCGAGGCGCGCCGGCGCCGCCGACCTGGATGCGGCGGCGGCGGCGATCGTCCTCGAGCAGCACCTGGCGGCGGTCGCATGAGCGCAGCCGAGCGGCTCGACGCCGAAGCGCTCTACGCCGAGCTGCTCGCGGGCGTGCGCCGTCTGCTCAAGCCCGGCGGCGCGCTGGTCGGCATCACGTCGGGCGGAGCTTGGCTCGCCGAGCGGCTGCAGAGGGACCTCGGCCTCGCCGGCGCGCCGGGCGTGCTTTCGATCGCGCTGCACCGCGACGACTTCTCGGAGCGCGGCCTGGCGGGTGGCGCGGCGAACACGAAGCTGCCGTTCGAGATCGACGGCCGTCACATCGTCCTCGTCGACGACGTCCTCTACACCGGCCGCACGATCCGCGCCGCGGTCAACGAGCTGTACGACTTCGGCCGGCCGGCGAGCGTCGCGCTCGCGGTGCTCGTCGACCGCGGCGGCCGCGAGCTGCCGATCGCGGCGGCGTGCGCGCCGGCGACGATCGAGCTACCCGCCGACAAGCGCATCCGGCTCGCCCGCGACGACGGCGGCAAATTCAGGTTCGAGATCCGCTGACCATGTTCGGCCGCCGCAAC
This sequence comes from Caldimonas sp., assembly GCA_035493195.1. Lineage (GTDB taxonomy): Bacteria > Pseudomonadota > Gammaproteobacteria > Burkholderiales > Burkholderiaceae_C > Schlegelella_A. Next base: position 1,412 of record DATJIM010000108.1, read on the forward strand.
CCCCAGCTCAACGCCAACGACGAGCTCATCCATCTGCTGTCGATCGAGGGTCTGCCGCAGGCGACGCTGCAGCACATCCTCGACACCGCGGGGACGTTCTTGAGCGTCAACGAGCGCGACGTCAAGAAGGTGCCGCTGCTGCGCGGCAAGAGCGTGTTCAACCTCTTCTTCGAGAACTCGACGCGGACGCGGACGACGTTCGAGATCGCCGCCAAGCGCCTGTCGGCCGACGTCATCAACCTCGACATCGCGCGCTCGAGCACCGCCAAGGGCGAGAGCCTGCTCGACACGATCGCCAACCTGTCGGCGATGCATGCCGACATGTTCGTCGTCCGCCACTCGGAGAGCGGCGCGCCGTATCTCATCGCGCAGCACTGCGCGCCGCACGTGCACGTGGTCAACGCCGGCGACGGCCGCCACTCGCACCCGACGCAGGGCCTGCTCGACATGTACACGATCCGCCACTACAAGCACGACTTCACGCAGCTGACGGTGGCGATCGTCGGCGACATCGTCCACTCGCGCGTCGCTCGCTCGGACATCCACGCGCTGACGACGCTCGGCGTCCCGGAGATCCGCGCCGTCGGCCCGAAGACGCTCGTCCCCGGCGACCTGAGGGAGATGGGCGTGCGCGTCTGCCACGACATGGCCGAAGGCGTTCGCGACGCCGACGTGATCATCATGCTGCGGCTGCAGAACGAGCGGATGAGCGGCGCGATGCTGCCAAGCGCGGGCGAGTACTTCAAGACGTTCGGCCTCGACGCCGCCAAGCTCGCGCTCGCCAAGCCGGACGCGATCGTGATGCACCCGGGGCCGATCAATCGCGGCGTCGAGATCGACTCGGCGGTCGTCGACGGCCAGCAGAGCGTGATCCTGCCGCAGGTCACGTTCGGCATCGCCGTGCGGATGGCGGTGATGTCGATCATCGCCGGCAACAGCCCGTGAAGGCATGAGCAGGATCCTGATCACGAACGCCCGCGTCGTCGACCCGGCGAGCGGCCGCGACGACCCGGGCGCGGTCGCGCTCGACGGTGGCCGGATTGCGATCGTCGCGCGCGGCCACGATCCTCGTCTCTCGGATTTCGACGCGACGCGCACGATCGACGCGCGCGGCGCGGTCGTCGTTCCCGGCCTCGTCGACCTCGCGGCGCGGCTCGGCGAGCCGGGCAGCGAGCACACCGGCCTGCTCGAGTCGGAGCTCGCCGCGGCCGTCGCCGGCGGCGTGACGAGCCTCGTCTGCCCGCCCGACACCGACCCGGTGCTCGACGAGCCCGGGCTGGTCACGATGCTCAAGTTCCGCGCCCGCAACCTCCATCGCGCGCGCCTCTATCCGCTCGGCGCGCTGACGCAGGGGCTGAAGGGCGAGGCGCTCACCGAGATGGCCGAGCTGCGCGAGGCCGGCTGCGTCGGCTTCTCGCACGCCGACGTGGCCATCCGCGACACGCTCGTCCTCCATCGCGCGCTGCAGTACGCGGCGACGTTCGGCTACACGGTCTGGTTGCGGCCGAACGACGCCTGGCTCGGCAACGGCGTCGCCGCCAAGGGCCCGCTGGCGACCCGGCTCGGCCTCTCGGGAGTTCCGGTCCTCGCCGAGACGATCGCGCTGGCCACGATCTTCGAGCTGATGCGCGACACCGGCGCTCGCGTCCACCTGTGCCGCCTCAGCAGCGCCGCCGGCATCGAGCTCGTTCGCGCCGCGAAGGCCGAAGGCTTGCCGCTGACGTGCGACGCGAGCATCCACCAGCTGCACCTGATCGACATCGACATCGGCTACTTCGACTCGGCGATGCGGCTCGTTCCGCCGCTGCGCCAGCAGCGCGACCGCGACGCGATCCGCGCCGCCCTCGCCGACGGCACGATCGACGCGCTCGTCAGCGACCACACGCCGGTCATGGAAGACGCCAAGCACCTGCCGTTCGCCGAGGCAGAGCCGGGCGCGACCGGGCTCGAGCTCCTGCTCGGCGCCGCGCTCAAGTGGGGCGAGGCGACGAAGCTCGGGATGGCGAAGACGCTCGCTGTCGTCACGACCCGTCCCGCCGCGGTGCTCGCGCGCTCTCGCGGCGTCGCCGAGTCGAGGCACGGACTCGAAGAAGGCGCAGCCGCCGACCTCTGCGTCTTCGCCGCGGACGAGTCGTGGACGGTCGACGGCACGACGCTCGCGAGCCGCAGCCGCCACACCCCGTTCGCGCGCTACGAGATGCGAGGACGGGTGCACTTCACGTTCGTCGCCGGCGCGCTCGCGTACGAAGCGGCGGGCTGACGCGGTGGCACGGTCGTGATGCGGCGCGTGCGCGCGCTGGCGCGACTCGCGCACGCCGTGGGCCACGGCCTGCACGGCCTTGCGATCGTGCTCTTTGCGTTCCCGTCGCTCGACGTGGCTGGGCGCCGCGAGCGCATCCGCTGGTGGGCGAGGAAGATGCTCGCCGTCCTCGGCATCGCGTTCGAGTCCGAAGGCGAGCCGATGCGCCGCTCTGCGCTCGTCGTCGTCAACCACATCTCGTGGCTCGACATCATGGCGGTTCACGCGATCGTCCCCGAGGCGCGCTTCGTCTCCAAGGCCGATGTCAAGAGCTGGCCGCTGGTCGCGCGACTCGTCGACGCCGCCGGGACGCTCTATCTCGAGCGCGAGAAGAAGCGCGACGCGCTCCGCGTCGTCCACGCCGTCGCCGCGGCGATCGGCGGCGGCGAGGTCGTCGCGATCTTTCCCGAGGGAACGACGTCGCTGGGCCACGGCCTGCTGCCGTTCCATGCCAACCTGCTGCAGGCGGCGATCGCGACGTCGACCCCGGTGCAGCCCGTCGCGTTGCGCTATTCCGACGCGACGCACGCAGTGAGCGAAGCGGTCGAGTTCGTCGGCGACACGGGCTTGTTCAAGAGCCTGTGGCAGACGTCGTGCGGCGACGGCGTGCGCGCGAAGCTGACGTTCCTGCCCGTGCGCGCGAGCGCGGGCCTCGAACGGCGCGAGCTTGCGGCGCAACTGCGCGCCGACATCGCCGGCGCGCTCGGCGTCGCGCTGGCGTAGGCCTAGCGCGCCCGGCCCTGCGCCGCGACCGCAGCGGCGGCGCGCGCGGCCGCCTCGGGGTCGCCGAGGTAGTAGCTGCGGATCGGCTTCAACGCGTGGTCGAGCTCGTAGACGAGCGGGATGCCGTTCGGAATGTTCAAGCCGACGATCTCTTCGTCGCCAATGCCGTCGAGGTACTTGACGAGTGCGCGCATGCTGTTGCCGTGCGCCGAGACGAGCAGCCGCTCGCCGCGCGCGATCTGCGGCGCGAGCTGCTCGTGCCAGAACGGCAGCACGCGCGCCACCGTGTCCTTCAGGCACTCGGTGAGCGGCACCTGCCCGGGCGCGAGGCGGGCGTAGCGCGGATCGCCGCGCTCGCTGCGCGGGTCATCGGCCGCGAGCGGCGGCGGTGGCACGTCGTAGCTGCGCCGCCAGGCGAGCACCTGCGCGTCGCCGAACTTCGCCGCGGTCTCGGCCTTGTCGAGGCCCTGCAGCGCGCCGTAGTGGCGCTCGTTCAGTCGCCAGTCGTTCGTCACCGGCAGCCACGTGCGATCCATCGCGTCGAGCGCGTGCCAGAGGGTCCAGATCGCGCGCTTCAGGACCGAGGTCCATGCGCGATCGAACTCGAAGCCCGCCTCGCGCAGCAGCTTGCCGGCGGCACGCGCCTGCTCGACGCCCGTCGCGGTCAGGTCGACGTCGGTCCAGCCGGTGAAGCGGTTGGAAAGGTTCCACGTCGATTCGCCGTGGCGAAGGAGGACGAGCTTGTGCATCGGGGGAAGGCGCGGGTCGGTGGCGGCACAAGCCGAGTTGCGCGCGGGGCGATCGGCGGGCCGGGCAGGGCAGAGGAACCCGAATTCTATAATTCGCACTTTGCCGAGATGCGGCCAAGCGCTGCTGCGACCCCTTGAGCTTCGTCCTCGACAACTGGTATCTGTTCGCGATCGCGATCGCCTCGGGTGCGATGCTCGCCTGGCCGACGCTCTCGGGCAGCGTCGGCGGCGGCAGCCGCGTCAGCGCCGCCGACGCGGTGCGCCTGATCAATCGCGAGAAGGCGGTGCTGATCGACATCAGCGATCCCGCCGAGTACGCCGCCGGCCACGCTGTCGGCGCGAAGAGCGTCCCGCTCGCGAGCCTCGAGACCTCGCGCGACCTGCCGAAGAACAAGTCGCTGCCGGTCGTCGTCGTCTGCCCGACCGGCGCGCGCGCGCCGCGCGCCGTCGCGGTGCTGAAGAAGCTCGGCTTCGAGAACTCGACCGCGCTCGCAGGCGGCCTCGCAGCGTGGCGCGCCGCGAACCTGCCGACCGAGAAGACGGCCTAGCGGCGCACCCATGCAGCCCGTCAAGATGTACAGCACGGCGACGTGCCCGTATTGCCTGCGGGCGAAGGCGCTTCTCAAGCAGCGCGGCGTCGAGCAGATCGACGAGATCCGCGTCGACCTCGACCCCGACCAGCGCGAGAAGATGGTCCGCCTGACGCACCGCTGGACGGTGCCGCAGATCTTCATCGGCGACGTCCACGTCGGCGGCTGCGACGAGCTCGTCGCGCTGGACCGCCGCGGCGGCCTCGAGCCGCTCCTGGCCCTGCCCGGCACGCGATAATCCCGGCGCGCTCCGGCGCCTCCTCCAGCGCTCGCCCGCGGCGAGCGTCCACCCCTTCGAGACCGCCATGGCCGCCGACCCCAGCACGCTTCCGACGCTCAACATCCAGCGCATCTATCTCAAGGATCTCTCGCTCGAGCAGCCGAACTCGCCGAAGATCCTCCTCGAGCAGGGCCAGCCGCAGGTCGAGATCAACCTCGGCGTCGGCGCCGAGCCGATCGCCGAGTCGATGTACGAGGTGACGCTGACGGCGACCGTGACGACCAAGCTCAACGACAAGACGCTTTTTCTCGTCGAGGCGAAGCAGGGCGGGATCTTCGAGATCAAGAACGTCAACGACGAGCAGCTCAAGCAGGCGCTCGGCGTGATCTGCCCGAACACGATCTATCCGTACCTGCGCGCGATCGTCTCCGACGTCTGCACGCGCGCCGGCTTCCCGCCGGTGGTGCTGTCGGAGTTCAACTTCCAGGCGATGTACGAGGCGCAGAAGGCACAGGCGCTCGGCCAAGGCGCGGCCAACGCGAGCAACGGCTCGGGCGTGGTCGGCACCGCCGGCTAGCGCTTCGCGCACCGCCGCCGCACGCTCTTCGCGGAGGCACGTGCGGCGATGAACGTCACGATCCTCGGCGCCGGCGCGTGGGGCACTGCGCTCGCCGTGCACGCCGTCGCCGCGCACCCGACGCGGCTGTGGGCACGCGACGCGGAACAGGCCGAGCGCCTGCGCTCGTCGCGGCGCAACGCCCGCTACCTGCCCGAGATCCCGCTGCCGACGGCGCTGCAGATCGACAGCGACCTCGACGCGGCGCTCGGCGACGCCGAGCGGGGCATCGTCGTCATCGCCACGCCGATGGCCGGGCTCGAGCCGCTGCTGGCGCGCCTGCCGCCGTCGCTCGACGCCACCATGGTCTGGCTCTGCAAAGGCTTCCAGGAAGGCACCGGCGCGCTCGGCCACGAGATCGCGCGCGAAGTTCGCCCGAGCGCGAAGGTCGGCGTCGTGTCGGGCCCGAGCTTCGCGCTCGAGGTCGCGCGCGGCCGACCGACCGCGCTCGTTGCGGCAAGCAGCGACGCCGCGGTGCGCGCCGCCGCCGTCGCGGCGTTCCACCACGCGAGCGTTCGCATCTACACGTCGGCCGACCCGGTCGGAGTCGAAGTCGGCGGCGCGGTCAAGAACGTGCTCGCGATCGCCACCGGCCTCGCCGACGGCATGGGCCTCGGCCTCAACGCGCGCGCTGCGCTCGTGACGCGCGGCCTCGCCGAGATGACGCGCCTGGGCGTCGCGCTCGGCGCCGATGCGGCGACCTTCATGGGCCTCTCGGGTCTCGGCGATCTCGTCCTCACCGCGACCGGCGATCTCTCGCGCAACCGCACGGTCGGGATCGAGCTCGCCGCCGGCAAGGAGCTCGCGACGATCCTCGTCGACCTCGGTCACGTCGCCGAGGGCGTGCGCAGCGCCGGCGTCGTCCTCGACCGCGCACGTGCGTGCGGAGTCGAGATGCCGATCGTCGCTGCAGTGGTCGACGTCCTCGCCGGTCGCATCGCGCCCGAGCACGCGCTCGCGCAGCTGATGCGGCGCGAGGCGCGCGCCGAATCGCCGCTCGGCGACGAGTGACGGTCGACGGCGTCGTCGCTAGACGCCGCCGGCGTAGCCGTTCTGCCGCCACGCCTCGAACACCGCGACCGCGACCGCGTTGCTGAGGTTGAGGCTGCGCTGGCCCGCGCGCATCGGCAGCCGCACGCTGTGCGCTTCGTCGAACCCCGCGCGCACCGCGGCCGGCAGCCCCGACGCCTCGGCGCCGAAGACGAGCCAGTCGCCCGCCGCGAAGCGGACGTCGGCGAGCGGGCGGCGGCCTTCGCTCGTGAACGCGAACGTGCGCAGCGGGTCGGCGCCGCTTGCCGCGACGAACGCGGCCCACGACGCGTGCCTGCGGACGTTGACGTACTCGTGGTAGTCGAGCCCGGCGCGGCGCAGCAGCGGGTCGGTCATCGCGAAGCCGAGCGGCTCGACGAGATGGAGCTCGCAGCCGGTGTTGGCGGCGAGGCGGATGACGTTCCCGGTGTTTGGCGGGATCTCGGGCTCGACGAGGACGATGCGGAACACCGACGATCCGCTACGCGTCTTCGCGACGGGGCGTTCGCGCCAGCACCCAGACCTCGACCCGGCTCGCGCCCGCGTGCTTGAGGACGCGCGCGACCTCCGCCGCGGTGCTCGCGGTCGTCATGACGTCGTCGACGATCGCGAACGTGCGCCCGGCGACCTCGCTGCGCCGCCGCGGCTCGACCGCGAACGCGCCGGCGACGTTGCCGGCGCGCGCGAGCGGCGGCAAGGCGAGCTGGTGCACCGTCTCGCGCAACCGCAGCACGAGCGATGGGTCGGCGTCGATTCCGAGCAGCCGCGCGACGCGGCGCGCGATCTCCCACGCCTGGTTGTAGCCGCGCGCGCGCAGCCGCGTCGGCGCGAGCGGCACCGGAAGGACGAGCGACGGCCGCGGTGCGCCGCGCGCGCGCTCGGCCGCGACGATCGCACGCGCGAACGGCCGCGCCAGGTCGATCGCGTCGTGGAACTTGAACGCGGTGACGAGACGGTCCCACGGGGCCGCGTAGTCGACCGCGGCGAGCGCGGCGTCGAACGGCGGCGGCTCGTGCAGGCAGGCACCGCACAGCGTCGCCGAAGGCGGCAGCGGCAGCGCGCAGCGCGCGCAACGCGTCGTGCGCGCGGCAAAGCGGTCGAGACACGCCGCGCAGACGCGGCCGCGTCCCCAGCCGCGGCAGACGGCGCACACGCTCGGCGCGTGCGCGAGCGCCGCGTCGACCGCGGCCCAGCGCGTCGCAAGCATCGGCTCAATATACTGCCGGCGAATGGCGGCGAGCGAACGCAACGCGCGCGGGGTCGACCCGGTGGCCGCGCGCGCCGCGCTCGCGCGCATCGCACGCAGCGACTCGGTGCCGTGGCTGCACGGCGAGGTCGCGCGCCGTCTCGTCGAGCGGCTGGCGCCGATCCGCCTGCAGCCGCGCCGCATCGTCGAATGGTGGCCGGGCCCGGGCGGCGGCGACGACGTCGTGCGCGCTGCGTATCCGCGCGCGGAGCGCGTCGCCGTCGAGCCCGACGCGGCGTGGGCGGCGCGGAGCCGGAGCGCCGGGCATCGTCCCTGGTGGGCGTTCGGCGCGTCGCCGGCAGCGAAGGTCGTCGACGAGGGCGCGGACGACGCCGCGATCGGACGCGCGCAGCTCGTCTGGGCGAACATGGCGCTGCACCTCGTCGCCGATCCGCCGGCGCTGATCGCACGCTGGCTGCGACTGCTGGACGTCGAAGGCGTCGCCGTCTTCTCGTGCCTCGGACCGGGAACCCTGCGCGAGTTGCGCGACCTCTACGCGGCGAGCGGCTGGCCGACGCCGACGCCGGGCTTCATCGACATGCACGACCTCGGCGACATGCTCGTCGACGCCGGCTTCGCCGAGCCGGTGCTCGACCAGGAGACGATCACGTTGCGCTGGCGAAGCGCCGACGCGCTCCTCGCCGAGCTCGCGCAGCTCGGCGGCAACACGAACCCCGACCGCCATCCGGGGCTGCGCACGCCGGCGTGGCGACGGCGCCTCGTCGCCGCGCTCGCCGAGCGCGCCGACCGCGACGGCAGCATCGGGCTCGCGGTCGAGGTCGCGTACGGGCACGGCTTCAAGCCGCCGCCGCGGTTGCGCGCCGACGCCCCGGTGGCGGTCTCGCTCGACGACATGCGCGCGATGGTGCGCCGGCAGCGCGGGTCGGGCCGGGACGGTGGGCTAAAATCTGCAGCTTTGTCGAGGCCGCTCTCGCCTTCGACATGACTGCGGTCGCGGTGGGCCGTGGCAGCAACGACGGCACACCCGACGGACCACAGCAGATGTCCTCTCTCAGCGTTCAGGCCTTCGGCGCGGGCTCGCCCACCGCGCCGCTCCGCTTCGGCGTCCCGGGGCCGGCAGGCGAGGGCTCGGTGCAGTGGCTGCTCCGTCGCAACTGCTCGATGACGCCGCTCCAGCTGGTCGCCTTCTATCTCTCCCTGTGCGCCTTGGCGCTTGCCATCGCCGGCGCGTTCTGGTGGCGCGGCGCGAACCTGATCATGCCGTTCGCAAGCGTCGAGCTGCTCGCTGTCGGCGCCGCACTCTTCGTCTATGCTCGACACGCCGGCGACCGCGAGCGCGTCGTCCTGCGACCCGGCCGGCTGACGGTCGAATGCACGCTCGGCAACCGCACCGACCAGGTCGAGTTCGCGCCGGCGTGGGTGCGCGTCGAGCCGGCGCACAGCGATCGCTCGCTGATCGAGATCTCGGGCGAAGGCAAGCGCGTCGCGATCGGCCGCTTCGTTCGCCCCGAGCTTCGCCGCGCCCTCGCCGACGAGCTGCGCTCAACGCTCAGGCGCTCGGGCGAGACGGCCTGACCGAACAACAACGTCCACTGGCAACACCGACCATGACGATGAGAGCCATCACGCGCGGGGCCTTCGGCCTCGCAGCGCTCGCGGCGGCGAGCTTCGCGACTGCCGCCGCCGAGGTCCACGACCTGCCCGGAGGGCCCGGGGTCAACCAGCTCAACCTGCACGAGGCCGTCACCGAGATCGCCGCCGACCAGCAGTGGCTGCATCACTTCATGCTGATCGTCTGCCTGGTGATCTTCATCGGCGTGTTCGGCGTGATGTTCTATTCGATCTTCAAGCACCGCAAGTCGCTCGGCGCGCGCGCCGCGCATTTCCATGAGAGCACGACGGTCGAAATCGCTTGGACGGTGGTGCCGTTCATCATCGTCATCCTGATGGCGCTGCCGGCGACGCGCGTCGTCGTCGCGATGAAGGACACTTCGGCGGCCGACGTCACGATCAAGGCGACCGGCCTGCAGTGGAAGTGGGGCTACGACTACCTGAGCGGCGAAGGCGCCGGCATCGGCTTCTTGTCGACGCTCGACGTCGCCCAGCGCGAAGCGTCCGACCGCGGCGCGCCCGAGGGCGACGACTACCTGCTGCGCGTCGACAACCCGCTCATCGTGCCGGTCGACAAGAAGGTCCGCATCATCACGACCGCGGCCGACGTCATCCACGCGTGGGGCGTCCCCGCGCTCGGCGTCAAGCAGGACGCGATCCCCGGCTTCGTGCGCGACACGTGGTTCCGCGCCACCAAGACGGGCGACTACTACGGGCAGTGCTACGAGCTCTGCGGCAAGGAGCACGCCTACATGCCGATCCACGTCAAGGTGATCTCGCAGAAGGAGTACACCGCGTGGGCCGATCAGAAGGCCAAGGAGGCGGCGGCGAAGGCCGACGATCCGAGCAAGGTCTGGGAGCTCGCGCCGCTGGTCGCGCGCGGCGAGCAGGTCTACTCCGCCAACTGCCAGGTCTGCCACCAGGCCAACGGCAAGGGCGGCGGCAACGTCAAGGCGCTCGACGGTTCGCCGACGGTGCTCGACGCCGACAAGTTGAAGCAGATCCACACCGTGCTGAACGGCCAGAACAACGGCGCGATGCCGTCGTGGAAGCAGCTCTCCGACACCGAGATCGCCGCGGTGATCACGTTCACCAAGAACCACTGGTCGAACAACACCGGCCAGATCGTGCAGCCGAGCGAAGTCGCCGCGGCACGCAAGTAGCAGAACATCATCAGAGGACACCGAACGCCATGAGCGCAGTGATTGGACAGAGCGGACACGGCGGCACCGTCGACACGACCGGCCACGATCACGACATGGCGCACGAGCACCACGGCGCGCCGCACGGCTGGAAGCGCTGGGTCTACGCGACCAACCACAAGGACA
>DATJIM010000109.1:0-4255 GCA_035493195.1 Caldimonas sp.
CTGCCGATCCGTCCCGACGCCGGGATCTGGTGGAAGCTCGTCGAGAAGTACCGCGTCACTGCGATGTTCAGCGCGCCGACCGCGATCCGCGTGCTGAAGAAGCAGGACCCGAGCCACCTGCGCGCGCACGATCTGTCGAGCCTGCGGCTGCTCTTCCTCGCCGGCGAGCCGCTCGACGAGCCGACCGCAACGTGGATCGCCGACGGCATCGGCAAGCCCGTGATCGACAACTACTGGCAGACCGAGAGCGGCTGGCCGATCCTCACCGTCGCGAAGGGCGTCTCCGAGATGCCGACCCGCTACGGCAGCCCCGGCGTCGCGATGTACGGCTACGACATGCGCCTGATCGACGAGACGACCGGCGACGACATCGTCGAGCCCGGCAAGAAGGGCATCGTCGCGATCGCCGGGCCGACGCCGCCCGGCTTCATGCAGACCGTGTGGCGCGACGACCAGCGCTTCGTCGACACGTACTGGACGAAGATTGCCGGCCGCGAGCTCTACAACACCTTCGACTGGGGAATCCGCGATGCCGACGGCTACTGGTTCATCCTCGGCCGCACCGACGACGTCATCAACGTCGCCGGTCATCGCCTCGGCACGCGCGAGATCGAGGAGAGCATCTCGAGCCACGCCAATGTCGCCGAGGTCGCGGTGGTCGGCGTCGCCGACCAGATGAAGGGGCAGGTCGCGATGGCGTTCGTCGTGCCGCGCGACGCCGCCTCGGTCGCCGACGCGAACGCGCGATTGCGCCTCGAAGGCGACATCATGAAGACGGTCGACTCGCAGCTCGGCTCGGTCGCGCGGCCGGCACGCGTTCGCTTCGTGACGCTGTTGCCGAAGACGCGCTCCGGGAAACTGTTGCGCCGCGCGATCCAGGCGATCTGCGAAGGCCGCGACCCCGGCGACCTGACGACGATCGAGGATCCGTCGGCGCTCGAACAGCTGGCCGAGGCGCTGCGCCGCTGAATCGCTGCGCGCAACCTCATTGCGAAGGAGACGGCTGCCCGGGCGTGCGTGCAGAATCGGTCGGCGACTCGAAGGACCGTCATGACCCGCCTGACCGCCGAGCACTACCGCGAATTCCGGCGCCAGATCGAGCAGGAGAAGCACGACCGGATCCGCGAGTTCGAAGACGAGATCGCCAACGACGCACGGATGGCAGTGGCGAAGGCCGCTGCACCTGCGGTGCTGCGGATGCTGGCGCAGGGCGACAGCTGGTTCGATTACCTGCCCGGCGGGCATGTCGACATCGTCGCCCACCTCGCCAGCCTGACGCCGCTGACACCGAAGATCCTCAAGCTCGCGCACTACGGCGAGGCGACCGAAGACATGCTCGGTTTGAAAAAGCTGAGCGAGCTGCGCGATCAGCTGCGCAATCCGAAGGCCGCGCCATTCGACGCGATCCTCTTTTCCGGCGGCGGCAATGACCTGGCCGGAAACCAGTTCCGGCTCTGGCTCACCGAGCGCACCGCTGCGGGCGGCAATCCGTCAGCGGGGCTGAACCGAGCGCGCGTCGCCGCCGTCCTCGGGGTCATCCGGGCCGGGTACGAGGATCTGATCGCTACCCGCGACGCGTTCGCGAGCTCGGCGTGGATCTTCACGCACGGCTACGACTTCGCCATCCCGACGGGAAAGGGCGTCTGCAACGTCGGACCGTGGCTGCAGCCCGGCCTGGCCGACCGGGGATGGAGCGCGCTCGCCGAAGGCACGGCAATCGTCCGGGACCTTCTGGTCGAGTTCGATGCGCTGCTGACGAGTCTGGCGGCATCGGCAGGCAAGTTCGTCTACGTGCGCACCCAGGGGACGTTGAGCAGCGGCGATTGGGACAACGAGCTCCATCCGTTGCCCTCCGGCTTCGCGGCGCTGACCGGGAAGTTCGTCGACGAACTCCGGCGCGTGTTTCCCGGCCGCATCTGACGGGCGGCGGCGCCCGGCGATCCGGACGCGCCGACCGCAAGGTCGCTAGAGCACTTCGCTCGCGAAGTCGGCGAGCCGCGAACGCTCGCCGCGTGCGAGCGTGACATGCCCCGAGTGCGCCCAGCCCTTGAAGCGGTCGACCGCGTAGGTCAGGCCGGAGCTGCCTTCGGTGAGGTAGGGCGTGTCGATCTGCGCGAGGTTGCCGAGGCAGATGATCTTCGTCCCCGGGCCGGCGCGCGTGATCAGCGTCTTCATCTGCTTGGGCGTCAGGTTCTGCGCCTCGTCGATGATGACGAACTTGTTGAGGAACGTGCGGCCGCGCATGAAGTTCAGGCTCTTGATCTTGATCTTCGAGCGCACCAGGTCGTTGGTCGCGGCGCGGCCCCATTCGCCGGCGCCGCTGTCGGTCTTCGACAGCACCTCGAGGTTGTCGTCGAGCGCGCCCATCCACGGGCCCATCTTCTCTTCCTCGGTCCCCGGCAGGAAGCCGATGTCCTCGCCGACCGGAACGGTCACGCGGGTGACGATGATCTCGGTGTAGCGGCGGTCGTCCATCACCTGCGCGAGGCCCGAGGCGAGCGACATCAGTGTCTTGCCCGAGCCCGCGGTCCCGGTGAGGGTGATGAAGTCGCACTCCGGATCCATCAGCAGGTTGAAGGCGAAGTTCTGGTCGCGGTTCCTCGCCACGATTCCCCAGATCGAGTTCTTCTGGTGGGTGTAGTCCTTGAGCGTGCGCAGCACCGCGGTCTTGCCGGTGATCTCGATCACCTTGGCGTAGAGCGCCGGCGCGCCGGGCGACTCCAGGTAGACGAACTCGTTGATGAGGAGCGACCCCACGATGTCGCCGCCGATCCGGTAGTAGGTGAGGCCGCCCTGCTGCCAGCTCTCGACGGTCTTGGCGTGCTTGTCCCAGAAGTCGGCGGGAAGCTGCAGCGTCCCGGTGTAGAGCAGGTCGCCGTCGTCGAGCGTCTTGTCGTTGAAGTAGTCCTCCGCCGGCAAGCCGAGTGCACGCGCCTTGATGCGCATGTTGATGTCCTTCGACACCAGCACGACGTTGCGCTCGGGACTCTGCTCGACGAGCGCCTTGACGACGCCGAGGATCTGGTTGTCGGCCTTGCCCTGCGGCAAACCTTGCGGGAGGCTGACGTGGATCAGGTCGGTCTGGAAGAAGAGCTTGCCGCCGGCCTCGCGGTGGCCGGTGCCGTTCAGCGGGATCCCTTCGGTGCGGCCGCTGCCGTCGCGCCGCGGCAGGTCGGCGGCGAGCGCGTCGAGGTCGCGGCTCACCTGGCGCGCGTTGCGCGCGACCTCGGTCATGCCGCGCTTGTGGCTGTCGAGCTCCTCGAGCGTGATCATCGGCAGGTAGATGTCGTGCTCGTCGAAGCGGAAGAGCGACGTCGGGTCGTGCATCAGCACGTTGGTGTCGAGGACGAAGAGCGTCGCCGGCCCGTCGCCACGCGGCTTCTTCGCACGCTCGCGCGGCGCCGGTGTCCGCGCCGCGGCGAGCGCGGCGTCGGGAGCCGGCTTCGCTGCCACCGGCGGCGCGGCGGGCAGCGTGCCCTCGTTCGAGAGCTCGAGCAGCGATGCCGCCGCTGGATCGGCAGCCTGGCGGGCGCGGCCACCGTGCTTGCCGTTTCGATGCGGCGACGGCGATTCGAAGTCGCTCCGGCTCAGGAAGTCGGCGCGCTTGGCGGGAGGCTTGGGCAGAGGCATCGGGACCTCGGTGGTGGCCTGGAAGGCCTGGGGGGTGCTGCGCGCGGCGCGGTGGCGGCGAGCGGCGCGCGATGCGCCGCGGTGGCCGGGCTCGTCAGGCGGCTTTCTTGAGCGCCTTGACGGCCTTCAGGACTTCCTCGACGTGGCCGGCGACCGTCAGGCCGCGCCACTCGGCGCGCAACACGCCGCTCGCGTCGATGAGAAAGGTGCTGCGCTCGATGCCCTTGACCTTCTTGCCGTACATGATCTTGTTCTTGACGACGCCGAACATGTGGCAGAGCTTTTCCTCGGTGTCGGCGATCAGCTCGAACGGCAGCTCGAGGTTCTGCTTGAAGCGGTCGTGCGACGCCATGTTGTCGCGCGAGACCCCGAACAGTACCGCCCCCGCCTTGACGAATTCCTTGTAATGATCGCGGAACTGCATTGCCTCCGTGGTGCAACCGGGGGTATTGTCCTTGGGGTAGAAGTAGAGGACGACGATCTAGCCGGCGTAGGCCTGCGGGCTGAACTTGACTCCTCCGGTGGCAAGCGCTTCAAATTCCGGGACGGGTTTGTTGAGTGCAGGCGTCATGAGCTCTTGTGCTGGGCCCGGCGATGCGTGCCAGATGTCGCCGGCGCGGGCATC
>DATJIM010000110.1:0-23479 GCA_035493195.1 Caldimonas sp.
ATTCTTGAGAAAGCGACCCTTGATCGGGTTGAGGACGTCGCTGATGTCCTCAAGCTTGTCGTCGAACGCCCACTTGCCCGCGACCTGGAAGTCATAGACGTCGGCGTAGGCGACGTCGGGCGGCGAGCCGGCGTCGAGCGCGGCGACCGTCTTCGGAATCATGTCCTGGATCGGGTACTGCGAGAGCTCGACCTTGACGCCGCTCTTTGCCTCGTACTTCTTGATCGCCTCGAACAGGGCGTCGTCCTCGGACTTGTAGAAGCCCTTGACCCACCAGACGGTGAGCTTTTCCTGCGCCAGCGCCTGGCCGGCGAAGGCGAGCGCGCAGCCGGCGACGATGCCGGCGATCATCTTCTTCATCGAGTCTCCTCTCGGGTGGCGGACGGCCGACGGCCGCTCCGGGGCAACATACCCGATGGAGCGGCGCTTCTCAATCCGGGATTGGCGGAGTTGTCCGGACAACACGCGGCGCGCCGGGCGGCTCAGGCCGGCCAGTCGGGCTTGCGCTTCTCGATGAACGCCTGCACACCCTCGAGCGTCGCCGGCTCCATCATGTTGCACGCCATCGTGCGGCCGGCGTCCTCGTACGCGGCGGCGGTGCCGGTCTCGATCTGCCGATAGAAGAGCTGCTTGCCGAGCGCGATCGCGACGCGCGGCTTGGCGACGATCGCGGCGACGATCGTTTCGATCTCGGCGTCGAGCGCGTCGGCGGCGACGACGCGGTTGACGAGCCCGCGCTCGCGTGCCTCGTCGGCGGAGATGAATTCGCCGGTCACGAGCATCTCGAACGCGGCCTTGCGGCCGACGTTGCGCGAGAGCGCGACGCTCGGCGACGAGCAGAAGAGACCGAGGTTGACGCCGCTCACGGCAAAGCGCGCCTCCTTGGCGGCGACCGCGAGGTCGCACGCGGCGACGAGCTGGCAGCCCGCCGCCGTCGCGATCCCCTGGACGCGCGCGATCACCGGCACCGCAAGCTTCTGCAGCGTCAACATGACGCGCGCGCAGCGTGCGAACAGGTCCTCGTAGTACGCCTGCGAAGCCTTGGCGCGCATCTCCTTGAGGTCGTGGCCGGCCGAGAACACCTTGCCACCCGCCGCGATGACGACGGCGCGCACGGTTTCGTCGGCCGCGATCGCGTCGAGCTCGGCCTGCAGCGCCGCGAGCATCCCTTCGCTCAGCGCGTTGAACGCCTGCGGGCGGTCGAGCGTCAGCGTGACGACGCCGCGCGGGTCGCCCTCGCGGCGCACGAACGGGGCAAGGTCGGTCGAGGCACGGTCGTTCATCGCTGCAATCCTCATTCGATCGCCGACGCCGAGCGGGCGCGCTCGCGCAGCTGGAACTTCTGGATCTTGCCGGTCGAGGTCTTCGGGATCGTCTCGAAGCGGAACTCGCGCGGCACCTTGTAGCCGGCCAGGAGCTCGCGGCAATGCGCGGTCAGCTCGGCGGCGGTCGTCGTCGCGCCCTCCTTCAGCTCGACGAACGCGAGCGGCGTTTCGCCCCACTTCGCGTCGGGCCGCGCGACGACCGCGCACGCCAACACCGCCGGGTGGCGATAGAGCGCGTCCTCGACCTCGATCGAGCTGATGTTCTCGCCGCCCGAGATGATGACGTCCTTGCTGCGATCGCGGATCTTGACGTAGCGGTCGGGCTCGAGGACGGCGAGGTCACCGGTGTGGAACCAGCCGCCGGCGAACGCCTCGCGCGTCGCCGTCTCGTTCTTCAGGTAGCCCTTCATGACGATGTTGCCGCGGAACATGATCTCGCCCATCGTCCGGCCGTCGGCGGGAACTTCGGCCAACGTCGCCGGGTCGAGCACGGTCATCGCTTCCTCGAGCGCGTAGCGAACCCCTTGGCGGCCGTTGAGGCGCGCCTGCTCGGAGAGCGTCGCCTCGCTCCACTGCGGGCGCTTGACGGCGACGGCGGCAGGTCCGTAGACCTCGGTCAAGCCATAGACATGCGTGAGATCGAAGCCGATCTTCGCCATGCCCTCGATCATCGCCGCCGGCGGCGCGGCGCCCGCGACCATCGCGCGGACGCGGTGGTCGATCCCGGAGCGCATCGTCTCGGGCGCGGCGATCAGCAGGTTGTGGACGATCGGCGCCGCGCAGTAGTGGTCGGCGCGCTCGCCGCGGATGGCGTCGAAGATCGCTGCCGCCTCGACCTTGCGCAGGCAGACGTGCGTGCCGCCGAGCAATGCCACGGTCCACGGGAAGCACCAGCCGTTGCAGTGGAACATCGGCAGCGTCCACAGGTAGCGCGGGAAGTGCGGCATCGTCCAGCTCGCCGCGTTGCAGACCGCGTTCAGGTAGGCGCCGCGGTGATGCGTGACGACGCCCTTCGGGTCGCCGGTCGTTCCCGACGTGTACGAGACGGCGATCGCGTCCCATTCGTCGGCCGGCCCTTCGAGGCGCGCGAGCGGCTCGTGCGCTGCGAGCAGCGCCTCGTACTCGTGGCCGCCGACGCGCTCGCCGCTGCCGCGGTACTCGCTGTCGCAGACGTCGATCACGACCGGCGAGCGGCCGTGCTTGTCGCGCAGGATCGCGAGCGCTGTGGCGACGGTCGGGGCGAGCTCGACGTCGGCGATCACGACCGCGCTCTCGCAATGCTCGAGCTGCCACGCGATGAGCGCGGCATCGAGGCGGGTGTTGATCGTGTTCAGCACCGCGTTGAGCGCGGGCACCGCGTAGTGCGCCTCGACCATCTCGGGCGTGTTGTGCAGGATCGCGCTCACCGTCGTGCCGCGGCCGACGCCGAGCGAGCGCAGTGCGCTCGCGAGCCGCGCCGAGCGGTCGCGCGTTTCCCGCCAGGTGTAGCGGCGGTTGCCGTGGACGACCGCCTCGAGGTCGCCGAACACCTCGGCGCTGCGCTCGACAAAGCTCGTCGGCGACAGCGCGACGTGGTTGGCGGCGGTCCGGTCCAGACCCTGCTCGTAGATGCCCATGGATAAACGACTCGCGATGGCGAATGATGTCACGCGGCCGGCGCGCACCGCGGCCGCTTGGAGATGCCATGACCGACGTCGTGATCGAGACGCTGCGCGCCGAGTTCTCCGACGCAGTCGACCCGGCGCAGATCACCCGCATCGCGGTCCGCCTGCTGCTCGCCGCCGCGCTCGGCGGCGCGCTCGGCTACGAGCGCGAGCGAACCGGCCAGGCGGCGGGGATCCGCACGCACATGCTCGTCGCGATGGGCGCCGCCCTCTTCGTCCTCGTTCCGCACCAGGCGGGCATGGCGATCGACGGCCTCGGCCGCGTCGTCCAGGGCATCGTCACCGGGGTCGGTTTTCTCGGCGCCGGAGCGATCATCAAGCACCGCTCGCGCGAGACGGTGCACGGATTGACAACCGCTGCGGGTGTCTGGCTGACGGCAGCGATCGGCGTCGCCTGCGGCTTCGGCCGCGAGACGACCGCCGTGATCAGCGCCATCCTCGCGCTGGTGGTGCTGAGGTTCGTGCCGCATCTGCTGCGCAAGGGCGAGACCGCCGCGCCCGAGCCGTCGCGGCCCGGCGACGACCGCTGAGCGGCTGCTCAGCCGGCGCTCGCGGCGAGCGCTTGGTCGATGTCCCAGAGCACGTCGTCGACGTGTTCGAGCCCGACCGAGAGCCGCACCATCTCCTGGCTGACGCCGGCGGCCGCTTGCTGCGCCTCGTCGAGCTGGCGGTGTGTCGTCGACGCCGGATGGATGACGAGCGTTCGCGTATCGCCGATGTTGGCGAGGTGGCTCATCAGTTGCGCCGCCTCGATGAAGCGGATTCCGGCCGCGTAGCCGCCGCGCACGCCGAACGCGAGCAGACCCGATGCTCCCGGCGCGCCGGCGATCGTGCGCATCTGCCTGGCGACGAGCGCGTGCTGCGGATGCTCGGGGAGCCCGGGATAGTTCACCCACGCGACGCGCGGATGCGCCTCGAGGAAGCGCGCGACGGCGAGCGCATTGGTGCAGTGGCGATCCATCCGCACCGGCAGCGTCTCGACGCCCTGCAGGATCTGCCACGCGCTCATCGGCGCGAGCGCGGCGCCGTAGACGCGCAGCGTCTCCATCCGCGCGCGCATCGTGAAGCCGAAGTCGCCGAACGTCTCGTAGAAGCGGACGCCGTGGTAGCCCTTCGACGGCTCGGTCATTGCGGGAAACTTGCCGTTGTCCCACGGAAAGCGGCCGCTCTCGACGACGATTCCGGCGAGCGTCGTGCCGTGGCCGCCGAGGTACTTGGTCGCCGAGTGAACGACGATGTCGGCGCCGAGCGCGATCGGATTGCACAGGTACGGCGAAGGCACCGTGTTGTCGACGACCAGCGGCACGCCGTGCGCGTGCGCGACGGCGGCGACCGCGGCGATGTCGAGCACCGCGAGGCTGGGGTTGCCGAGGCTCTCGGCGAAGACAGCGCGGGTCGTCGGCCGCATCGCGGCGGCGAACGCGTCGGGCGAGGCACCGTCGACGAACGTCGTCTCGATGCCGAGCTTGGCGAGGTTGACCGCGAGCATGCTCACGGTGCCGCCGTAGAGTGCGCCGGCGGCGACGACGTGTTCGCCCTGCTGCAGCAGCGTCAACAGGGCGATCGCCTCGGCGGCCATTCCGCTCGCTGCGGCGAGCGCTGCGCGGCCGCCTTCGAGCGCGGCGACGCGCTCCTCGAGCACGGCGACGGTCGGATTCGAGAGCCGCGAATAGACGTTGCCGAACGTCTGCAGGTTGAACAGGCTCGCGGCGTGGTCGGCGCTGTCGAAGACGAAGCTCGTCGTCTGGTAGATGGGCAGCGCGCGCGCGCCGGTCGCGGCGTCGGGGATCTGGCCGGCGTGGATCGCAAGCGTCTCGGGGTGGAAGCGCCTGTCGGCCATCGTGCCTCGCTCAGACCGGTCGCCTCGCCGAGATGACGCCGGTGTTGACGCCGGCCCAGTTGAGGCCGCCGAACAGCCGCGCGTGCTCGATCTTCACGCAGCGGTCCATGACGACCTCGAGCCCCGCCGCCGCAGCGAGCGCGGCGGCCTGCTCGTTCTTGACGCCGATCTGCTGCCACAGGCACTTGGCGCCGATCGCGATCGCCTGCTCGGCGATCGGCAGCACGTCCTCGGTCTTGCGAAAGACGTCGACGATGTCGACCGGGATCTCGATCGTCGCCAGCGTCGCGTGACAGCGCTCGCCGAGGATCGATTCGTAGCGCGGATTGACGGGGACGACGCGGTAGCCGTGCTCCTGCATGTACTTGGCGGCGAAGTAGCTCGGCCGGAACCAGTCGGCCGACAAGCCGACGACGGCGATCGTCCGGCTCGTGCGCAGGATGCGGCGAAGGGTCGCGATGTCGTCGGCCATGGTCGCGAGGCGCGCGCGGTTGCGGCCTCGCCGCGCGACCTTAACCGAAACGGCGCCCGCGGATCGCGCTACGAGGAGGCGGTCTCGAGGGGCGCGTCGACGCCATGCGCGAGCTCGGCCGCTGCCGGCGGGAGCGTCTCGCGCCACGCCGGGCGCTGCAGGCGAACGCCGGCCGTCCAGTCGGGGTGGGCACGCCGGCTGACGATCTCGCGGTGCAGGAATGCGAGCGCCGACCGGCTCGAGAGCAGCCGTAGCCGATCGGCGGCATCGAGCGCCGACGGGCCGCCACGAATGGCGCGGTCGAGGACGCGCGCCTCGGCACCGGCCTTGTCTCCTGCGGCGGGGACACGGACGGGCAACGCGGCAAGCACGCGCGCGTGCATCGCCGGGTCGACGACGGCGCCGGCGAGCGATGCGCTGCCCGCCGCGACGACCTCGGCGGCGGCGTGACGCGCCTCGCGCAGCACGCGCGGCTCGGTGTGCTCCTCGGGGGTGAGCATCAGCCCGTGTCCGCGCAGCGTGCGACCGATCCCGACCCGGCTCGTCCAGACCGAGATCGGGATCGCGAGGAGCAGGCCGCCGAGGATCGGCGACAGCCACCAGGGGAAGGTCGCGCTCGTCGCGACGATCGCAGCCGCCCACGCGACCGCGAGCAGCGTGTGGACGCCGTGCCGCGCGATCGCTTCGCGCCACGGCGTCGCGGCGTCGTCGCGCGGCGGCGACTTCCAGTCGAGCTTCCAGCCGGAGAGCGCAGCGAGGACGAACTGGCTGTGGAAAAGCATCCGCACCGGGGCGAGCAGGAGCGAATGGAGGAACTCGACGAACGCGCTCGCGAGAAGTCGCGCGACGCCGCCGAAGCGATCGGCTTCGCGGCGGCCGACGATGGCGACGATCGCCATCGCCTTCGGCGCAAGAAGCAGCACGCCGGTGACGCCGAACAGCGTCAGCATGACGCCGACGTTGGCGGTCGGCCAGACCGGGAACAGCTGGTACGACTCGAAGAAATACGTCGGATCGCTGCCGACCGTCTGCGCGAACAGGACCGTAGAGAGCACGAGGAACGCGAGCCAGAGCGGGGACGAGGCGTAGGCGAGCACTCCGGTGAGGAACGCGGTGCGGTGGACCGTGTGCATCCGAGGCTCGAACATCAGCCGCGAGTTCTGCAGGTTGCCCTGGCACCAGCGGCGGTCGCGCTGCAGTTCGGCGAGCAGGTTCGGCGGCACCTGCTCGTAGCTGCCGTCGAGCTCGTCGGCGACCCAGACCTTCCAGCCGGCGCGACGCATCAGCGCGGCTTCGACGAAGTCGTGCGACATGACTTCGCCGCCGAGCGGCCCCTTGCCCGGCAGCGGCGCGAGCGCGCAATGGGCGAGGAACGGCGCCATCCGCAGGATCGCGTTGTGGCCCCAGTAATGCGACTCGCCGAGCTGCCAGAAGCGCATTCCGGCGGTGAAGAGCGGCCCGTACGCCCGCGCTGCGAACTGCTGGATGCGGCCGTGCAGCGTCTCGTGGCCGACCGCGCGCGGCGCGGTCTGGATGATCCCGGTGTCGGGGCTGGCCTCCATCATCCGCACCAGCGTCGTGATGCACTCGCCGGTCATCACGCTGTCGGCGTCGAGGACGATGAAGTAGCGGTACGCGTCGCCCCAGCGACGGCAGAAGTCGGCGACGTTGCCGGCCTTGCGCTTGGTCCGGCGCTGCCGCCAGCGGTAGTGGACGCGCAGCGCCGCCGGGTCGCCCTCGGCCTCGGCGGCCATGCGCGCGGCGAGCTGGCTGTAGGCGGCGTGCTCGGCGGCACGAACATCGGGGTTCGACGTGTCGCTGAGGATGTAGACGTCGAAGTGCTCGGACTCGCCGGTCGAGACGAGCGAGTCGATCGTCGCGGCGAGACCGCCGAACACGGTCGGAACGTGCTCGTTGCAGATCGGCATGACGATCGCGGTGCGAACGTTCGGGTCGAGCGGACGGACCGGCTGGCTCGCGAGCCTGCGCGCGAGCGGGCCGGCGCGGCCGAAGACGAGGACGGCGGCGCCCATCACCGCGGTCCAGAACCCCGCCGAGATCCAGCCGAAGAGGATCCCGAAGAGGACGAGCAGACCGCGCTCGGCGACGGTCGCGCCGTGCTGCGGCAGCACGTCGGCCATCGCCTGCGTGCCGAGGAACGCGCAGAAGACGACAAGGACGAGCAGGAGCACGCGACGCGCCGTCAGCGGGCGCTCGTCGTCAGCGCTGCGCGGCGGCAACGCAGGCGCGGTGCCGAACAGGCGCCTGAACGGGCGCGTCAGCGGCGATCCCGCCCATGGCAGCGCCGGCATCGAGCGGCGCGCAAGGCGGGGGTGCGCGATCGCCTCGGTCAGGGCTTCTCGGCTTCGGGCGGGACGATGTAGCTCCATGTCTCGGTCAGGATCGTTTGCTGTTGTTTGAGGTAGGCGCGCAGCTCCACCGGCTTGGCGGCGTCGTTGCGCTTGAAGCGAACGGTCATCCGCCACATGCCGCTGACCGGGCTCTTGAAAAGGTTCCGTTCGCGCAGCTCGGCGTTGGCGTCGACCCAGATCACCGGTTCGACGTCGGCACCGGGCGCGAGCGCCCGCAGTGCCTGACCGTCGAAGTCGACGACGAAGTTGAGATCGCCGTCGGGCTTCCTAGCGAACCCGCGACCGCGGCGGGTCTGCACGGTCCAGCCCTTGCCAGCCGGGATTGTGCCAGCCGCCTGCCAGTGGAGCCGATAGGCGAAGTCAAAGGCCTTGCCAGGCGCCGGAACGTTCTGCGGCACCCAGTAAGAGACGATGTTGTCGTTGGTCTCGTCGGGGGTCGGGATCTGGACCAGCTCGACGCGTCCGGCGCCCCAGTTGCCGACCGGCTCGACCCACGCGCTCGGCCGTCGCTCGTATTGCGCCTCCGGATCCTCGTAGCTCGACGGCGCGCGGTCGCGCTGCATCAGGCCGAAGCCGCGCGGGTTGGTCGTTCCGAACGACGTGACGAGCAGGCGCCGCGGGTTCACGAGCGGCCGCCAGATCCACTCGCCGTCTCCGAGCTGGATCGACAGGCCGTCGGAGTCGTGCACCTCGGGGCGGTAGTCGTCGCGGCCCGGCTGGTTTTCTCCGAACGCGTACATGCTCGTCAGCGGCGCCAGCCCGAGCTTCTCGATCTTGTCGCGCAGGTACAGCCGCCCGGTCACCTGCATCACGGTCTCGACGCCAGGGGTGACGACGAAGCGGTAGGCGCCGGCGACGCGCTTCGAATCGAGCAGCGCGTAGATCGTCAGCGACGTCGCGTGCGCGCGCGGCCGCTCGATCCAGAACTCGACGAAGCGCGGGAACTCCTCGCCCTGCGCGGTCGCGGTGTCGACCGCGAGACCGCGCGCCGACAGGCCGTAGAGCTCGCCCTTGCCGATCGCGCGAAAGTAGCTCGCGCCCTGGAAGACCAGGATCTCGTCCTTGTAGCCCGGCTTGTTGATCGCGTAGTGGACGCGAAAGCCGTTGAAGCCGACACCGCGCAGGAGCTTCGGGTCGAGCTTGTTCTTGCCGTAGTCGAAGAGCGCCGGGTCGAACTCGACGGTGTGCTCGCCGGCCGGCTCGATCACATTGATCTTCACCGGCTCGGGCACCGCGCGCCCCTGGTGAAAGAACATCAGCTCGAACGGCAGCTTCTCGGCACGCCAAAGCGCCTTCTCGGGGCGGTAGCGGATGTCGCGGTAGGCGTCGTAGTCGAGCTCGCGAAGCTCGGTCGGCAGGTTGACGGCCAGGGCCTTGTACGGCCTCGCGGCGAGGCTGCTCGCACGCGCCGCCACGTCGTCGAGGCTGAAGCCCCAGGCCGCCGGCAGCGCCAGCAGCAGGGCCGCGGCGAAGATCCTCCGGAGCGCGCGGCGAGGGTCGATGTTCATCGTTCCTGTCATCTGCCTGGCGGACGCACCGGGACGGCAATGCTGACCGACAAACCCGTGCAGGTGGGCTCGAACGGCCGAATTCCACCCCTGTCTCGCGGGCGTGGCAAAGGAAACGCCCGCGGGTCGCGCGGGCGGACAGCAAGATCCAGACCCGCGCACCCCCCTTCCGGGCACGCGGAGCGCTGGGTCAGGCGTGCTTGCGATCGAAGAACTGTTCGTCTTCGGTCGAGCCCTTGAGCGCGGCCGTCGACGCGTCGCGCTCGATCGTCGTCGTCACCAGGTCGAAGTAGCCGGTCCCGACCTCGCGTTGGTGCTTGACCGCGGTGAAGCCCTTCTCTGCCGCCGCGAACTCCGCCTCCTGGAGCTCGACGAACGCCGTCATGCTGTTCTTGGCGTAGCCGTGGGCGAGGTGGAACATCGAGTAGTTCAGGCTGTGGAAGCCGGCGAGCGTGATGAACTGGAACTTGTAGCCCATCGCGCCGAGCTCGCGCTGGAACTTGGCGATCGTCGCGTCGTCGAGGTTCTTCTTCCAGTTGAAGCTCGGCGAGCAGTTGTAGGCGAGCAGCTTGCCGGGAAACTTCTTGTGGATCGCTTCCGCAAACGCCTTCGCGTACGCGAGGTCGGGTTTGCCGGTCTCGCACCAGACCATGTCGGCCACCTCGGAGTACGCCAGGCCGCGCGCCACCGCCTGGTCGAGTCCGGGACGCGTCCGATAGAAGCCTTCGACGGTGCGCTCACCGGTCAGGAACGGCTTGTCGTTCTCGTCGACGTCGCTGGTGACGAGGTCGGCCGCCTCGGCGTCGGTGCGCGCGATGACGAGCGTCGGCACCCCCATCACGTCGGCAGCGAGGCGCGCCGCGGTGAGCTTCGAGACGGCGTCGCGCGTCGGCACCAGCACCTTGCCGCCCATGTGACCGCACTTCTTCACCGAGGCGAGCTGGTCCTCGAAATGGACGCCGGCCGCGCCGGCCTCGATCATCGACTTCATCAGCTCGAACGCGTTGAGGACGCCGCCGAACCCGGCCTCCGCATCGGCGACGATCGGAGCGAAGTAGTCGACGTCGTCCTTGCCCTCGGACCACTGGATCTGGTCGGCGCGCGTGAACGTGTTGTTGATGCGCTTGACGACCATCGGCACCGAGTTCACCGGATAGAGCGACTGGTCGGGATACATCTCCCCGGCGACGTTGGCGTCGCCAGCGACCTGCCACCCCGAGAGGTAGATCGCCTTCAGGCCGGCCTTGACCTGCTGCATCGCCTGATTTCCCGTCAGCGCGCCGAGCGTGTTCACGAACGGCTCGGTGTTGACCAGGCTCCACAGCTTCTCGGCGCCTCGCTTGGCGAGCGTGTGCTCGATGCGAACCGAACCGGCGAGGCGGACGACGTCGGCGGCGGTGTAGTCGCGGCGGATGCCCTTCCAGCGCGGGTTCTGGCTCCAGTCCTGCTCAAGGGCGCGGATCTGTTCTTCTCGGGACGTGGCTTGCATGACTCCTCCAGGGAGAGGTTGAAGAAAGCGATGACCTCAGCCTAGATGAGAGTCCGCCTCGATCACTGCGAAGTCGCATGGTTCCAACAGGCAATAAACAACGCAGAATCAATCGCTTGGCGGCGCTTTTCGCGATGCGGACGCACATCCTCCACGATGAGAAATTTTGCGGCGTTGCAACATGACTTCATCTCGTATCGCGACATGCCCGTTTTTTGATGCGGAACGGGGACGTGCTCGCAGTTCTCCTAGACTCGACGGTCTTCGCTGACCGTCCGGCAGCAACGCGGAGGAACAACATGCACAAGGACCACAACCCGGCAGCCACGGTGACGAGCGCCCCGGCAGCCGGCACGCTCTCGGCCAATCTCGACGCGTTCTGGATGCCGTTCACCGCGAGCCGCCAGTTCAAGAGCGCGCCGCGACTGCTGGCGCGTGCAAAGGACATGCACTACTGGACCCCCGAGGGGCGGCAGGTGCTCGACGCGGTCGCGGGCCTGTGGTGCGTCAACGCCGGCCATGCACGGCCGAAGATCGTCGCGGCGATCGCGGCGCAGGCCGCCGAGATGGACTTCGCGCCACCGTTCAACATGGCGCATCCGAAGTCGTTCGAGCTCGCCGAGAAGCTCGTCGCGATCGCGCCCAAGGGGCTCGACAAGGTGTTCTACACGAACTCGGGCTCCGAGGCCGTCGACACCGCGCTGAAGATGGCAGTCGCGTACCACCGCGCGCGCGGCGAGGGCCAACGCACCCGTCTCATCGGCCGCGAGCGCGGCTACCACGGCGTCAACTTCGGCGGCATCTCGGTCGGCGGCATCGCCGGCAACCGCAAGAGCTTCGGCACGATGGTCGGTGGCGTCGATCACCTTCGCCATACCCACGACCTGCAGCGGAACGCCTTCTCGCGCGGCGTGCCCGAGCACGGCGCCGAGCTTGCCGACGACCTCGAGCGCATCGTCGCGCTGCACGACGCGTCGACGATCGCCGCGGTGATCGTCGAGCCCGTCGCCGGCTCGACCGGAGTGTTGCTGCCGCCGAAGGGCTACCTCGAACGGCTGCGCGCGATCTGCGACAAGCACGGCATCCTGCTCATCTTCGACGAGGTCATCACCGGTTTCGGCCGGCTCGGTTCGCCGTTCGCGGCGACGCACTTCCAAGTCACTCCCGACCTGATGACGGTCGCCAAGGGCATCAGCAACGGCTGCGTGCCGATGGGCGCGGTGTTCGCGAAGTCGGCGATCCACGACGTCTTCATGACTGGCCCCGAGCACGTGATTGAGTTCCCGCACGGCTACACGTACTCGGCGCACCCGCTCGCGTGCGCGGCGTCGCTCGCGACGCTCGAGACCTACGCCGACGAAGGACTGCTGACGCGAGGAGCGGAGATGGCGCCGGTGTTCGAGCACGCCGTCCATTCGCTGCGCGAGCTGCCGCACGTCATCGACATTCGCAACATCGGCCTGGTCGGCGCGATCGAGCTCGAATCGATTCCGGGCAACCCGGGCAAGCGCGCGTTCGACATCTTCCGTGAGTGCTTCGAGCGCGGCGTCCTGATCCGCACGACCGGCGACATCATCGCGCTGTCGCCGCCGCTGATCGTCGAGGAATCGCACATCGATCAGGCGATCAGCACGATCGCGGATGTTCTGAAGACGGCATAGCCAGCGTCGGCTTGCCGACGCTGGCTTCGCCGCAGGGCTGCTCCCTCCCCAGCCCCTCCCTCCGAGAGGGAGGGGCGGACCCCTGCGGGGTCCTGTTGGAGAATCGCGGGTTTGCCACGGGCGCGCGCATGGCCGACGACGCTTTTCTTCGCATTTCCAACCTGGTCAAGGAGTTCGACGGCCACCGTGCCGTCAACGACGTCTCGGTCGACATCGCCAAGGGCGAGGTGTTCGCCCTCCTCGGCTCGTCGGGCTGCGGCAAGACGACGCTCTTGCGCATGCTCGCCGGCTTCGAGACGCCGACGTCGGGAACGATCACGCTCGACGGCCAGAACCTCGCCGATCTGCCGCCGTACGTGCGGCCGATGAACATGATGTTCCAGAGCTATGCGCTGTTTCCGCACCTCACGGTGTTCGACAACATCGCGTTCGGCCTGCGCCGCGAGGGCCTGCCGGCAGGCGAGATCGCCTCCCGCGTCGAGGCGATGCTGAAGCTCGTCCAGCTCGTCCCCTACGCCAAGCGCAAGCCCCACCAGCTCTCCGGCGGCCAGCAGCAGCGCGTCGCGCTCGCCCGCAGCCTCGCCAAGAAGCCGCAGCTGCTGCTGCTCGACGAGCCGCTCGGCGCACTCGACAGGAAGCTGCGCGAGGAAACGCAGATCGAACTGGCGGGAATCATCCACGACGTCGGCGTCACCTGCGTGCTCGTCACGCACGATCAGGAAGAAGCGATGACGATGGCATCGCGGATCGCGGTGATGAGCGAGGGACGATTCCTCCAGGTCGGCCCTCCCGCCGAGATCTACGAGACGCCAGCGAGCCGCTTCGTCGCCGACTTCATCGGCAACGTCAACCTGATGGACGGCTCGCTGGTCGTCGACGAGGCCGACCACGTTGTCGTCGACTGCGGCGACGTCCAGCACCGCATCGGCCACGGCATCACCGGCACGCGCGGCATGCCTGTGACGGTGGCGCTCAGGCCCGAGAAGATCCGCATCCGTCGCGACGCGTTGACATCGACGGCGACCCCGGACAGCGGCGTCAACCGCGCCCACGGCAAGATCAAGGAAGTGGCGTACTTCGGCAGCTTCACCGTCTATCACCTGCAGATGGCGAGCGGCCGCGTTCTGAAGATCAGCCAGAGCAACGCCGAGCGCCAGCAGGGCGGCCAGCTGACCTGGGGTGACTCGGCGTGGGCGACGTGGACCGATCTGTCGCCAGTCGTGCTGACGCAATGAAGAAGCACGGCCGCGGCGGCCGCTTCGCCGTCATCGCAGTTCCGTACGCGTGGCTGCTCGTCTTCTTCCTGCTGCCGTTCCTCGTCGTCGCGAAGATCAGCGTCTCCGAGATGGAGACGACGACGATCAAGGACATCATCGTCTGGAAGGACGGCGCGCTCGCAATCACCGCGCGGATCGGCAACTACCTGCTGCTCGCGCAGGACGATCTCTATCTGCGCACCTACGCGTCGAGCCTCGGCTACGCCGCGGTGACGACCGTGCTCTGCCTCGCGATCGGTTACCCGTTCGCCTACTTCATGGCGCGCGCGCGGCGCTCGCTGCAGCCGGCGCTGCTGATGCTCGTGATGCTGCCGTTCTGGACGTCGTTCCTGCTGCGCGTCTACGCATGGAAGGCGCTCCTGACCGAGCACGGGCTCGTCGCGGACGCGATCGAGCGGATCGGGCTCGATCGCTGGCTCGCCGCCGTCCACCTCATCCCCGATCCCGGACAGCTGATGAACACGCGGTTCTCGCTCATCCTCGGCATGACGTACACGTACCTGCCGTTCATGATCCTGCCGCTCTACTCGAACCTCGCCAAGATGGACCTGCGGCTGCTCGAGGCGGCGGCCGACCTGGGCGCGAACGCCTGGACGGCGTTCTGGCGGATCACCGTTCCGCTTTCGCGCCCCGGCATCGTCGCCGGCGCGATGCTCGTCTTCATTCCCTGCGTCGGCGAGTACGTCATCCCCGAGCTGCTCGGCGGGCCGCAGACGCAGATGATCGGCCGCACGCTCTGGGACGAGTTCTTCAGCAACAACGACTGGCCGATGGCATGCGCGGTCGCGGTCACGATGGTGCTCCTCGTCATCGTTCCGCTCGCGATCTTCAGCCGCAACCAGGCCGAGGCGACGCGCCAGGCTGCATGACGACGATGCGCTCGGGCCTCGCCAATCGCACCTTCGCCCGCGCCTGGCTGGCGCTCGGCTACGCGTTCCTCTACGTGCCGATCGTCGCGCTCGTCGTCTATTCGTTCAACGACTCGCCGGTGCCGAACGTCTGGCGCGGCTTCACGCTGCGCTGGTACGCGGCGCTCCCCGACGACCGCGAGCTGATCGCCGGCCTCGCGCTGTCGCTGAAGGTCGCGGTCGCGACCGCGTGCGCATCGGTCGTGCTCGGCACGCTCGCGGCGTTCGCCCTCGTCCGCTACCGGCGCTTCTTCGGCAGCACGCTCTTCTCGGGCATGGTCGCGGCGCCGCTCGTCATGCCCGAGGTGATCATCGGGCTGTCGCTCCTGCTGATGCTGGTTTCGCTGCAGCGGATGACCGAGGCAGCGTTCGGCGTCGGCATTCCCGAGCGCGGCATGCTGACGATCTGGTTCGGCCACCTGCTGCTCGGCATGGCGTACGCGACCGTCGTCGTCCGCGCCCGCCTGCAGACGCTCAACCCCCAGCTCGAGGAGGCCGCGCTCGACCTCGGCGCGCGGCCCTGGCAGGTGTTCTGGCTCGTGACGCTGCCGATGATCGGCCAGGCGCTGCTGTCGGCGTTCCTGCTGACGTTCACGCTCTCGCTCGACGACGTCGTGCTCTCGGCGTTCCTTTCCGGCCCCGGCGCGACGACGATGCCGCTGGTCATCTTCTCGCGCGCCCGTCTCGGCCTGAACCCGAGCGTCAACGCCGTCGCGACGATCATCATCACCTTCGTCGCGATCGGTGTCGTCGTGGCGAGCTACTTGCTGGCGCGCAACGAGCGTCGGCGCATCCTCGACGCCGCCGTCGCCGAGCGGCCCGCCGGATGAGCGAGCCGACGCCGGCGCAACGGGCCCTCGCTTACCTCGCACTCGCCGCGTCGATGGCGATCGTCGGCGGCTACGTCGGCTTCTCGAAAGCGCTCGTCATCGTCTTTCCGGTGTTCCTGCTCGCAGGACTGCGCTTTGCGATCGGTGCGGTCGCGATGGCGCCCTGGCTGCGACGTCCGCGGTCGGAAGTTGCGCTCGACGCGCGCAGCCGGCGCCTCCTGTTTCTCGAGTCGTTCTTCGGAAACTTCCTGTTCTCGATCTTCATGCTGTACGGAATGCGCCAGAGCTCGGCGCTCGCAGCGGGGGTCATCATGGCCGCGATGCCTGCCGTCGTCGGTCTGCTGTCGTGGCTGCTGCTCGGCGAACGTATCGGCGCGCGGATCGCGGCTGCCATCGCCTGCGCCATCGCGGGCATCGCGCTCGTCGCGCTCGCCCGCGACGCCGAGGGCGATCTGGCGAGCGGCTCGCTCGCCGGCAGCGCGCTCCTGCTCGCCGCCGTCACGTGCGAGGCGCTCTACGTCGTCATCGGCAAGAAGCTGACGGCTTCGCTCGGGCCGAAGCGGATCAGCGCGATCATCAACCTCTGGGGTCTCGCCCTCGTCGCGCCCCTCGCGCTCTGGCAGCTCGTCGACTTCTCGCCGCGCTACATCGACTGGTCGTACTGGGCGCTGCTCTTCGTCTACTCGATCGCGGCGAGCGTCGTCACCGTGTGGCTGTGGATGACCGGGATGCGCCACGTCGCCGCGTCATCGGCCGGGATCTTCACCGTCTTCCTGCCGATCAGCGCCGCGGCCGTCGGCGTCGCCTTCTACGGCGAGCGCTTCACGTCGATGCAAGTCGGCGCCTTCGCGCTGGCGCTCGGCGGGGTCATGCTGGCGACATGGCCGCTGCGCCGACGCGATTGAGCGTCGCCTGCGCCTCGCGCGCGCGGCGCGACACGGTCGTCGGCGACTCGCCTTTCAAGTGCGGGTCGCTCCACAGCTGGCGCCAGCGCCGCGCCCCCGGCTCGCCGTTGCGCAGGCCAAGCATATGGCGCGATGCGTGCGACCAGGGCTCGCCGCGCGCGACGAGCCGCTCCATGTAGGCGACCATCGTCGCCTCGACGTCGTCGCGGCTCTGCGGGTTCGCGGCCGCCCCGCCGAAGAAGCGCGCGTCCCACTCGACGAGGTCCCACGGCTGGTGATACGCGGCGCGGCCGACCATGACGCCATCGAACGCCTCGAGTCGGCTCGCGATCGCGTCGTTCGTCGTGACGCCGCCGTTGAGAACGAAGACGCGATCCGGAAAGTCGTCCTTCAGCGCAGCGACGACCGGATAGCGCAGCGGCGGCAGCTCGCGGTTTTCCTTCGGGCTGATGCCGTGCAGCCAGGCGTTGCGAGCATGGACGATGAAGACCTCGCAGCCGGCCTCGGCGACCGCGCCGACGAAGTCGCGCACGAAGCCGTAGCTTTCGACGCGGTCGATGCCGATCCTGTGCTTGACGGTCACCGGGACGGCCACCGCGTCGCGCATGGCGCGGACGCAATCGGCGACGAGCGCCGGCTCGGCCATCAGGCAGGCGCCGAACGCGCCGCGCTGGACGCGCTCGCTCGGGCAGCCGCAGTTGAGGTTGATCTCGGCGTAGCCCCAGCGCTCGCCGAGCCGGGCGCACGCCGCGAGCTCGGCGGCATCGCTGCCGCCGAGCTGCAGCGCGACCGGCTGCTCGACGGCATCGAAGTCGAGATGGCGAGCGACGTCGCCGTGCAACAGCGCGCCCGTCGTCACCATCTCGGTGTAGAGGCGCGCGCGGCGCGTGAGCAGGCGATGGAAGAACCGGCAGTGGCGGTCCGTCCAATCCATCATCGGCGCGACGCTGAGCCTCCAGCTCCGCCGATCGGCGACTCTCGTCGAAGAGCCGCCGGCAACGTCGTCGACGTTCGTCGCGTCAGCCGCCGCCCTGCTTGGCATTGGGACCACCGGTCGAGCGGCCGAGGCTTCGCTCGGCGGCCGCCCGCTCCGCTTCGGCCTGCTCGGTGGTGCGGCACTTGGTGACGGCGATGTTGGATCCGGTCGCGTACTCGCGGCTGCAGACCAAGTCGCTCTTCGCGGCAGCGGTCTCGGCCGTGGCGCCGCTCGGCGTCGCCGGATCGGCAGCGCATGCGGCGAGCAGCGCACTCGCGAGCGAGAGCGCAAGGATCGAAAGAGAAGTCTTCATTGAAGCTGGGATCGACAAAAGGCGCAAGGATATCGCGCCTTCGTGGCGAGCATCGACCGCCGAGCGCCTCGTCTCACGGCGCGCCGGCGCCGCACGTTCCGTGGCGTCGCTTGCCGACTCGCGGTCAGCGTCGGCTGCCAGTCCCGCCGCGGTCGCCAACGCTATCGCCGAGCAGATGCCTGAGCGCGGAGAGATAGAGCTGGCGCGACTCCTTGAGCCGCTCGAGCCGCTCGGCGACGACGGGAACGTCCCAGCCCATCTCGCGGACGAACTTGACGTGCGCCGCCTGCTCTTCGATGAGTTGATCGAGCTCGGCGAGGCGAGCCATCAGTTCTGCGCGCTTGATCTTGCTGAGGCCATGCTGGGGCCCACGCGCATTGTCGTCAGTCACTTTTGGATGAAGGAAGCTGATTGCGGTCGTGCCGTCTCGGCGCCAGGTCCGGACACGCGAGAACCCGACGCGATTCGCGGGCGCGAGGACCGCATCGCGCAAGGCAGTCTCCGCAGTCCAGCACTCGATGATCGGCCGTCGCCCTGCGTGCTGCCCCCCTCGCGGCGGGGGGGCGGGTCAACCCCGAGGGCTCCGGACCGGAGCCGAACGCGGCTAGTGCGCGGCTGCGCCGCGTGCCGACTTCGCGAGCTGCTGGCGCGCGCGCTGCGTCGCGCGGTCGACCAGGAACGCATTCTCGAACGCGCGCATGCGGCCGGCAGCGCACAGCCGCCCGAGCGTGCGCGCGGTCATCGAGACCGTCTCGCGGTTCTTCGCGCCGTGCGAGAAGAGGAACAGACTCCGCGCCGGGCTCATGTATGTCAGGCGGACCTTCTGCCACTCGTTCTTGAGGTTGAGCTGGTACGAGAAGCCGAGCTGCAGGTGGTCGCGCAGCTGCGGACCGGACGCGAGCTCGGGGGAGTCGGGCAGCTCGATCGGCTCCGGCGCTGCCGCCACGTCGACCGGCTTCAGCGCGGCCGCGTCGATCAGCGGCAGCGACGCGACACCGCCCGCGATCGCGAGCGCAGGCGCCGGCTGCGGTGGCCGAACGGGCGCAGCGACCGGCGCCGTGGCCGAAACGGCGGCGGCGACTGCATGCGACCAATCGACCTCGTGCTCGGAGACGAGCCCGATCGCAAGCTCCTCCTCGAGCGAGAAGCGCTGCTCGAGGGCGGGCAGCGCAGTGCCCTCGGGCGCCGCCTCGGCGGCCTCGTCGGCGCTCGGCACCGGCGTGC
This sequence comes from Caldimonas sp., assembly GCA_035493195.1. GTDB lineage: Bacteria > Pseudomonadota > Gammaproteobacteria > Burkholderiales > Burkholderiaceae_C > Schlegelella_A. The sequence continues at coordinate 18,765 of DATJIM010000110.1, forward strand.
GAAACGCCGCTTCGAGGCTTCGCATCATCATGTTGTGGTCGAGCTCGCTCTTCTGCGCGCCCTTGAGCGAGCCGGCGTGGTGGGTGACGAGCTGGCCGAAGAACTCGTCCTGCGCCGCCTGCGGCCAGTCGACGAATTTCATCGTCTGCGTCAGCTCGGCCATCAGCGCCGGCAGCCGGGCCACGAAGTCCTTTCGCTCGGCCGGCGAACGCTTCGGCTGGACGCTCTTGACGAGGTCGGTCGCGGTCTTGCGCAGCCGCAGGGGATACGCGGCATCGGCGCCCTCGCGGCGCGTCGCCATCACGATCGCCTGCGCCCACGCGCCGATCAGGAACTCGAGCAGGAACGCCGGCAGCGCCAGCGGCTCGAGCGCGCCGCGCAACCGCTCGCTGAAGCGCTGCTGGACGCGCCACTCGAGCTCCTTGCCACGCAGCGTCGCCGCGGCGGCGCTGGCCCGGATCTCGGCATGCGTCTGGTCGGCGACGAAGCGCTCGAGCTCGAGCAGCTTCGCCGCGTAGAGATCGAGCTCGTCGAAGTCGCCATCGACGATCTCGTCGACCAGCGCACGCGTGCGGTCGAGCAGCTGCTTCGCCGGTCCGCCGTCGAAGGTGTCGAACGCGCATGCGAGCGAGCCGACGCGGTTGATGAAACGGCGGACCGGATGACGGCGCGACGAGAAGAAGCTGTTGTCGGCGAGCGCGGCACGCAGCACCGGCAGCTGCAGGCGCGCGAGCTGCCGCGCCATCTCGGGCGGCACGCGCGCATCCGAGAGGATCTGGTCGAAGAGGCTGCTCACGACGTCGATGACGAGATGGTCGAGCTGGCCGCGCGTCGCCTGCAGCAGCTCGGCGCGGTGGGCGCGGATCAGGTTTCTCGCCATCAACCCGGAAAAGCCGTTCGACGGCGGCTGCTCGTAGGCGGCGCCGAGCGGAACGCCGGGGCGCGTCGGCGTGAAGTCGTCGTGCGCAGCATCGAGCGGCAGCTCGCCGTTGTCCGAGCCGTAGCCGGTGTCGCGCGGCAACGCGTCGAACTCGCCCATGTACGTGCCGCCGCCGTTCAGCCGCCGCAGCAGCTTCATCAGCTCGGCGTCGGCGGCCGCGGCGGCCGAAGGACGCGTACCGCCCGCCGGACCGATCGTCCCGGGCATGCCGCCGCGGATCAGCCGGTCGAGGAGCGCCGCCGAGCTCTCGCCGTCGGCGTCGCGCGGCAGCGGATCGATGTCGTTGAAGCGGCCGAGGATCGACGCCTCCCAGCTTCTCGGCGGCGGCTGCTCGTTCGGCACGCGCCCGATCCACGACGCTTCCCATTGCTTGCGCAGCTCGTCGAACGACGAGCCTGCAGCCTTCTGCGGCCGCGCCGAGAACTCGTCGGCCGCGCGCATCGCGAGGTCGGTCTTCTTGATGCCGCGCTTCTGCAGATCGCCGACGATCTCGCGAAAGCACGCCGGCATCGCATTGGCCATCGCCTGGCCGAGCTCGCGGCCGAAGATCTTCTGCGTGTCGGCCTCGTCGGTGATCTTCTCGATCGCCTTGTGCAGCGCCCGGCCGAGGACGGCGCCGCGCAGCGGATTGCGGCGCGGATCCGCCCAGCCGTGACGCAGCACGCTGCTCATGTAGGCGTCGAGCTCGCGCAGCTCGGCTTCGCCCGTGTGCGCGATCAGCTGGCCGATGCGCTCGAACGAGATCTTCTCCTCGATCTGCCCTTCGTCGACGAGGCCGATCGTCTGCCAATCGGTGGTCGACGCCTGGCCGCGGTTGTCGGCCTGCGATGCGACGTCGTCGTCGATGCGCTCGCGCAGCGCGCTCGCGAACGACGTCAGGAGAAGCTCGCGGGTCTCCAGGATGTGGATCTGCGCGAACGCGAGCTGGCCGCGCTCGCGATACGTGCCCGCCGACTTCATGAGGACGAGCAGGTTGTTGGCGACCTCGACGACGGCGGCGTCGAGCGTGGCCCGGATCCGCTCCTGGGCGGACGCAAGCACGGCGTGGACGATCGGGTCGCTCGAACTCATGGGCAGCCAGTCATCGCCGACGGCGCCTGCGGCCGTGGCCATCAGCTGCGAAGTATCGTCGCGATCCGCGACGTTGCGGCGCCGGGCCGCGGTCGAATGTCACGTCGACGCGAGCGCCCGAATCGCTCGAATGCGGGGGTCTCGCGGCGCCTCGTCGCGAGATGCGAATTGCTGCCGCTAGGCGCGGCCCGCCGCCTCTGCGATTCCGGCGACGAAGCGAGGCCAGAGCGGCCGCGGCAGGTCGTGGCCCATGCCGGCGATGAGATCGATCTTCGCCGCCGGAATCTTCGCCTGCAGGTCGTGGCCCGCGCCGACGGGAACGAGCGGGTCGGCGACGCCGTGGATGATCTGCGTCGGCATCGCGATTGCGCCGAGCATCGGCGAGCGGTCGCCGTCGGCCGCGATCGCGATCATCTGGCGCGCCGTTCCGGCCGGACGGTACGAGCGCCGCACCGACACCGTGAAGCGCTCGCGCAGAGACTCGGGGTCGGTCGGATACGCGGGGCTGCCGATCAGCGCGTACAGCTTCACGTAGTGCTCGACGATGCCCTCGATCGTGTGCGACGGCGGCCGCGAGATGAGCGCGCTGCGAACCTTGAGCGAAGGCCCAGGCAAGCGGCGCGCACCGCTCGAGGTCATCATCAGCGTCAGGCTCTTGATGCGGGTCGGCGCGAGCCGCGCCATGTGCTGCGCGATCATTCCGCCCATCGAGGCGCCGCAGACGTGCGCCGCAGGAAGGCCGAGCGCATCGAGGATGCCGAAGGCGTCGGCTGCCATGTCGGCGAGTCGGTACGGGCTCCGCACTCGCATGCCGAGAGCGTGCCGCAGCGTTTCGAGCGCGAGGTTCGGCACGCCGTGCTGGTCGAACGTCTGGCTGAGGCCGATGTCGCGGTTGTCGTAGCGAATGACGCGAAAGCCGCGCTCGACGAGCTGCGCCACGAAGTCCTCATGCCAGCCGAGCAGCTGCATGCCGAGACCCATGACGAGCAGCAGCGGCTCGCCAGCCGGCGAGCCGTGGTCTTCGACCTCGAGGCGGATTCCGTTCGCGGACAGCTGCATCGGCGGTGGGCTCAGGCGGGCGCGGCCGGCGAGGCGATCACCGGATGGCCCGCCGATCGGTCATCCGCGGCGTGACGGCGAGTGCGATCGCGCCGGCCCATGTTAGCCGGTGCGCTGCGATGCAGCACTCGGTGCAGGTGCGTGCGCGATACCGCGGCGCTGTCGCAACGCAATCGATTCGTTGGCGACCAGCGCGCCGAGGACGAGAGCGCCGCCGCCGAGGACGTGGCGGCTCGGCGCCTCCGCCGCGCCGAGCCACGTCCAGACGACGCCGAAGACGATCTCGAGCAGCGACAGCAGCGCCGCCTCCGGCGCAGCGAGGACGCGGGCCGCGGCGACCGCGATCAGGCACGGCACGGCGAGCTGGAAGACGCCGAGGATCGCGAGCAGCACGAGGTCGTGCGCGGTGGCGCGCAGCGGCAGCGCGACGCCGAAGGTGAGCAGCGACGACAGCATGGCCCCGATCAGCACCGCTGCGAGCAGGTCGGTGCTGCCGCTGCGGCTGCGCTGGATCGCGGTCCAGTTGAGCGCGGCGGCGATCGGCACCGCGAGCGCGATCGCGGTGCCGGCGAGGTGGCGCGGCTCGACCCCGGCGAGCTCGTGCGCGTACATCCATGCGATGCCGATCCCGGCGACGACGATCGCGCCCCACGTCCGCACCGGCAGCCGATGGCGCAGTGCCACGCGCGCGACGAGCGCGGTGACGAGCGGTGCGATCGCCATCGTGACGAGGACGTTGGCGACCGTCGTCATCGTGATCGCGACCATGAACGCGGTGAACATCACCGCCCAGCACACGCCCGACAGCCAGAGCGTTCGGTCGCGGCTCGCGAGCGTCCTGCCGAGCGCGCCGAAGCCGCGCAGCCAGCCGAGCAGGACGACGAGCGCGACGGCGTTGAACGAGCTTCGCCAGAAGGTCGCCTCGGCGCCTCCGGTCGTCTCGAGGTGGCGCGTGATGACGCCGGCCATGCTCCAGAGGAGCGTGGCGACGACCATCGCCAGGACCGCGCGCGAATGCGTCAGGGCAGGTCCTAGTAGTCCCCGCCGATCGAGCCCGGCGCCAGATTGTCGAACTTGGTGAGCGGCTTCAGGAAGACGAGCCGCTCGGTGCCGGTCGGGCCGTTGCGCTGCTTGGCGATGATGATCTCGGCGACGCCAGGTTCCTTGGTGTCCTTGTTGTAGTACTCGTCGCGGTAGATGAACATGATGACGTCGGCGTCCTGCTCGATCGCTCCCGACTCGCGCAGGTCGCTCATCATCGGCCGCTTGTCGGTGCGCGACTCGACGCTGCGGTTGAGCTGCGAGAGCGCGAGCACCGGGCACTTGAGCTCCTTGGCGAGCGACTTCAGCGCGCGCGAGATCTCGCCGAGCACGGTCGCGCGGTTCTCGTCGCTCGACTGCTCGCTGCCCGACATCAGCTGCAGGTAGTCGACGACGATGAGGCCGAGCTGGCCGTATTGGCGCGCCTGCCGGCGCGCGCGGGCGCGCAACTCGGCGGGGCTGAGCGAACCGCTCTCGTCGATGAAGATGCTGACCTTGCCGAGCTTCTCGACCGCCTCCGAGAGGCGTCCCCACTCGTCGTCGCGCAGCGCTCCGGTGCGCAGCCGCTGCTGGTCAATGCGGCCGAGCGAGCCGACCATGCGCA
>DATJIM010000111.1:0-20708 GCA_035493195.1 Caldimonas sp.
GTCTCGAAGCGGTTCGCGCGCACGCCGTGCTGGAGCTTGGCGATCGCGTCAGGAGTCCACATGTGCTCCTCGCCGCGGACGCGCCACGCGTACTCGCCGCCGGCGTCGAGCATGCCGTCGAGCACCGGGTCGTCGCTGAACGCGGCGCGGTGCATCCGGATCGCCTCCTCGGCGATGCCGAAGATGTCGACGCCGCCGACCTGGCTCGCGGTGCCGCGGAAGTACTTGTCGACGAGCGACTTCTCGAGGCCGACCGCCTCGAACAGCTGCGCGCCGCAGTACGACATGTACGTCGACACGCCCATCTTCGACATGATCTTCGAAAGACCCTTGCCGATCGCCTTGACGTAGTTGGCGATTGCCTTGTCGACGCCGAGATCGGCCGGCAGGTCCTTCTGCAGCGCCGACAGCGTCTCGAACGCAAGGTAAGGATGCACGGCTTCAGCGCCGTAGCCGGCGAGGACCGCGAAGTGGTGGACCTCGCGCGCGGAGCCCGTCTCGACGACGAGACCGGCGGTCGTCCTCAGTCCTTCCCGCACCAAGTGCTGATGCACTGCCGAAAGCGCCAGCGGTGCGGCCAACGCGACGTGCTCGCGCGACATCGCGCGGTCGCTCAGGATCAGGATGTTGTGGCCGCTGCGGATCGCGTCGACGCTCTCGGCGCAGAGCGATGCGAGCTTCGCCTCGACGGCTTCAGCGCCCCAGCCGAGCGGGTACGTGATGTCGAGCTCGTAGCTCTTGAACTTGGCGCCGGTGTGGCCCGCGATCGCGCGCAGCCGCGCCATGTCGCCAGAGTCGAGGATCGGCTGCGCGACCTCGAGACGCATCGGCGGGTTGACGGCGTTGATGTCGAGCAGGTCGGGCTTGGGACCGATGAACGAGACGAGCGACATCACGATCGACTCGCGGATCGGATCGATCGGCGGGTTCGTGACCTGCGCGAACAGCTGCTTGAAGTAGTTGTAGAGCGGCTTGTTCTTGTCGGAGAGGACCGCGAGCGGCGAGTCGTTGCCCATCGAGCCGACGCCCTCCTCCGCGGCCTGCGCCATCGGGCTCATCAGGAACTTGATGTCTTCCTGCGTGTAGCCGAACGCCTGCTGGCGATCGAGCAGCGATTCGGAGAACTGCCGCGATGCCGGCCCCTCGGGCAGGTCCTCGAGCTTGATGCGGACGCTGTCGACCCACTGCCGGTACGGCTTGGCGAACGCGAACTGGTTCTTCAGCTCCTCGTCGTCGACGATGCGGCCCTGCTCGAAGTCGATCAGGAACATCTTGCCGGGCTGCAGCCGCCACTTCTTGACGATGCGACCCTCGGCGATCGGCAGCACGCCGCTCTCGGATGCCATCACGACGAGGCCGTCGTCGGTGACGCAGTAGCGCGCCGGGCGCAGGCCGTTGCGATCGAGTGTCGCGCCGATCTGGCGGCCGTCGGTGAAGACCATCGCCGCCGGGCCGTCCCACGGCTCCATCATCGACGCGTGGTACTCGTAGAACGCGCGCCGCCGCGCGTCCATGCCGGTGTGCTGCTCCCACGCCTCGGGGATCATCATCATCACCGCGTGGGCGAGCGAATAGCCGCTCATCGTCAGCAGCTCGAGCGCGTTGTCGAACGTCGCGGTGTCGCTTTGGCCTTCGAACGTGATCGGATAGAGCTTGTGGAGGTCGGCGCCGAGCACCGGCGACTTCATGACGCCCTCGCGCGCCCGCATCCAGTTGAAGTTGCCCTTGACGGTGTTGATCTCGCCGTTGTGCGCGACCATCCGGTACGGATGCGCGAGCGGCCACTCGGGGAAGGTGTTGGTCGAGAAGCGCTGGTGGACGAGCGCGAGCGCGGTGACGAGGCTGGGTGCGGCGAGGTCCTTGTAGTACTTGCCGACCTGGTCGGCGAGCAGCAGTCCCTTGTAGATCACCGTGCGGCAGCTCATGCTCGGCACGTAGTACTCGCGGCTGTGCGTGAGCTTGAGCGCCTGGATCGCGCTCGACGCGGTCTTGCGGATGACGTAGAGCTTGCGCTCGAGCGCATCGGGAACGATGACGTCGGGGCCGCGGCCGATGAAGATCTGCCGGATGATCGGCTCCTTCGCGCGCACCGTCGGAGACATCGGCAGCTCGGCGTCGACGGGAACGTCGCGCCAGCCGAGCACGACCTGGCCCTCGGCCTTCACCGCGCGCTCGAGCTCCTGCGTGCACGCCAGCCGCGACGCGTGCTCCTTCGGCAGGAACACCATGCCGACGCCGTATTCGCCGGGGGCCGGCAGCTCGACCCCTTGGCGCGCCATCTCGGCGCGGTAGTAGTCGTCCGGAATCTGGATCAGGATGCCGGCGCCGTCGCCCATCAACCGGTCGGCTCCCACCGCGCCGCGATGGTTGAGGTTCTCGAGGATCTTCAGACCCTGCTCGACGATCGCGTGCGACTTGCGCCCCGCGATGTGGGCCACGAAACCGACGCCGCAGGCATCGTGCTCGTGCGCGGGCGAGTACAGACCCGACGTCGCCGCCGCGTCCATTTCCTGCTGCGAGGCCGACGCCCCGTTCTCGATCTCGCCCACGACGTGCCCCGGCTCTGCCACCCGAAGGCGAAGAATACCGCAGCGCAGCAATTCGACTGTGCCGGTCGGCCTCAGTAAGTGCGTCCGGAAACGCGCCCGCCGCGGTTGATCGGAACGAAGCGGACTTCGACCGTGATCTGGCTCTTGACCGGCGTCCCGGCGGCGAGCCCGGGGGCGAAGCGCGCCTTGCCGAACGCGTCGAGCGCCGCCTGCTCGAAGACTCCGCTCGGTTGCGAGCGGACGACGGCGACGTCGTCGACGTGCCCGGTCTCGCTGATCAGGAGCCGCAGCACCACGGTGCCTTCGCGAAGATACGGATCCGGGTAGTCGGGCTCGATCTCGTCGAGCGGGCGCGGCCCGGGGTCGAGGCGGACGCCGAGCGCGTACTCGGGCGCGGCCGGGAGCGCGGTCGCGGCCGTGCTCGGCATCGCTGCCGCCGCGGGCGTCGTTGCTTCTGCGCGGTGCGGTTCGTTCGCGAGCGTGGGCGACCCTGCACGCGCACCCTCCTGGGCGCGCTGCAGCGGCGAGCGCTCGCGCTTCGGCGCCGGACGGACCTCGCCGAGCGGCGCCGTCGGCATTGCCGCAGGCGCCGCGGCTGCGGTCGCGCGCTGCGTCGGTTCTTCGCGCGCGCTCGGCGCGACGATCGCCTGCGTGTGCAGCAGGCGCACGGCCATCGCCTTGGCGGCCGGTGCGACGTGGCTGCCGGTCGAGCCACCGGGCCGGATCGCGAGGATCGCGACGTGCAACGCGACGGCGACCGCGAGTGGCGCCCACAAGCGCTGCAGGCGGATCGCTCCGCCTGCTGCGACTCGGGCGGGACCGGCGAGCGTCCCGTTCACCGCCCTTCTCTCGTCACTGCGCGATCTCGCGCCAGCTGATCCGCTTGCCGACCGGAATCGGTTCGGCCGGAGTGACCTGCTTGTTGACGTTCGTCGCCTTGCTCTGCCGGAACACGCCCGTGTAGGTCGGGTTCGTCGAACCCGCCGGCGGAGGCAGCTGCAGGATCGTGAAGCCGACGTTGATCGAATCGGAGAGGTACTCCGACGTCGTCGCGCCCGGGATCGGAGCGCCGGTCCGGAAGTCGATCTGGTTGAACCAGCTGTGGCCGCCGATGCTGCACGGCACCTGCTCGGGGACGTTGCTCGCGAAGACGAGGGCGCCGAGGACGAGCTTCATCTCGACGTTGACGCGCTCACCGGCCTCGGCGAGATCGAGCACCCAGCCTTCCGGCGCGCCGCACTGCGCGTTGCAGCTGATCGAGCGTGTCGCGCTCGAGCCGGTGCCCGTCTGGTCCATCTTCATGTTGCGGAACGTCGCCCGCGGCGTGCCATAGACGGTGGCGCCGAGCGCGAGCGTGTCGCGCATCCCGTAGACCGACTGGATGTTGCCGTCGGTGACGTCGGTCGCGCCGAGCAGCTTGCCGGTTCCGAACATCACGAACGGCTTGCCGTCGAGCTCTGCGAGCTCGGGGCGGATCGTGATCGGCTCGACGTTGTTGCTCGCGTCCTTGGCGCTCATGAGCAGCGTCGCCTGCGGCGAGGGGAGGAAGTCGAAGCGCCACATGTTGCCGAGGAGGTCGCCGCCGTAGACGCGCAGGGTCGTGTTGTCGATCGCGACGTTGTCGACGTAGTTGTTGATCTGCGCCAGGCCGCTCGGCGTGCCGCCGTTGCCGACGCCGGTCCCGATCTTGTGGATGACTCTGCCGGTCATCGCGTTGACGACGTACAGGAAGCCGCCGCCTTCGCCGTTGGAGGCTCCGTTCACGTTGTTGTAGCCGGACGTGAACATCACCACCCAGGTGCCGGCGAGCTTGGTGATCACCGGCTTGCCGAACGTCAGGCCGACGTTGCAGTCGCCGGTGTTGTTCACCGCGGCCGCCGACGACGCCGGGCACTGCCCGAGGTCCATCTTGAACTCCCACAGCGGCGTCGGCGCGACTCCGGGGTTCGTGACGTCGAGCGCGTAGTAGCCCTTGCCGCCGGCGTTGAGGCCGCCGACGAGGATCGTCCGCCAGTCGCCGGCGCCACCGCAAGGCGAGACGCACACGTCGCCGGCGACGGGAGTGCCGTCGACATAGAACTGGTGGCCGTCGCGCTTGTAGTTGTCGTCGGCGAGCTTGTACAGATTCGGCAGCACGCTGCTCGGGATCACCGCCCACGCTTCTTCGCCGCGCATGAGGGCCGGGTTCGGGTCGAGCGTCGCGTAGAAGGCGTGCAGCATGCCGTCGTTGGCGCCGACGTAGACCATCGGCGTCCGCGTCGCCTTCGCCGACTTGAAGCCGGCGTAGTCGCCTTCCTGGTAGTTCGCGAACGGCTGCTGAACGAAGACTGGCTGCGAGTCGACGATGTCGCCGAGCACCGCCTCGCGGTGGCGCCACAGCTTGACGAGCGAGTTGCTCTCGAAGTCCTCGTTGCCGCGCTGACCGCGCAGGAAGTTGACGAGCTTGCCAGGCTTGACCGCCTCCTGCTGCTGCAGCGCGGTGGCGCCGGTGCCGTCGGTCATGAACGGATACTGGCTCAGCAGCGAGATGTTCAGGCTGTCGAAATTCGCCTGCTCGGCGGCCGTCAGGTCGGTCACCAGCGAGCCGGTCGGCGTGCCGCCCGGGCAGATGTCGGTGTTCCAGGTGAAGTTGCCGAGCGCGCTGCTGCCGCGCATGAGGTAGATGTTGCGGTTGTCGCACGCTGCGAACGTTTTCGCCGCGAGCTTGGCCTTCGCCGACCAGACCGGCGCCGCCGGAACTCCCGTCACGAGATCGATCGTGGTCGCCTGCAGGTCGCCTTCCCACGTGCCCGACTGGTAGCTCGTCGCGTAGGCGAAGTTGTTGCCGGCGACAGGCTGCAGCGTCGAGACACCGATCGGCGCGCCCGAGGCGACGACGCTGTCGATCTTGGCGAGCGCATCGCCGAGACCCTGGATGACCGAGGTCGGGTTGTTGGCGCTGAAGAAGCGCCCGCGTCCGTTGACGGCCGTGTGCCAGTAGTCGTCGATCGACTTCGCGTTGTTGTAGTTGTCGCTGTTCGTGTAGTTCACCGCCGGATCGGGCCAGAGCGGCCAGTTCTTCGCGCCGGTGCGAATGTCGGCGAAGTCGCCGGTTGCCGCGGTCCGGTAGTCGTTGCGGAAGTTCAGCGTTCCGGACACGCCCATCGCGATCGCGAACGTCGTCATGTGCTGGTGCGGCGCGTTGTCGTCCTCGGGACCGGGGCCGGCGCTCGGCACGTTGTTCGGCATCGCCGGACGCAGGTCGTTCTTGTAGTAGTACTGGGCGACGTCGGCGAGCGAGTTCTCGCTGCCGCCCGCGGTCGTCGTGATCTCCGTGCAGGGCCAGCCGGCGCAGCCTGCGATGTCGACCGGCGGCTGCGCGGTGAACGTCTGCGGCGTCGCATAGCAGACGCCGTCGACGTTGGCAGGCGCGCTCACCGTCGTGACGACGTTGTCGGGGCCGGTCGGGACGGCGCCGCTGTAGGGCGTCGTCGTCACTGTCTTGGTCAACGTGACGGTGTACTTGTGTCCGGTGCCGGACGTCGAGTCGCACTGCGTGCGCACGCCCGTCCCGCCGTCGGTGCCGCCGATGCAGCCCGAGTCTGCGATCGGCCCGGCGAGGAATCGCTCGCCGCAGGTTGCGGTCTCGCCCGGGGTGCCGGTCGGTCCTGCCGTGCAGATGCCCGCGTAGTCCGCCATTGGCTGCGTGACGCTGGTATTGCACGCGGTCGTCGTGTCAAAGAACGGGCCGGGGTCGACGGCGTTGACCGCGCAGGTCAAGGCGGGCTGCGCCGACGCCAAGGTGGTCGTGCAGATCGTCTCCGGGCCGGTGCCGGTCTGCGCGATGCTCGCCGGGCAGGCCGACGTCGGCACGTAGAGCGCTCCGGTGTCGTTCTTCACGCACGTCGTCTTGACCTGCGTGGGACCATCGGTCGTCGTGCCTGGCGTGCAAGGCGCGACCGCGACGTTCGAGTAGTTGTTGCCCGCCGGATAGTCGCAGGTCGTGGTGATGAATCCGGCGTCGGTTCCAGCCGCACAGGCGGCGACCGGCGTTGCCGTCGGATAAGGGCCGGCCGGATTCGTCGCACAGGTCAGGATGTAGGTCGGGAAGAGGAACGGTCCGCCAGAGCACCCTGACGGAAGGACCGCCACCGGAGCAGTGGTGGTCGGCGTGGGGTCGCAGGTCACCGTGAGCCACGTCGGGTCTGCTGCGGTCGCCGCCGTGCAGCTCGCGACCTGCGTCGGCCCCGTCGTGGTGTAGACGCACTCGACGGTGTCGATGCCCTCGTTGGGCAGCGGACCGGGGACGCACGAGGCGACCGGGACGTCGTGCGACGCCGGGCCGCACGAGACGACGGTGTAGGGAGGAATGGTCGGATCGCCGGGGGCATCGCAGGTCGCGACGTCGGTCGGATCCATCACCGATTCCTTCTCGCAATGCGTCGCATCCGAGTTGTTGGTGCCGCTGTACGTGACCGGCGGCACGAGCGGGCAGTCCGCCGGCGCCACCGGCGTCTTGGCCATCGTCTGCAGCGTCGTGCAGGTGACCTTGAGAAACGCCGGGCCAGTCGTGCCGGGGTTGCTGACGCAGGTCAGCGGGTCGGCGTCGGTCGTCTGGTTGTTGACTCCGGGCGGCTGCGTGCAATTGGATGTCACCCAGTTCGGCGTCACGCCGGCGGTGAGGCCGGGCGTGCACGAGCCCGCCAGCACGAACTTGGTCTGGTTGTTGACGCCCGCCGGGTTCGTGCAGGTCGTCTCGTAGTAGTTGGGCGTTCCCGTCGACGAGCCATTCGCGCAGGTGTCGACCGGCGTCGGCGCGGGGTACGCGCCGGCTGCGGTCTTCGGGCACGTCGTGACGACATCGGCGATGGTGCTCGCCACGCACGACGCGCTCGCCATCGGGGTGTCGGAGATCGTCACCGGCGCACCGCACGTCGTCTTGATGTACGGCGCCGTCGTGCCGAGGTTCGCCACGCAGCTCGCGACCCAGCCTGCGGTGTCGATCGACTTCACGCAAACCGTCGTGACGTACGTTCCATCGACCGTCGTCGTCGTGCCCGGCGTGCACGGCAGCGACGGCGTCGCCGCGAAGTTGTTCGGTCCCGGCGGCTGGCCGCAGGTGACCGCGATCCAGTCGGGCGACGTGCCCGGAGTGGTGGCGCCGCACGACGCGACCGGCTCGCTGTGGTTGTTCCCCGCCGGGCGGGTGCAGACGAAGCTGAAGAAGTCGGGGCTACCGCCGAGCGTCGTCCCCGGGGTGCACGTTCCGTTGAAAGGCGTCGCCGGATCGATGACGGACTTGTCGCACGTGATCTCCTGCCAGCCGTTGGTCGACGATGCAGCCGTGAACCCCGGCGTGCAGCTCGAGACGATGCCGTACGCCTGCGCCAGCGGGCCGTTGGTGCACGTCGTCCGCAGGTAGGTCGGGAAGCCGCCGATCGATTCGCCCGGGCCGGTCGTGCACGAAGCAGGGTCGACGAGCTGGGCGGTCACGGCCGCGGCATCGGCGACGTAGTCGCCCGTCGCGTAGTCACGGATGCGGCACTCGATCGGGTAATTGCCCGGGCTCGGCGTGCAGGTGCCAGACACCGAAGAACCGGACTCGTTCGAATGGTCGTACGCGATCAGCTGGTATTGCCGGCGCAGGATCTGCTTGACGCCGTACTTGTACTGGTCCTTCTCCATCACGTACTGCGTCGTCGTCTGCACGCTCTGCGACTTCGCCGTCGTGTACTGCTCCTGCGTCTGCCAGGTGTGCTTCTTGACCTCGCGCGTCTGGAACGTCTGCGCCTCGACCTGCGTCGTCTGCAGCTGCCATTGCTCGGTCGTCTTGGTCGTGTGCTCCTGCCACTTGACGTGGTGGTACTTCTCCTCGGTGAAGTGGGTGTAGCGCTTGACGTACTGCGCGGTGCTTCGATGGTCGTAGGTCTGCGTGTAGGTCGTCTGCGTCGTCGTCGCGATCGCCTGGCTCTTCGTTTCGTAGTACTGGATGACCTGCTTGGTCGTCCGCGACGTGTCGCGCGTCGTCGTCGAGACCTGGCGCTGCGTCTGGTACGTCGTGCGGTACATCGACGCCAGGCTGCAGGTGTTGTCGGTGTAGGCGTTGGTCTTGTTGGTGACCTTGTGGATCGAGCCCGAGACGCCGTCCCAGATCGGGCGCGGGCAGAACGGGTCGCTGAGCGGGCACGTCGGGTCGCCGTCCTGCTGCCCGACCTTGGTCGTGCCGAGGAGGTCGACGCCGCCGCCGAGAACGTTGGTCGACTCGGTCTGGCCGTTCCAGTAGCCGTCCGTCGTCATGATCGCGAAGTTCTGCTGGCACGCGTACTGGACGGGGTCGTCGGCACCCGACGCCGGCATGCCGGCGTTGATGCCGTCGTCCTTGCCGCCGTAGTAGCGGCCGACGCGGGCGAGGCCTTCGCGCGCCGGCGACGCGCCGCCGGGCGCCTGCGAGAACAGCTTGCTGAACCAGAGGCTCTTCTGCCCCGAGTTGAAGTCGCCGATCGGCAGGTAGCGGATCGGATTGATCGTCGCCGACCCCGGCGTGTCCTTCGGCTGCACGGTGATGAAGCCGACGCGCTTGGTGTCGTTGAGCGGCGCGAACGCGAGGCTCGCCGCGCTCTTGATCAGGCTGACGCGGGTTCGGTAGTACGAGTACCAGATCGCGAAGTTCTGCTTCTCGGCGGCGCTGAGGCTCGACACGATGACCTTGGTCCAGGTGCCGCCGCCGGTGGCCGCGAAGGTGCCGCCGATGTCGGGAACCGGTACCGCCTGCTTGCAGACGTCCTTCGTGTAGTCGAGCGTCTGCGCGCCTGCGTAGACGTAGTAGTACGCGGCCTGCGGCGTGTCGGCGTTGAGCGGAGAGTTCTCGAGGGTGTTGTTGTCGTACGCGACGAACTGCGAGTTCAGGTCCGTGGTGGTGAGGTCCGGCACCGCGAAGTAGCTGCCGAACCCGGCATACGGGGCGGAGCCGAACGCCGGCGCGGGGAAGTTCGTGCCGTCGGAGCGCTTCGGAAGAAAGTACTGCTGCGTCGGGCTGTAGTAGAGCGCGTTGCACTGCGACGACTTGTAGCCGATGCTCTCCGGCCGGGTGACCGTCTCCATCTCGTCGGGCATGTGCGTCCGCGCCATCGAGCCCGACGCGTCCATCAGGAGCATGATGTTGGGCTTCACCAGCGCCGCGGTCGTCGTGATGATCGGCGTGCTCGCGATGTCGGTCTGTGCCGCCTCGACGGCGACACCGAACGACATCGCCAGAACGACTGCCAGCAGGCGGGCGCTGCGCAGCGTGGCTAAGGGCTCGACGTTTTTCATGGTGGTCTCTCGTTGCGCGTGGGTCCGGCTCACTGCATCAGCACCTGGGTGTAGCTGACCGTGTTGCGCGGGCCGTCGACGCGAGTCGTGACTCGATAGAACGGACTGGGAGACGTGCCGGGCAGGACCGACGGGTAGCTGCCGCCCCCGTGCGATTCGCCGCCGTTGACGATCGGAAAGTCGGAGCAGCGCTGCGCCGGATCGAGCGCGCTCATGTTCGGCGTCTCGCAGAGGCGCTGGATGATGATCCGGGTCGTGTTGCCGGTCTGCGCGACGTCGTCGACCAGCGTGCGCGAGGTCCCCGACCAGTCGAAGGCCGTCGGGTCGACGTCGCCGGCGCCCCAACTCGACAGATAACCGTTTGCGACCGAATCGTTCGCCGTGATCGCCGAGTTGGCGATCAGCCAGGCGCGCGCAGCTTCGGTGCCGCGGTCGGCGACCGACGTCGCGTTTTCCTTGAACGCGACGTTGCCCGCGATCGACGTGCCGACGCCCATCTGGCGCAGCAGGGCGAGGCCGGCGAGCGTCATGATGATCAGGACGATGAGCGCGACGAACAGCACGACGCCGCGCTGGCGCCGCTGCGGCGCGCGAAGGACGCGAGGCTTCATCCCCAGATCCCCCACAGCATGTTGCGCAACGGAATGACGCGCTCGTAGACGCGGTACCGGTAGTAGCGCCAGTTGTTCGGGTCGACGTCGGTGTCGCCGAAGCTGTCGGCGCTGCCGTCGACGTTGGTCATCAGGAACTTGTGGCCCGCCGAATCGCCGAAGCAGTACGGGTTGTCAGCGGTCTTCGTCACGGCGAACACGCCGCTCGCGGCGCTCGAGTCGCCGCGCTCGAACTGACGGCTGCGCACCAGCACGGCGACCCGGATCGCGAGGACGCGCCGCCAGTCGGCCGGCGGCGCGTTCTGCCACTCGCCGGGGCTGATCGTGCCGTTGGCGTCGTTGTCGACGCCGTACTCGGCCTTGAGATTGATGACGTTGTCGCCGATCGGAACCGGCGCGGTGTTGTAGATGTTGTCGGTGCGGACCAGCGTGTGGAAGTTCTGGATCGACCAGACGTTGAGGCGCGGATCGGGGCCGAAGTTGTAGACGGTCCCCGAGAGCGCACCCGGCGCTGCACCGGTGTTGAAACGCGATGCCGATGCCGGCGACGACGCGGCGTAGAAGCTCGTGAACGCTGCCGTCGTGTGCGCGACCGTGTAGCCGTCGGGGTCGGTGTCGTCGGTGATCTGGATGAGCTCGCAGGCAGCCGTGGCCGCCGATGCGCCGGGGTTCACCGCGACGACGGCGAGGTCGCCGGGCTTGAACCCGCCGCGCCGGCGCAGCTTCTTGGTCGACGCAGTTGCGTCGGTGAAGTCGCCCTCCTCGACGTAGAACGACGAATCGCCGTAGAGGATGCCGATCGTGTCGGGCGCGCCGCCCGCGCCGACCGTGATCGTGATCGGGCTCATCGAGAAGTTGAAGGCGCCGCGACCTCCTGCCGTATCGTTCGCGGCGACGTTGCAGCCCATCACCGGAGTCGTCGCGCGGCCGAAGCCGTGGCCGGCCTGCCTGACGTCGCGCTCGATGTTGAACAGGGCGAGCGTGCCGGCGACCTGAGCGTCGCCTCCCGAGCTCGTCGTCGCGGTGTGCTTCGACCACACCGCGATCGCCTGGAAGATCGCGACGATGCCGATCAGGCCGATCGCGACGCCGACCAGGATCTCGATGATCGTCAGGCCGCTCGATCGGCTGCGCGGGGTGACGTGCGTGCGCGCGGGCATGGCGATCTCAGTTGATGTAGGTGACGAGCGTGTGGCGACGCCACGCCGCGTCGGCGGCGGTCTTCCAGCACAGCGTGATGACGACACGGTTGAAGTTGCCGACCGCGTCGATGAAGATTTGCTGGTTGGCCGCCGTCGCGCCCGGCATGCCGAGCGGGCCGCCGCTGTTCGCACGGTCGAGCAGCGCCTGCACGCCGGGATGGGCGACGCCGTTGATCGGCGCGCCCGTGAACGAGCACGGCGCCGGGACCGTCGTCGGCACCGGGCTTGGCTTGTGTGCGTAGTTGGCGAGCGTCGCCTGCTTCGTCGCTTCCGACGTGCGGTCGATGCCAAGCGCGATCTCGCCGGCAATCGCGTCGGCGAGGCTGCTCGCCTCGGTGCGGTACTGCGCGTCGGACTGCGACGACACCGCGGTGCCGCCCATCGCGACGAGGCCGAGGATGCCGAGCGCGAAGATCAGGATCGCGACCATCGCCTCGATGAGGAAGAAGCCGCGCTGGCGCGCGCTGCGCATGCAACGCTCAGCAGGCACGGCTGTCTCCCACCGGCGCCGCCGGGTCGCACGACGAGATCCCGCCCCCGGGCGAGACCTGGATGCGGCGGCAGCGCACGGTGCCGCCGAGGTGCACGCAGGTGCCCGCGCCCGGACGCGTGATCTCGATCGCGTAGCGCGCGCCGTCGGCGGTCGCGCCGAAGCCGTTGAACGCGATGCGGCCGTCGAACACCGCCGGTGCGGACGCCGAACCGGCGACGGCGATCGCCATGCCGCCCGCGCTGCCCTCGCCTTCGGCGCCGGCCTTCGCTTCGACCGCCGAAGCGAAGCCGCCCGGCCCCGACGCGGCGCGCACGACCCAGTTGCGGCCGGACACCGCCGGCGCGAGTGCGTTGGCGATGTCTGCGGTCGAGGTTGCAGTGTCGGTGAGGACGAACTCGGTGCGCGTGTTGCGGCGGATCGCCTCCGCACGCGCCAGCTGCAGTCCTGCGGCGTAGCTCGCCGCGACGCTCTGCATCTTCGAGCTCTGCAGGTAGCTGCCCATCGCCGGCGCGCCGAGAGCGATGAGAACGGCCAGCACCGTCAGGCCGACGAGCAGCTCGACGATGGTGAAGCCGCGCTGGGCGATGCTCAGCACGATCCGTCCTTCTTCAGGACCCAGCACGTCGGGTTGCTCGGCCACGTCGACGGCGCCGTCATGACGGTCGAGCGAACGTTGCTCTGGTCGATCGAGTACTGGTATCCGGCGAGGCCGCCTTGCCCGGTGGCAGTGATGACGTAGCTCGTCGCGGTGAGCGTCGGGCAGGTGTAGGCGAAGTTCGCGGTGTCGGCCGGCGCCGGCGCGACCGTTCCCCCGGTGCACGCACCGACGTAGGTGCGGTTGTCCTGGAAGAACTGCTCCATCTTCACGCGCATCCCGGAGAGCGCGGAAACCGCCTCGGTGATGCGGCCGCGGCGGACGTACTCCGAGTACGACGGAATGGCGACGGCGGCGAGGATCGCGATGATCGCGATCGTGATCATCACCTCGATCAACGTGAATCCACGGGGGCGTTGCATGGCATTCCTCTGGCGGGCGACGAAGTGTAAAAACGGCGGTCGGGCGGGGGGTTTGCCCAGCCGACGAACGGGTGGGATCGCAAGGCGAACGGCACCCCCCGGAAGCACAATCTCACGAACTGCGCGCGGGGTCCCTCGCTCCCTCGACGAAGGCCTCGACGGTGGCCGCGGCACTCGTCGGATCGACGGTGCGGACCGACGCCCGCCCGGGGCCCTCGAGGACGACGAACCGCAACGCTCCCGAAGTCGCCTTCTTGTCCATCCGCATCAGATCGAGCCAGCGCGCGACGCCGAGATCGGGCGCTCGCAGCGGCAGCCCGGCGGCGGCGATGAGCGCGGTGATGCGATCGGCGTGGCGGTGATCGATCAGGCCGAGACGCACCGAAAGCGCGGCCGCCATGGCCATGCCGCAGCCGACCGCTTCGCCGTGCAGCCACGTGCCGTGTCCGGTGCCCGTCTCGATCGCGTGGGCAAAGGTGTGGCCGAAGTTGAGGATCGCACGCGGTCCCGACTCGCGCTCGTCGCTGGCGACGATCGCGGCCTTGATCCGGCACGACGTCGTGACGGCGTGCACGAGCGCAGCCTTGTCGCCGGCGAGAAGCAGCGGCAGCTTCGCTTCGATCCACGACAGGAAGGCGTCGTCGGCGATCGCACCGTACTTGATCACCTCGGCGAGCCCGGCGACGAGCTCGCGCCGCGGCAGCGTCGAAAGTGTATCGACGTCGGCGACGACGGCGAGCGGCTGGTGGAAGGCACCGATCAGGTTCTTGCCGTTCGGGTGGTTGATCGCCGTCTTGCCGCCGACCGACGAGTCGACCTGCGCGAGCAGCGTCGTCGGTACCTGCACGTAGCCGATGCCGCGCATGTAGCACGCCGCGGCGAAGCCGGCGAGGTCGCCGACGACGCCGCCGCCGAGCGCGAACACCGTGCTGCCGCGGTCGGCGCGCGCATCGACGAGGCCGTCGAAGATCTCCTGGAGCGTCTGCCAGGTCTTGAACTCCTCGCCGTCGCGAACGAGGACCATCTCGACCTTCGGATAGATCGGCAGCAGCGCGGAGGCGAGCTGCTGCGCATAGAGCGCTCCGACGGTGTCGTTGCTGACGATCACCGCGCCCGAGCCGCGCGGCAGCCGCGCATAGCTCGGCGTCGTCGCGTAGAGGCCGGAGCCGACCTGGATCGTGTAGCTGCGCTCGCCGAGTCGGACGTCGACGACCGTGCTGGCGCTCGGCTTCACGGCCTCGCCTCGGCGGCGACGCCGCGCACGACTTCGTCGACGATGCGACCGAACGGCATCCCGTCGGTGTCGATCACCAGGTGGGCGACTTCCTCGTAGAGCGGCGCCCGCTCGACCTGCATCTGGCGCACCCGCGCCTGCGGATCGGCGACCTGCAGCAGCGGGCGACGGCGGTCATGGCGCAGGCGCTTCCAGAGCAGTTCCGACGATGCCCGCAGATAGACGCAGCAGGTCCTGCTGCGCAGCAACTCGCGGTTGGCCGGGCGCAGAACGACGCCGCCGCCGGTCGCGATGACCGAGCGCGCGTCGTCGACGAGCGTCGCCAGCATGTCGGCTTCGAGATCGCGGAACGCCTGCTCGCCGTTGGCGGCAAAGAACTCGGCGATCGAGCAGCCGGCACGGCGCTCGATCGCCTGGTCGCAATCCGCGTACGAGAGGGCGAGGCGCTTCGCGGTCGCCTTGCCGATCGCCGACTTGCCGCTGCCGGGCATCCCGATCAGCGCGATGGGCACGGACGGGTTAGAAGGGGTTCCTGCAGGGATCGGCGATGACGCCTGGAGTGATGGCAGTTCCATCAGGGAACGTCGTCTGCGGGAAAGGCGCCATCAGCGTCTCGTAACCCGGCGGCACCGGCGCGTTCGGTAGCGTGAAGGTGGTCGGATCCATCGCGAAGAACGCGGTGCCGTAGGGGCTCTTGATGAATGGCGGGTCTCCCACTCCCTGGAACGCTGTGACCGGCGCAGGGAGATCCTCCGTCCAGGTCGCCCGGCCCTCTGTTCCGCTGATCCCGGTCGCGGACACGAGGATCGTCACACGGGCCCACGTCGCCACGTTCTGAGGATATTCGATCTGCAGCGTGGCCAGCCCCGAGGCATCGGTCTTGCCGGTGCCGAGAATGGAGACGGAGACATCGGCCTTGCGTGGCTCGATCGAGCCACTGTGGTTAATGTCCTCGGCGGCCTCGAGAATTCCGTTGCGGTTGAGGTCTTCGTTGATGCAGCCGGCAGCCCAGTAGGTCGCACCCCGCACCCAGCCGCCAGGAGTCGTGTAGAAGCCCTTCCAGTAGCGCACGATGTCGACCGACGCCGCGAGATCGACGTTGGCCTTCGGTTGGCCAGACGCGTCGACCACGAGCACGACGAACTTGCGCTGGTACGTCAGGTCGGCGGGCGGCACGACGACCTTGTCGTTGCTGCCGATCGTCACCGAGAGCGCGTCCGCGACGACGGTGATCGTCGTCGTCGTCGAGTTCGGACACGTCCCGGCCGGAAAGTCGTTGAGGTCGTAGCACGCGCGAATCGTGACGCCGTTGGTCGGGCTCGACCGAGATCCGGGGATGTAGGCACTCGCGGCCATTCCGCCGGCGTCGGAGTAGACGATGTTCGACAGCGTCGAGAACGCGCCGCCGATCGAGTTGGGATCGCCGTTCAGGTCGAAGCGGACGCGGACGTTGGCGACCGGCGCGTTGGCGTTGCCCACGAACAGCGCTCGGATCTCGGTGCGGTTGCTGGTCGCCGCCGTGTTGGTCGAGACCACGCTCGGATTCGCCGCCACCGAGGCACTGGTGATCGGACCCACGGCGGGCGCGATCGCCGTCGATTGAACCTGCACCGTCTGCGTGTTCGTCACGCCGGCCGCGGTTGCGACGACATCGAGGCTGCCGGTCGTGGCCGGTGCGGTATAGACGTACGAGAAGTCGCCGTTGACGCCTGTCGTTCCCGCCGTCGTTCCCAGCGAGCCTGCGGTCACCGAGATCGCCATCCCGCCGAGCGCCTTGCCGTTGGCGTCGACGAGGCGGAAGTCGACCCGGTTGTTGGCGCTGCTCGGCGCGACGACTGCAGGAACCCGCGTACCGGTCAGGCTCGCTCCCGTGACCGCGAAGGACTTCGCGACGCTGAGGGAGCCGCTTGTTGCCGTCACGGTGATGATGCGATTCGAAGGATCGGAGCCGATGCCAACCGTCGCGACGACGGTGCCGTCGGCCGCAGTCGTCGTGCCCGACGCCGTGAACGTCGCATTGTTGTCGACCGAGAACGTGACCGGGATGCCCGAGAGCGTCTGGCCGGTCGACGTCGTCGCGGTCGCGGTCGCCTTGACCGTCTGCGCGCCGGTGTTCTGGATGCTCGCAGTGTCGAGGTTGAGCGTCAGCGCCGACGCGGTCGGGCAGCCCGAGCCGCCGCCGCCACCAGACGCCGCCGAGGCGGGCGTACAGCCACCGCCGCCACCACCGCCGAACAGCGGCGTTCCGGCATTTCCGCCGCCGCACGCGGCGATGAACGCCGCCACGTAGAACGCGGCGATGAGGGTCAGCAGTTTTTTCATGCGGTGCTCGTCTGCGGTCTTCGAATGAGGAGGGCTCAGCGCGCCGCTGTGCGTTCGGTGACGACCTTCGGTGTCAGGAAGATCAGAAGCTCGGTCTTGGCGGACGACGTCGTCCGCGTCTTGAAGAGGTTGCCGAGATACGGGACGTCGCCAAGCCACGGCACCTTGGTGACGTCCTCGCGGTCCTGCTGCTCGAAGATGCCGCCGATCACGACGGTGCCGCCGTTCTCGACCAGGACCTGCGTCTTCACGTGCTTGGTGTTGATCGCGAAGCCCGCGGTCGTCGAGCGGCCGACGCTGTCCTTGGTGATGTCGACGTCGAGGATGACGTTGCCCTCGGGAGTCACCTGCGGCGTCACCTCGAGCTTGAGGTTGGCCTTGCGGAACTGGAGCGACGTTGCGCCGCTCGACGTCGCGACCTGGTACGGCAGCTCCTCGCCCTGCTCGATCAGCGCCTTCTGCTGGTCGGCGGTGATGACGCGCGGGCTGGACACGACCTTGCCCTTGCCGTCGGCCTCGAGCGCGGAAATCTCGAGGTTGAGGAAGCGGTTGGCGGTCGAGTTGAAGAGTGAGAGGGCGAACGTCGCCGGGTTGAAGCCGTTCGCGCCGGTCGCCGGCAGGTTGACGAACTGGCTGTCGGTGAAGGTCGCCGTCCCCGTGCCGGTCTGCAGCGTCTGCGCGCCGACGGCATTCATGTTGCCGCCGACCGAGACGTAGTTGTTGCCGCCGAGCGAGTAGCCCGGAATGCCGCCCTGCTGGGCGCGAAAGTCGGTCGCGCCGAGGCGAACACCGAGCGAGCGGCCGAACTCCTCGTCGGCGATGACGAGCCGCGATTCGATCAGCACCTGGCGCACCGGGATGTCGATCTTGGCGATCAGCGACTGCACCTCCTCGAGCTTCGACGGAATGTCGGTGACGAAGAGCTGGTTGGTGCGCGTCTCGAAGACGACCGCGCCGCGCTGCGACAGGATCCGCGTCGAGTTGCCGGACCCGCCGCCGCTGCCGGTCGACGAACCGGTGAGCCCGTTCGCGATGTCCTGCACCTTCGCATAGTTGAGCTGGAACGCCTGCGTGCGCAGGGGCTCGAGCTCGGCGATCTGCTTCTTCGCCTCGAGCTCGAGCTTCTCCTTGGCGTTGAGCTCGTCCTTCGGCGCGATCAGGATCACGTTGCCCGACTTGCGCAGGCCGAGGTTCTTCGCCTGCAGGATGATGTCGAGCGCCTGGTCCCACGGCACGTCTTTCAGCCGCAGCGTGACGTTGCCGGTGACGGTGTCGCTGGTGACGACGTTGAAGTTGGTGAAGTCGGCGATGACCTGCAGCAGCGCCCGGACCTCGATGTTCTGGAAGTTGAGCGAGAGCTTCTCGCCCGCGTAGCCGGCGCCCTGAACGAGCTTGTTCGGGTCGACCTTCTGCGCGCGCACCTCGAGGACGAACTGGTTGTCGCTCTGGTAGGCGCTGTGCTCCCACGCGCCGCGTGGCTCGACGAGCATGCGGACACGGTCGCCGGCCTGCGACGTCGTGATGCTCTGGACCGGCGTTCCGAAATCGGTGACGTCGAGACGGCGGCGCAGGTTGTCGGGCAGGCTCGAGCGCAGGAACTCGACGACGAGGCTCTGGCCCTGCTGCCGGATGTCGACGCCGACCTGGTTGTTCGGCAGCTCAACGATCACGCGGCCGGCGCCGTCGGAGCCGCGGCGGAAGTCGATGTCGCGCAACGACAGCTGGGTGCGGTTCAGGCTCTCGGCGAAGCGCGTCGTCTGGCCGCCCGAGCTCGCGAGCGTCGCGGGCGTCGTGTTGTCGAGCGAGACGACGAGCACCTTGCCGTCGATCTGGGCACGGTACCCGGCCGGCGACTTCAGGTTGAGGACGAGGCGCGTCCGCTCACCCGACTGCGCGATGTTGACCGAGCGGAGGTTGCCCTGGTTGATCTCGACCGACGACTTGCCGAGCCCGTTGGTGACTCCGGGCAGGTCGATCGCGATCCGCGGTGGCGCCTGCACGGTGAAGCCGGCGGGGATCGCCGCGAGCGGTTCCGTCATCTCGATCCGGATGACCTCCGAGCCCGCCTGCTGCGAGCTATTGATCGACTGGATCGCGTTTTGCGCGAACGCAGGGAGCACCGAGCCTGCCAGGACGGCAAGTGCCAAGAATCGCGAGCGCCAGCTGGTCATTGGTTTCTCCCAAATCCTCTTCATCGCGCCTTCTCCTGCAGCTGGAGGGCGCTGCTGCGCTCGATCCACTCGCCGGCGGCGTCCTGCACGATTTCGCGGTAGGACACGTCGGTTTCGGAGATCTTGGTGATCTTTCCGTAGTTCTGGCCGAGGTAGTCGCCGGTCTTGACCTGATAGAGCAGGTTGTCGACCCGGAGCAGCGCGAACTGCTGGCCGTTCCTCATCACGCTGCCGACCATCGTCATGCTGTCCACCGGGTACGCCTCGAGCGGTTCCTTGCGACGATTGATCTCGGCCGCGAGCAGGGAATTCGGCTGCCGCGCTTCCTGCTTGAGGGCGACCGTCAGCTTTTGTGTGCTGAACGGCTCGACCGCACCGAGCGCCGCGTACGGCTGCGGAATGAACTTCTTCGGCGGCGAGAGCGGCTCGACGTTCGGCTTCACCTCGCGCTTCTGCTGCTCCATCCACTGCGTGAGCTCGTCCTGGTCGCCGGCGCAGCCGGCGAGCAATGCGCCGCAGCCGACGATGAGCGCGGCCGCGCACAAGCGCGTCGACATCATCGTGCTCATGGCTTGGCCCCCGGCTTCGCCTTGACTGCGGTCTTGCGGACCTCTTCGATCTCGGCGGGATCGAGGTAGCGGTACGTGCGCGCCGTGGCCTCCATCGAGAGCACGCCGGTCAGCTCCTTGGCCGACACCAGGGTGACGTTGTGCAGCGTGACGATCCGCGACAGGTTGGCGATGTCGGCGGCGAACGAGCCGATGTCGTGGTACCGCCCCGAGACGCGGATCGAGATCGGCAACTCGGCGTAGTAGTCCTTGATGACGACCTGGCCAGGCCGGAAGAGCTCGAACTGCAGGCCGCGGCCGAGGCCCGCCTGGTTGATGTCGGAGAGCAGCGCGTCCATCTCGGCCTTGCCGGGAAGCTGCTTCTCGAGCTGCGTCACGTACTCCTCGACCTGGAGCTTCTGCTTGCGCAGCTCGGGGAGGTTGACCGCCTGCGCGAGCTTGTTGCGGTAGTCGCTCTTGAGCGCTGGCTCCTTGTTGCGCTCGGTATCGAGCGAGTCGTGCTCCGACGAGAGCACGATGAACCAGCCGGCGACGACGACGAGAAACGAAACGCCGAGGAAGGTCAGCGCCTTCGGCAGCAGCGGCCACTGGCCGGGCTCGTTCGGGTTGAGGCCGCGGAACTGCGACGCAGCGCCCTCGAAGACCGAGTTGAGGTCGACGTTGACGGTTTTGCTCTTGGTGGCCATGGCGGATCAGGCCTTCTTGGCGACGACGGCAGCCGACGCCGGCGCGCTCGCTGCGGCGGGAATCGCGGCCGCGACGCCTGCGGCCTGCGATGCCGGCGCGTCCTGCGGTCGCTTGATGGTCAGGCGGACCGAGAAGTCGAACAGGCGCTTCTGCTCCTTGTTCGCGGCCTGGATCGTCGCCGCCTTGCTCTCGATCAGCTCGGGCTTGACGAGCCACTCGGAGTTGTAGGCGGTGTTGCGCAGCAGCTCGGAGACGCGCTCCTGCGTCTGCGCGATGCCGGCGACGTTGAGCAGCTGCCCTTCCTGCTTGACCGCGGTGATGTAGATGCCTTCGGGGACTTGCTTGACCAGCTCGTTGAGGACGTGGACCGGAACGTTGCGGTCGATCTGCAGGTCCTCCACCGCCTTCTGGCGCGCCTTCAGCGACGCGATCTCGGCCTTCAGGCTGGCGATGTCCTTGATCTGGACATCGAGCTTGGCGATCTCCACGCTTAGGAACTTGTTGCGCTCCTGCTGGCCCGAGATCAGCTGCTGGACGACGAGATACCAGACGCCGACGACGGC
>DATJIM010000112.1:0-3690 GCA_035493195.1 Caldimonas sp.
GCGACCGGCGCCGCCATCGGCGCCGACAGGGCGCGGCGCGTGATCAGCCTGCAGGCGGACGGCTCGGCGATGTACTCGCTGCAGTCGCTCTGGACGCAGGCGCGGGAACGGCTGCCCGTGACGACGATCCTCCTCGCCAACGGCAAGTACAACATCCTCATCGGCGAGTACCGGGCCGTGGGCGCCGCGCCAGGTGCGACGGCGATGAGCATGCTCGACCTCGGCGACCCGAGTCTCGACTGGGTGCGGATCGCGAACGGGATGGGCGTCGAGGGCGCGCGCGCGACGACGCTCGAGCAATGCGCCGATCTGATGACGAGCAGCTTCGGCCGCGCCGGCCCGTTCGTGATCGAGCTCTGCGTCTAGGCGACGGCCGCCGCCTCACCCGTCGCGCTGCAGCGCCTGCCGCCGTGCCCGTCGTTGCACCGCCTGCATCGCGAGGAACAGGCCGGTCGATATCGCGATCATGATCGTCGCCACGGCGGTCAGCGCCGGCGTGATGCTGTCGCGCAGCCCGGAGAACATCTCGCGCGGCAGCGTCCGCTGATCGGGGCCGGCGACGAACAGCGCGATCACGACGTCGTCGAACGACGCCGCGAACGCGAACAGCGCGCCCGACGCCATCGCCGGCACGATCTGCGGCAGCGTGACGCGAAAGAACGCGACCGTCGGAGTTGCGCCGCACGACGCCGCTGCGCGCGCGAGGCTCGGGTCGAGCAGCTCGAGCGCGGTCAGCACCGGCACGACGACGAACGGCACCGCGATCACCGTGTGCGCGAGGATCAGCCCGGTGTAGGTGCTCGTCAGCGCCAGCGGCGCGAGGAAGAAGTACGCGCCGACGGCGATCAGGATCACCGGGACGATCATCGGCGCGAGGATCATCGTCTTCAGCACTGCCGCCCACGCACCGCGCAGGCGCGCGAGGCCGAGCGCTGCGAGGGTCCCGAGCACCACCGAGAGCGAGGTCGCCGACAACCCGACCACCAGCGAGACGCCGAGTGCGTGCAGCCAGCGGCCGCCGCCGAGCACCTCGTGGTACCAGCGCAGCGACCAGCCCGGCAGCGGATAGGCGAGGAACGATCCGCTCGAGAACGAGAGCGGCACGACCGCCGCGATCGGCGCGAGCAGGAAGACGAGCACGAGTGCGCAGTACGCCCAGTACGCGAGGCGCCACGGCGACGCGCGACGCGAACGCGCGGCGGGCGCCGTCGACGAGGCGGCGAGCGCGGTCGTGGCCGACATCGTCTCCATCGCGCCTTAGCCGACTGCGACGGCGCGGCCGCCCGAGAGGCGGTGCGCGACCGCGTAGAGCACGATCGTCGTCGCGAGCATCAGGAGGCCGAGCGCCGCGGCGAGCCCCCAGTTGCCGGTGTCGGTCGTGTACGTCGCGACGAAGTACGAGAGCATCTGGTCGGCGCCGCCGCCGACGAGCGCCGGCGTGATGTAGTAGCCGAGCGCGAGGATGAAGACCATCAGCGAGCCGGCCGCGATTCCGGGCGCCGCGATCGGCAGGAAGACGCGAACGAACGCGGTCGGGGGCGGCGCGCCCAGGCTCGTCGCCGCGCGCATGTAATGCGGCGGGATCGCCTTCAGCACGCTGTAGAGCGGCAGGACCATGAACGGCAGCAGCACGTGCGTCATCGCGATCAGCACGCCGGTGCGGTTGTAGACGAGCGTGAGCGGCTCGGCAATGACGCCGAGCTTCATCAGGGCGCCGTTGACGATGCCCTCGCGCTGCAGCAGCACCACCCACGCGGCGGTGCGAACGAGGAGCGACGTCCAGAACGGCAGCAGGACGAGGACCATCAGCAAGTCGGCGGTGCGGTCGCGCACTTGCGTCAGCAGCAGCGCGACCGGAAAGCCGAGCAACAGGCAGAGCACGGTCACCGTCGCGCTGATGCCGACGGTGCGCAGCAGCACGTCGATGTAGATGCGATTGGCCTCCGGTGCGCGCTCGATGCCGCCCTGCGCATCGCGGACGAGGTCGACCGAGGCGAGCAGGTAGTACGCCGACACCGGTCCCTTCGCGCGCTGCACCGCGGCGAAGAACGCCGGGCTCGCGAGCGCGGGGTCGACCTGCGCGAAGAAGCGCGCGTCGAGCGGCGTGCCGGCGTCGGCGCCGCCGGCCTCGCGCGCCGCGCGCATCAGCGTGCTGCGAACGCCGTTGACTTCGTAGTTGAGGCGGCGCGCCGCGTCGGCGAGCGTGCCCGCCTCGCGGCCCTCGACGAGGTCCTTGCCGAACGCCGGAAAGAGGCCCTCGGGCAGCGGCTCGTCGGGCTGCCACGTCGCGAGCGCGGCGAGCGTGCGCGGCAGCGCGCGCGGCACCTCGGCCTCGCGCACCGCGAGCGAGAGCAGCCACGCCAGCGGCGCGACGAAGAAGACCAGCAGGAAGCCGGTCAGCGGCGCGAGCAGCGCGACGCGGCGGCCGGCGGCCATCGTCTCTCCGCGCGCCGCCGAGCGCTCGCTACTTCGTGCCGGCCCACCGTGTCCAGCGCTCGGCGATCTTGTCGCCGTTGTCGATCCAGAACTTCGGATCCTCCTTGAACGCCTGGTTGTGGATCGCCGGATTCGTCGGCAGCTCGTCCATCAGCGACGAGTCGACGTTGGCGTCCTTGGCGGTGACGCCGTAGCGCACGTACTTCGGCAGCTTCTGCTGGTTCTCGGGGCGGCCGAGGTACTCGACCAGCTTCTCGGAGGCCGCCTTGTTGGGCGTCCCCTTCATGATCACCCAGCTGTCCATCGTCCAGGGCGTGTCCTTCCAGACCATCTTGAAGTTCTTCTTGTCCTTCTCGTTGGCGGCGGTGATGCGGCCGTTGTACGCCGTCGTCATGACGACGTCGCCGGCGGCGAGCATCTGCGGCGGCTGCGCTCCGCTCTTCCAGAAGACGAGGTCGGGCTTGATCGTGTCGAGCTTGCGAAACGCACGGTCGACGCCGTCGGGAGAGCGCAGCACCGTGTAGACGTCCTTTGCGGGAACGCCGTCGGCGATCAGCGCGACCTCGAGGTTCCACTTGGCGCCGTTGCGGATCGCGCGCTTGCCGGGGAATTTCTTGGTGTCGAAGAAGTCGGCCCAGCTGGTCGGCGCGGTCTTCAGCTTGTCGCCGTCGTACGCGAGGACGAGGTTGTAGATGATCGCGCCGACGCCGCACGGGTGCGTCGTGCCCGGCAGGTAGCGGCCCTGGCCGCCGATCTTGGCGAAGTCCATGCGCTCGTAGAGGCCCTCGTCGCAGCCGATCTCGAGCTCGTCGGCCTCGACCTGGACGACGTCCCAGTTGTTGTTGCCGCCCTTGATCTTGGTGCGCAGGACGCCGATCCCGCCGTCCCACGACTCATCGATCAGCTTGGTGCCTGCCGCGTTGTACGGCTTGAAGAAGACCTCCTTCTGGCCGTCCTGGTAGGCGCCGCCCCACGAGACGATGGTGAGGTCGTGCTGCGCCGACGCGCCGAGCGCGACGCCGAAAAGCGCCGCCGCGACGGCGAGCGCGGCTGCCTGCGGACGCCGCGCGGCGCGCTGCTGCGCGCGCGCTCGGCGGGCGCGCCGAACGGCGGCGACGCGATCCTGTGCGTCCGCCCGGAGGCGCTCCATGTCGCGGCGGACGCCACAGCCCTGCCGACCGAGAACCGCATCGACGCGACGCTGGTCGACGCGATCCACCAGGGCGATCATTGGCGGCTCGTCATGCAGCTGCA
>DATJIM010000113.1:0-19859 GCA_035493195.1 Caldimonas sp.
TCCCCCAGATCACTGAAGCATGCACGATTCTGGAGGCCGCTCGCGAATCGATCTCCGCCGCGACGACCGCGACGCACATGCCGTCGTTCAGCGGGTGCCGGTTGGTCCTGCGGCCGCCGCCGCCGCCGCCGCGCGCATCAGGTGGCGAACCTGACTGCTCAGCGACGCGTGCAAGATCGACATGAACCCGCCTGGTGCCTCGTCGAGCAGGATGTCGTCGCAGTGCTTGCGGGCGGCGAACTCGACGATGGCTCGCGCGGGTTGGCCGACGACCACATGATCAAAATGCGGAACCCCCGCGGCGTCGAGCGCGCGAATCGCCGGTGCAAGCACCGACATGCCGGCCTCCTGATGGAACCGCTGCAATTCCTGGTTCGAAAAGAAGCGTGATATATGGCGCGGAAACGGGCGCTGCACGTTCAGTAGGTGCACCGTGGCGAGCGAATGAAGGCAGTGCGCGATCCCCCGTTGCGCGGCCGCGGATGCTTTGGCAGAAGATTCGACGGGTACGAGTATTGCGTTCATCGCGGCTCCTCGGGACTCACGATGCAGCCTGGGCTTCGACTTCGGCCCGGTTCGCCGCCGTGGCAGCTTCGGGCGCAGTGTCGCGCGACTGTCTTCTCGCCAGCAGCTTGCCTATGGCGATGACGATCAGCGCGCCGAGAATCGGCACGACGACGTCCAGGCTCGGCGCGGTCGTCTCGACCCAGCCGCGCACAACCTGGTCGCCCACCACCATGTCACCGGCAACATAGCCGAGCAAGCCGGCGCCGATGGTGATCACCACCGGGAAGCGCCGCATCAAGCGCATCAGCATCGCGCTGCCGAACAGGATCAGCGGCATCGTGATCGCCAGTCCGAGGAAAAGCATCGCGAAGTGACCGTGAGCCGCACCGGCCATGCCCAGCACGTTGTCGATGCTCATCACCAGATCGGCGACGATGATCGTGCGCACGGCAGTCCAGAACTTCGCGGTGCCGCCGACCTCGTCGGCATCGCTCTCGGGCAGCAGCAGCTTGACGCCGATCCACAGCAACAGCGCGCCGCCGATCCACTGGATGTAGGGCAGCTGCATCAACAGAGCCGCACCGGCGGTCAGCGCGGTCAGCAGCACGATGATGCCGACGGCGCCGACGAGGAACGCATTGCGCTGCTGCTTCGGCTCCAGTGAGCGGCAAGCCAGCGCGATGACCACGGCGTTGTCACCGCTCAACACGACGTTGATCACCGCGATCTTGAACAACGCGGTCCACATGTCGGGGTCGGACAGGACGGCGCTCATGGGCTGAGGTCTTTGGCTGTAGGCAGTCCTTCAGCTTAGGCAAGCGCGCTTACCGCGGCCTATCGCATGCCTTGCCGTCGGCTGACGACACCCTTTCAGGACGCTTACAAGGCGGCGGCGATCGGCGTCGGGAACGACACGCTGAAGATGTTGCCGACGCCATCGACATCGTCGTCGAGCGCGATCTTCGCGCCGTGCAGCGTGGCGATCTCGCGCACGATCGCCAGCCCCAGGCCGCTGCCGTCGACCTCGGTGCCGATCACCCGGTGAAAGCGTTCGAACACCCGTTCGCGCTCGGGCGGCGGGATCGTCGGGCCGTCGTCGCTGACCGATATGCGCGGTTCGGGGTGCGCGCTCACGCCGACCGTCACGCGCCCGCCGTTGCGGCTGTAGCGGATGGCGTTGTCGAGCAGGTTGTTGATCAGCTCGGCCAGGCGATGCGCATCGCCGCGAATCGGCACGTTATCGCGCGCGCCTTCGAAACCCAGATCGATGCCGCGGCGGTAGGCGTGCGGCACGCAGTCCATGGTGATGTCGAAGGCTAGCCGCGCCAGATCGACGTTCGCCGGTTCGAACGCGCGCGCGCTGCCGGATTCATTGCGTGCCAGCGTCAGCAATTGCGCCACCAGGCGCGACAGGCGCTCGACGCCGATGTACAGCTGCGCCAGCGACTGGCGCTGTTGCGCGGCGTCGTCCTCGCGCAGCGCCAGCTCGATGTGCGCCTTCAGCCCGGCCACCGGAGTGCGCAACTGATGCGCGGCATCGGCAATGAAGCGGGCCTGCTGGCCCAGCACCGTGTCCAGCCGTGACATTAGGTCGTTCACCGACGCCAGCAGCGGGTCGACTTCGGCCGGTATGTCGGCCGCAGCAATCGGGCTGAGGTCGCGGTGCGAACGTGCGGCGACCGCTTGCTGCAGCCGCTCCAGTGGCGCCAGGCCGTGGGCGACACCGAACCACACCAGCAACCCGGCGACCAGGATCAGAAGCAATTGCGGCAGGATCACGTCGACGATGATCTGCCCCGCCAGCGCCGTTTGCTTGTTCAGTGTCGAGGCCACCTGCACTAGTGCCGGCCAACCGCCTGCCATGACGGGCAGCTCGACGATGCGCACGGGCTGGCCGCTGACGATGGCGTCGTACGGGTCAACTGGCGCGCCGCCGCGCGGCCGCGGCAACGTCGCGTCCCCGGCCAGATGCCGGCCATCGGCGCCGGTCACGGAATAGCGCAGTTGATCGGCCTGGTCCAGCAAAAGCGTGCGTTCGGCGTCGCTTTCCAGATCGAAGCGCGGTTCGCCGTCCACCAGCTTCACGTGCAGAGCCAGTTCGCGCGCGATTTCCACCAACTCGCCGTCCTGCACACCGCGCGACAGGCGGCTGGCCACCAACCAGCTGCCCGTGGCATCGACCACGAACAGCACCGTCAAGGGGATCAGCAGCCAGCGAAGCAGCTTGCGCCGCAGGCTGCGGCTGGGGCCGCTCATCTACGTCCGATCATCGAAGCGGTCGAGCAGGTAGCCCATGCCGCGCACGGTGCGGATCTCGATGCCCAGCGGCTCCAGCTTGCGTCGCACTCGATGCATGCATACCTCGATTGCGTTCGCGCCGACCTCGTCGCCGAAGCCGAACATCTGGTCGATCATCTGCTCCTTGCTGACCACTCGACCTTGGCGCGCGAGCAGGATTTCGGTCAAGGCAAACTCGCGCGCCGACATGTCCACCGGCACGTCGTCATGGAACAGTCGACGCGCGGCCGTGTCCAGCCGCAGGCGGCCGTGGGTTAGCTCGACCCCCGCGTTGAGTTGTCCGCGGCGGATCAGCGCACGCACGCGGGCTTCAAACTCCGGCAGGTCGAAGGGCTTGGTCATGTAGTCGTCGGCGCCCGCGTCGAGCCCTTCGACACGTTCTTCGAGCGTGTCGCGGGCCGTCAATACCAGCACCGGAACTGTCGACCGGCGCTCGCGCAAGCGGCGCAGCACCGCCAGGCCGTCGACATTGGGCAGTGCAAGATCGAGCACCACCAGGCCGTACGCTGCAGCGGCGAGCGCGGTTTGGGCCGCTTCACCATCGCCCGCCAGGTCGACCGCATACGCGGCCTGGGTTAGCGCGCGCACCAGCGCCGCGGCCAGCACGCTGTCGTCCTCGACGACCAGGACTCTCACGGCTCGCTGGCGTGCGGCGACCGCGCACAGGCGTTGGGAGAGATGTTCATGCCGGCATCGAATACGGGTCGGTCCGCGCGCAGCCGACGAAGCTTGAGCGTACCTCAAGCGAAGCAGCGCAGGCCCAGCTGATCCCCAGGGCGTGTGCCCGACGCAAGGTTGACAGTTCAGCGATCTGCCCGATTCTTCCGGTCTTGGAGGGTCGGGTTCGCGAATTGGCGCTCGTCAACCTTGGCATCGACAGCAAGCTGCGCGGATGCGATCTGGTCAGCCTCAGGGTACGGGATCTGTGCCACGGCGACCAAGTGGCGGCGCGCACCATCCAGTCCAGCACAAGACGCAGCGCCCGGTTCGGCATGGATCAGGCTCGCAGGGCTGAAGCCGGAGGACTTCCTGTTTCCCAGCCGGCTCCACGACGCACCTCATCTCGGCACCCGTCAGTACGCCAGGATCCTCGGGCACTGGGTTGGAGAGTTGGGTCTCCATGGTCGTGACGGTAATCCTTTTCGGAGGCGTCACGCGTTACGTGCCGCACCTCTCTTCGCGTCCGCTCCCGCGGAGCGGACTGAGCGAACTGCGACGCGGCCTCGTAGAAACACCAGTATGCGAGGGAACCGTCTCGGGCACCCTCGCGGCATTTCATGCGGGAGCTCCGCGCGATGGCGAAGCAGTTCAGACGTCTGGTCACCGGGCACGATGCCAACGGCAAGTCGGTTGTCATCTTCGATGGGCCGCCGTCCACAGTGCTCGCCACCGAGGCGCGGCCTGGCGCGACGATGACGGGTATCTGGGACACCACGTCGACGCCAGCCAGCATCGCCGGCAACGCCGATGCCTATGCGCATGCGATCAACCTGATGCCGCCGCGTCTGGGCACGCAATGCATCGCGCTCGAGCTGCAGCCCGAAGACCCCGAAGCGCTGCGCAAGGTCGACCGCGACGCGGCGTTCGGCGCCATGAACGCGGCCGGCAAGCTGGCGCGCGGCGACAAGGCGCGCCATCCCTACATGCACGCCACCGAGACGGTGGACTACGTGATCGTGCTGAAGGGCGAGGTCACCCTGATCCTCGACGACAGCGAGCATCTGCTGAGGGCTGGCGACGTGGTCGTGCAGCGCGGCACCAACCACGCGTGGTCCAACCGCGGCACCGAGTCCTGCATCCTGATCGGCATGCTGATCGACGCGCGCAACGAGTAGCGCTCTAGAACCCCAGCACGCGCGGCAACCACAAGGCGATCGGCGGGAACGCCGAGAGCAGCCCCAGCGCGATCAGATTGGCGCCGAGAAACGGCGTGATCGCGCGCACGAGCGCCGGCATGCCGCAGCCGGCGATCCGCTCGGCGGCGAACAGGCAGAAGCCGACCGGAGGCGTCAGCAGCCCGATGTTCAGGTTGAGGATCATCACGGCGCCGAAATGAACCGGATCGATGCCGGCCGACGTGGCCGCCGTGCTGAGGATCGGCGCAAACAGGATCAACGCGGCGGGTGCGTCGAGGAACATGCCGACGATCAGCAGCAGGATGTTGAACGCGAACATCGTGTCGCCGGGCGTCATCTTCCAGCGCTCGATGGCGCCCTGCAGCATGCCGGGCACGTTCTCCATGCCCATCACCCACGAAAACATCGCGCCGCAGCCGACGATGATCAAAAGCTGCGCCGAGAACAGCATCGAGCGCGAGAAGATCGGTGCGAGCGCGCGCGGTGCGATCGTGCGATAGACCATCGTCGCCAGCACGAAGGCATAGAACGCGGCTGCCGCGCCGGCTTCGGTCGGCGTCATGAGGCCACCGAGAATGCCGGCGAGGATGATCACCGGGATCATCAACGGCACCGCTGCGCCGCCGGTGGCGCGCACGAACGCCGCCGGCGTGCGCTCGGCCTCGACGCGCGGAAAGCCGTGCCGTCGCGCCTGGGTCGCCACCAGGATCATCTGCACCAGCCCGATCAGCAGCCCCGGCATGATGCAGGCGGCGAACAGCGCGCCGATCGAAACGCCCGTCAACGAGCCGTACAGCACGACGATCAGCGACGGCGGGATCATCGGCCCGATGATCGACGACGCGGCGATCACGGCGCCCGCGTAGGCGGGTGTGTAGCCCTGCGCGACCATGGTCGGCACGAAGACCTTGCCGAGCGCGGCAATGTCGCCGAGCGCGATGCTGGTGATGCCCGAGAACAGGATCGAGGTGCCGATGGCCACCTGGGCCAGGCCGCCGCGCATCCAGCCGAAGGCCAGGTTGGCCAGGGTCACGAGGCGCTTCGTGATGCCGCCCTCGTTGATCAGCTCGCCCGCCAGCAGGAACAGCGGCAGCGCCATCAACACGAAGACGTTCATGCCCTGGAAGATGCGCTCGGGCAGGAACGACAGGAAGCTCCACTGGCCCGTGACGCCGATCCAGATCAGCGACGCCGAGGCCATCGCCCAGGCGACCGGCAGGCCGAGCAGCATCAGGCCCAGGAAGCTGGCCATGAAGATCGCCAGCGTCAGGCTCATCGGGTCGGCGTCGTTTCGTCGGCCGGTCGCTGCGGCAGCAGGTTGGCGACGGCGAAGAGCGCCGCCAGCACGAAGAAGATCGGCACGCCGGCGTAGGGCCACACGAGGGGAAGCTGCATCCCCTGGCTCGTCTGGTTGCGCGCGAACCAAGCCATCTCGGCGCCGCTGACGGCGATGGCTACGAACAGCAGCAGGCACCAGACATCGAGCGCGGCAATCCACCATCGCCGCGCACCCTCGGGCAGAGCTGCGAGCACGACATCGATGCGGATGTGGCCGCGCTGCCGCACCGCCAGCGCGGTGCCGGCAAGCGCCGACCAGACCAGAAGATAGCGGCCGATCTCCTCGGCGAAGAACGGCGTGTAGCGAAAGAAATAGCGCATCACCACCTGCGCCACCATCAGCGCGAGCAGGAGGCCGAGGCACAGGGCCCCGAACGCGTCGACCAGCTTTTCCAGGCGCCGCATCGTCGCGGCGTCACTTGCCGCGTGAGCGAACCGCGGCGATCACTTCCTGGACCAGTGCCGGCGTGTCAATGTTCTGGTTCAGCCACTCGATCGCCTTGGGCTGCGTGGCGTTGAAGAACGCCGTCTTCGCCTCCGGCGACAACACGACGACATTGACGCCGTTGGCCTTCGCGAACTCGAGCTCCTGGGCCTCGTTCTGGCGCGACGCGGCGCGGTTGAACTCGACACCCTTCTTCGCCGCGTCCGTGACCACCTTCTGTAGCGCCGGAGTCAGCCCGGAGAAGAACGCATCGTTGATGCTCATCGGACCGAACGCGTAAATGTGGCCGCTCAGCGTGAGGTGCTTCTGCACCTCGTAGAGCTTGGCCACGTTGAAGGCCCAGACCGCGTTGTCCTGGCCATCGACGACGCCGGTCTTCAGCGACGTGTAGAGCTCGGGGAACGGAATCGCCACTGCCGAGCCGCCCATCGCCTGCACCGGGATCGCGAAGATCGGCCCCTGCACGCGCATCTTGCGGCCCTTCATGTCCTCAGGCTTGAGCAACGGCGCATTACCGCTGTAGTGCTTGAAGCCGCCGTGCTCGAGCCAGCCGAGCAGCCGGATGCCAGTGCGCTCGCGGATCTGGTTCGCCGCGCGCGTGCCGAGCGGGCCGTCGAGCGTCTCCAGCGCCACCGCCTCCGTGGGAAACAGGAACGGCATCGAAAAGACCTGGATGTCCTTGTAGACCGTCGCGATCGTCGCTTCGTTGCAGTCGCACATCTGGATCACGCCACGCCGCACCTGGTTCAGGCGCTCGAACTCGTTGCCGAGCGACGCGCCGTAGACGAGGTCGACCCGCAAGGCTCCAGCGGAGTTCTTCTCGACCTCCTCCTTGAAGACCTCGAAGGCACCTGTCAGCGGCGCTGCGCCCTTCAGGCCCTTGGGCAGGGTGAGCCCGACCTTGATCACCGTCTGCGCACTTGCGGTGCCGCAAAGCGCGATGAGCGCGAGCACCAGCCAGCGAAGGAGTTTCGCGGAGATCGTCATCGGAGGCCTCTCTCTCGAACGCCGTGCGGTGCCTCTAGGCCCACAGGCTTGTGCGATCGATTATGGGACGAACGGCCCAGCTCGATACTTGCGAGACTGGAACCGTCAGGAACACCAAGCACTTCATTCGCAATCGATCCCGCTTCTGGCGTCGTTCGCTAACCCAACAACTGCAGTCGGCCAGAAGCAGACGGGCGACCGGCCCCTGGCCTACCTATCGTTACGCAACGACTCCAACAAGAGATCGAGCGTCGCGCGCAATTCCTTCAGCCTGCGCTCGCCAACACGACCTGCGAGACGGTCTTCGAGCCCGCGCCCGAAGCTGCGCACGTCTCGCCCATAGCTGCGCCCGCGTGCCGTTAGGCGTATGCGTGTTGCCCTGCGATCGTCCGGATCTGGGATTCGCTCGACATAGCCCCTCTGCTCGAGATGATCCACCAGCGCGCCTGCTGACTGCTTGGTGATGCTCGCGGTATCGGCCAATGTAGTGAGACGCTCACCATCAGGGTTCTGCCAGAGCGGTTGGAGCACCGCGGCGTGAGCCGGTTTGACGTCCGGGTAGTTGGAACTGGCAAGCCAGCCGGTGTATTCCTGGACCAAGGCGGAATGGATGAGACGGAACATCGCGCCAAGGGTCGCGCTGCGGTCCGATGTACGAGCGGGGGTTGACATGTTAGTCAGTTTGACTGATCATACTCGTCAGGTCAACTGACTAATTTCCACGGAGCCTTTCATGATCCATCACGTCTCAATTCCTGCCCGTGACCCCGAGCACGTTGCCCGCGTGCTGGGAGAGTTGCTTGGTGGTTATGTAGGACCGTTTGTCGGCCCAATTCCGGGCGCATGGGTCGCCTATGCCGATGATGAACATGGCACGGGTTTCGAGGTTTACCCAGAACGCACGGCGCTGGCGCCCGGTGAGTGCGACGATGAGCAGGGCCGCGTCGTGCTCATCGAAGTTCCAGCTTCGGTTGCCTTTCATGCCTTGGTGTCGGTCAAAGTCGACCGAGCCACGATTGAGGCCATTGGTGTTCGCGAAGGTTGGCGTACCCGCAATTTCTGGCGCGGCCCGTCGCCCAAAGTGCGACTGTTCGAGCTCTACGAGTTTTGGATTGAGAACCGCGTCATGCTCGAGCTCGCCACCTCGGACATGCTGCCGGCGTACACGAAGCTCACCAACGGAGCTGCGCAGCAGGCCATTCTTGCGGCGAGGGCGTCCGTGTAGGCGAACAAGGTCTAGCTCGGCCCGAGTGATCTGCAACGCGGCCGGCCAAAAAGAGGCGTCACGCCAGACTGGCCGCCTCTGAAGGTCAGCAACAGACTGACTGCTGCCGTTCGCGCTTGCGGCGCTGAAGGTCAGCTCCTGCTGATAGCTTGGTTCGGGTCGGGGCACTGCGTCTTCGCGCTCGGCGTCGCCCGCCAGGCCTCGGGGATGTGGCCGAAGAGCGCGAGCAGCGCGTTGCCGAGCGCGACGCCGCACAGCTCGGCCGGTCGTCCTCCGTTCGGGCACGGCATCGCATCGGTCGGGTCCACGTCGGTTCCGAACATCGGCACCAGCACGTAGAGCTGCGCGGTCTGCTTGAGGTTGCCGCCGCTCGGGTCGTGCATGGGCTCGGTGACGACGCCTCTCGAACCTCGAGAAGGCCCGACGGTCAATGCCTGCTCGCAGCGAAAAGTTTCAATGCCCACGTCGACGCCGCACCTTCCCCTGAAAGCGGGGGACGTCGCCGCTCGATTCGGCCGATCCGTACCCATTCCGTAACGCCTGCGTCGCTACGGTGGCTGCTCGCGATCGACGACATCGCGCAGTGGAGGCGACCATGAGGATCCTGTTGGCAGTGCTCTGCACATGCGTGCTCGCATCGTGCGGTGGTGGCAGTGGTGGCGGCGACGCGGGCGGTGGTGGCTCGACACCGCCGCCGTACGCGGTCGCACTGGAGGCCGACGCGATCGATATCCCGCAGGGATCGAGCGCGACGTTGCTCGTCAACGTCACGCGACAACCGGGCTTCACCGACGACGTCGCGGTGACGCTCGATTCGCCGCCGGCGGGGTTGCACGCCGCCGCGATGACCGTTCCGGCGACGCGAAGCGCAGGCATCCTCGAGATCCAGGTCGACCCCGACGCTCAGCTCCAGGCGTCGACGGTGCGCGTTCTCGCGCAGAGCGGATCGAGCAGCGTCGCGATGACGGCGACGGTGACCGTCGGTGCCGCGGTGCCTGGCGCGCAGGAGTTGATCGCGCAAGCGCTGCAAGCCGGGCAGATCGACTACCCGACCTCGCTCGTCTATCGCGCGTACGCGCTGTTCGGCGACCCACGGCTGCCGGCGGAGTATCAAAGCGCGGGGCCGATCGCCGAGGATCGCGGCCTCTTCGTCGACGCCGCCGATCCGAGCCTGCCGGCCGCGACGCAGGATCTGCTGCGCCCGTTCCTCGTGCGGCCGGCGCACGCCGCGAGCATCTTCAACCAGAGCGGCCGCGCGACCGCACAGGGCGCGCGCCCCGCGACACCCGGGACCACCGGCTCTGCTTGCCCCGAGGGCACCGTCGCGACTGCGACCAACTGGCGATCGGAGGCGAGCCTGAAGGCGCCGTTCCAGGTCTGGATCCAGTGCAGCAGCGACCCGGCGGCCGACGACGTCGACCTCGCCAAGGCGGTCGCCCTGATCGAAGGCATCTGGAAGGACATGACCAAGCTGATGGGATCACCGGTTCCCGACGCGGGTGGGCCCGACGAAGGCGGCGACTCCGACATCGACTTCTATCTCGTCGGCGACGGCCAGGTGTTCAAGCGCGGCGCCGGCGGCCAGAAGCTCGCGGACCCGAGCGTGCTCGCCTACGAGCTCTCGAGTCCGCCGTTCGCCAACAACACGTCGAGCGGGTTCCTGGTGATGAATCGCGGCCGCCTGTACGACGCCGAATTCAAGTCCGACGTTGTGCACGAGTTCTTCCATGCACTGCAGGACGCCTACAACCAGAAAATTGCCTTCACCGCGGGCGCCAACGGCAGCAGCGAGTACTGGTACACCGAGGCGTCGGCCGTGTGGGCCGAGACGGACTTCGCGCGCGAAACGACCGATGTCGCGGTCCATCCGAGGTTCACGCAGCAATTCCAGAAGCTTCGGTCGTCGCTGCATCTGTCCGGCGCCGGGCTGAGCATGTACGCGTCGTACATCTTCCCGTTCTTCATGCAGCAGAAGACCGGCGGCGACGCGATCATCCAGCAGTCGTGGGCCAACCTGCGCGGCGTCAGCGGGTTCGATGCGGCGAACCGGACGCTGGGGACGGTGTTCGACTTCACGAGCAACTTCCGCCTGTTCGCGATCGAGAACTACAACACCGACCTCCCCGGCGCGCTCGACCAGGGCAAGCGCTACGTCGCCTTCGACCCCAAGTTTCCCGACAACGCGACGCCGAAGCTCGACGACGACAAGCCGCTGTCGCAGAAGGTGACGCTCACCCCGGCGGTCGACATCGCCGCGTTGCGCGCGTCGTACTACCGGTACCGGGTGACGAGCGACCAGATCAAGAAGGTCGTCTTCACGCTCGACGAGATCTCGAAGGACGGCCTCGACATCGACGGGCTGGTCGAGATCGAGGGGCAGAGCTGGCAGAAGAACGACTACACCGGCCGCACCGAGGTCAAGTTCTGCCTCGACAAGCCGGAAGAGAAGCTGCACGAGATCGTGCTCGTGCTGTCGAACCACAGCGTGCCCTTGTCGCAGATGGTGACGGGCAAGCTCAAGGTGGAGGCGTCGACCGTGCCGTGCGGCGGCAGCTTCAGCGGCAGCGCCGACTCGAGATTCGGCCCCTACACGATGCACGCCGAAGTCTCGTACGACTTCGACGACACCCGCTCGACCGACGCGCAGGGCGTGTACCTGCCGAGCGGCACCGTGAGCTTCACGGCCGACGCGTCGACCGGCTGCGTCGTCACGCCGGTGTCGCAAAGCATCCAGCCGACCGAAGGCCAGCTGGTGATCGACTTCACCCAGAACCCGCCGACCTACAGGGTCCAGGGCATCACGGTATGGGCCGGCACGTACAACTGCAACGGCGGCTCGATCGAGGCGGGTGCCGGCGGCATCTGGCTCGGCGATACGAGCAGCCCCGGCGGTGCCGCATCGGGCACGGTGACCGAAAACGCGACCGTGGTCCAGGGCAGCAATGCGCCGCCCGGGTACACGTTCTCGTGGAAGCTCAAGCGCGAATAGCGCGCGCCGAGCGAATCGTCGGGCGACAGGCCTGCAGCGCCGATCCGGCGCGGCTCATCGAGCCGCCCGGACGCGCTCGAAATCCGGCGCTCGCTTCTCGATGAACGCGGTGACCGCCTCGCGGTGCTCGGCGGTCTTGTGCGCGATCGCCTGCGCTGCGGCCGAGAGATCGAGCAGGCTCTCGAGCCCGAGCTGCTGGCCTTCGCGCAGCAGGCGCTTGGTGAGGCGCAAGGTCGGCCCGGGGTTGGCGGCGATGCGCGAAGCGAGTCTCCGCGCCTCCGCCAGCAATTCGGCATGTGGCACGACGCGCGACACCAGGCCGCATTCCAGCGCCTCGGTTGCGCCGAGCGCATCGCCGGTGAACGACATCTCGAGCGCGCGCGACATGCCGACCACGCGCGGCAGCAGCCAGGCGCCGCCGTCGCCCGGCACGATGCCGACCTTGATGAAGCTCTCGGCGAAGCTCGCACGCTCCGAGGCGATGCGGATGTCGCACATGCAGGCCAAGTCGCAGCCGGCGCCGATGGCCGCGCCGTTGACGGCGGCGATCGCGGGAACCTCGAGGTGGTACAGGCTGCGCGTGAGGCGCTGGATGCCGTGGCGGTACTCGGCGCGGATCGCCGCCGGCGTGGCCGCTTCGTCGAAGAAGCGGCGCATGTCCTTGACGTTGCCGCCCGACGAGAACGCCGGGTCGGCGCCGGTCACGATGACGACGCGCACCGAGTCGTCGCGCGCCACCGCGTCGCAGAGCGCGACGAACTCGTCGACCGCGCTGTTGCCGGTGAGGGCGTTGCGCGTCTGCGCGGCGCTCATCGTCACGGTCCACACCGCGCCGTCACGGTCGATCTGCAGGAACGGATCCATGCTTGTCCTTTCTTGGCGCGTCAGCCTTGCGCGTCGGCGAGCCGTGCGAGCGCGAAGTCGAGGGCTCGGGTCTCGCCGCTGCGCCACCACGCCGTGCCGACCTCGCGTGCCCAATAGGTCGGCGAGCCGCCTTGGGTGCGCCAGGCGAGCAGGCGCCGCGTGCAGAGCTGGAGATCGTAGGCCGCGGTGATGCCGATCGCGCCGTGGACCGCGTGGCCACCGGCGGCGACGATCGCGGCAGCCTCGCCGGCGACGCACTTGGCGATCGCCGCGAGGGTGCGATCGGGCCGCGGCGCCGGCACCGCGAACGCGAGCTGTGCTGCCATGCGCGCGGTGCACGTCTGCTCGGCCATCACCGCGAGGCGGTGCTGCACCGCCTGGAAGCTGCCGATCGGGCGGCCGAACTGCACGCGCTGCTGCGCGTACGTCGACGCGAGCTCGAGCACGCGCTCGGCAGCGCCGGCGATCAGTGCCGACGTGGTGGCGGCGATCCAGGTCGCGCGCGCGGCGGCGGGCAGCGTCGCGTCGTCGAGCGCGGCGAGCGCGAGCGGTCCGTCCGCGCGCTCGTGCCCGGCGCGCGCCAGCTCCGCGCGCGCGACCATCGTCTCGACGAACGGCACCGGCACCGCATGCGTGCCGCACGCCTGCACCAGCGGCCGCACGGCGGCGAGCGTGAGGCCGGCGCCGCCCTGCGCCTCGGGCACGAGCGCGTCGAGGTAGCCCGAAGACTCGATCTCGCGCCAGAGCGTCGCCGACGAGCCGCCGGCATCGATCGCGCGCACCACGGCAGGCGGGCAGACAGCCGCGAGCCAGCTGTCGAAGGCGGCGGCGAGCTCGTCTTGCATCGTCGGTTTACTCGTCAGCGCAAGCCGAGGCCGCGGGCGATCATGCCGCGCAGCACCTCGCGCGTGCCGCCGCGCAGCGAGAACGCGGGCGCGATCTGCGCGACGTGGCGCAGCGTGCGGCCAAGGCTCTCGGGCAACGGCGTGTCGGGATCCTCGCCGAGCGCATCGGCGATCGCCTCCGGGATGAACTGCTCGAGCGTCGTGCCGAGGTCCTTGACGAGGGCGGACTCGACGAGCGGGCTCGTGCCGGCGTCGAGCTGCGCCGTGACGGCGATCGAGAGACTGCGCAGCACGCTCATCACGGCGAGGATGCGGCCGGCCAAGGCCAGCGAGCTCTCCGAAGGCCGGTCGAGCGCCCGCAGCCAGGCGAGCCATTCGTCGAGCAGGATCAGGCTCGCGTAGATGCGTTCGGGGCCCGAGCGCTCGTAGGCGAGCTCGGAGGTCACCTGCTTCCAGCCGTCGCCTTCCTCGCCGAGGAGCGCCTCGGCGCCGAGCTCGACGCCGTCGAAGAAGACCTCGCAGAAATCGGCCTCGCCGTTGAGATCGGCGATCGGGCGGATGGTGATGCCCGGCAGGGTGAGGTCGACGATGAACTGCGAGAGGCCGGCGTGCCGGCTGCTGGCGTCTCCTGAAGTGCGCGCGAGCGCGAGCATGAAGTGCGTGCGGTGCGCGTTCGTGGTCCAGATCTTCTGGCCGTCGAGGCGCCAGCCGCTCGCGGTGCGCGTCGCGCGCGTCCGCACGCTCGCGAGGTCCGAGCCCGAGTTCGGCTCGCTCATGCCGATGCAGAAAAAGATTTCGCCGCGGCAGACGCCCGGCACGAAGCGCCGCGCCTGCTCGATCGTGCCGAAGCGCAGGATCTGCGGCGCGCTCTGCCGGTCGGCGATCCAGTGCGCCGCCACCGGCGCGCCGGCGCGCAGCAGCTCCTCGACCAGCACGAAGCGCGCGAACACGCTGCGCCCGCCGCCGCCGTGCTCGATCGGCAACGTGAGGCCGATCCAGCCGCGCTCGCCGAGCCTGCGGCTGAAGTCGGCGTCGAAACCGCTCCACGAGCGCGCCCTCACCTCCGTCGGCACGCCCACGAGCGCCTCTTCGAGAAAGGCGCGCACCGGCATGCGCAGCGCCTCGTCGTCCGGCGGAATCCGCGTCAGCGAGAGCGTGTCGAGAAACAACCGCGGCCTTTCGTGCAGGCACCCAGTATGCGTGCAGCGGCGGGGCCAGCGCCCGTGCGAAGGCGCCGGCCATCACGATCGACCGGCAG
The DNA here is from genome assembly GCA_035493195.1 of Caldimonas sp. Taxonomy (GTDB): domain Bacteria; phylum Pseudomonadota; class Gammaproteobacteria; order Burkholderiales; family Burkholderiaceae_C; genus Schlegelella_A. The sequence goes on from DATJIM010000113.1 coordinate 14,613, forward strand.
GCAGGCATATACGATGCGCTTCCATGAACGCGCCCCAGCGCCAGCATCTCGCTGCGATCCTCCTCGCGGATGCGGCGGGCTATTCGCGGCTCATGGAGGCCGACGAAGGCGCGACGGTTGCCGCACTCGACGCGGCGCGTGCGACGTTCCGGTCCGAGGTCGAGTCCAACCACGGCCGCGTCGTCAACATGCCGGGCGACTCGGTCCTCGCCATCTTCGAAGCGGCGGCGGGGGCGGTGACCGCGGCGCTCGCCATCCAGCGCCGGCTCGAGGCCGCGTCGAGCGACGTTCCCGCGGATCGCCGCCTGCGCTTTCGCATCGGCGTCCACCTGGGCGACGTGATCGAGACGGAAAACGGCGACGCGCACGGCGACGGCGTGAACATCGCGGCGCGGCTGCAGACGCTCGCGGCGCCCGGCGGCATCGTGGTCTCCGAGTCGGTGCGCGGCGTCGTGAAGACGCGTATCGCCGCGCGGTTCGACGATCTCGGCAGGCAGGCCGTGAAGAACATCGGCGATCCCGTGCGTGCCTTCGCCGTGCGCGACCCCGACGCGCCGCCGGCGCCAGCGCCGCGCGTACGGCGGCGGCCGGCAGTGGCGATCGCCGCGACGGTCGTCGTGATTCTTGCCGCGGGCGCGTTCGCGGCATGGCACTACCTCGCCGTGCCAGCAGCTCCGGCGGCCTCGCCGGTGCCCGCGCAGGCGAGCGTTGCGCGACCCGCCGGCAAGCCGTCGATCGCGGTGCTGCCCTTCGACAACATGAGCGGCGATGCCGACAAGGCGTACTTCGCCGACGGCATGGCGAGGACCTCATCACCGACCTGTCGAAGGTCGGCGGCCTGATCGTGATCGCGCGCAACTCGACGTTCCAGTACAAGGGCAAGGCGCACGACGTCCGCGAGATCGGCAAGGCGCTCGGCGCGCGCTACGTTCTAGAAGGTAGCGTGCGCAGGCAGGGCGAGAGCGTCCGCGTCAACGCCCAGCTCATCGACGCGACGTCGGGCGCGCAGCTGTGGGCCGACCGCTACGACGGCGAGCTCAAGAACGTCTTCACGCTCCAGGACACGATCGCGCACAACGTCGCGAAGGCGCTCTCGGTCGAGCTCACGCAGGACGAGAGCGCGCGCGTCACGCGGCGCGGCACCGGCAACGTCGAGGCCTACGACATGGTGCTCAAGGGCTGGGGCCACTACCTGAAGCAGACGCCCGACGAGTTCAAGGCGGCGATCGCCGACTTCAAGAAGGCGACCGAGATCGATCCGACCTACGCGCGCGCATGGGCGGCGCTCGCGGCCATCCACTGGGAGATCTACACGCGCTACTGGGGGCCGGCGCTCGACCTGTCGCGCGACACGCAGGCCGACGCCGAGCGCTACCTCGCCAAGGCGATGAAGGACCCGACGCCGCTCGCGCACGAGGTGTCGAGCGCGATGCTCGTCCATGCGCGCCAGCACGCGGATGCCATCGCCGAGGCGCAGCGCGCGATCGCCATGGACCCCAACGACGCCGACGGCTACGTGGCGCTGGCGGACGCGCTCTCGTTCGCCGGCCGGCCTGCCGAAGCGCTCGAGGCGGTCGAGAAGGCGATGCGGCTCAACCCGCACTTCCCGTCGAGCTACGCCTACCAGCGCGGCCTCGCGCTGTTCGGCCTCAATCGTCTCGACGAGGCGGCGGCGTCGCTGCAGCGCGCGATCGAGCTCAATCCCGACGACTACTGGTCGCAGCGCCTGCTCATCGCGGTGTACGGCCTCGCCGGCAAGCGCGCCGACGCCGAGCGGATCGCCGAGTCGATCCGGACCAACGACCGCCGCGGCCGCTTCGCCGGCCACGACCCGCTGACGATCAAGGGCGTCACCTTCTGGTACGCGTTCGCGAAGCCCGAGGACGAGAAGCGCTTCGCGGCGGGCCTCGCGAAGGCCGGCATCCCCGAGTAGGGCTTCGGCGCTAGAAGTGCAGCGGCTCGCCGGGTTTCGCGTCGATCACCTTGATCGGCGAGTTGCCGAGCGCGGCCTTCAGCTCGGCCGCGGTGGTGTTGATGACGGGAAACGTCCCGTAGTGCATCGGAATGACCTGCTTGGGCTTGATGTACTCGCGCAACGCGAAGGCAGCGGCCTCGGGGTCCATCGTGAAGTAGCCGCCGATGCACACGAGCGCGAGATCGGGCTTGAAGCGACGCCCGATCAGCGCCATGTCGCCGAACACGTCGGTGTCACCCGTGTGGTAGATCCGGAACCCGTTCTCGAACTCGATCACGTAGCCGACCGGCGAGCCGCCGTCGAGCAGCCGCGGGCCCTTCCACTCCGGGTGGTCCTCCATCATGTCGAGCGACGAGGTGTGCGAAGCCGGCACCATGTAGATCTTGATGCCGGGGCCGAACGGCGCGGTCATCCCGCCCTTGTTCAGTCCGGCCGGTGTCTTGGCCGCTTCGAGGAGGCCGGCCGTCACGAAACTCTTGGCCAGCTCGTAGTTCGCGATCACCCGCGCGCCCGTCAGCTTGGCGAGCTCGGACACGTCGTACACGTGGTCGCGATGGCCGTGGGTGACGAGGATCAGGTCGACCTTGCCGAGCGCCGCGAGATCCTTGTACTTCGCGGGCGTGCGCGGATTGGTGGTGAGAAACGGATCGATCACGATCACCTTGCCGGTGACGCTCGTGATCCGGAACGCCGAGTGGCCGAGCCAGAGCACTTCGATCTGCTGCGCGATGGCGGGGATCGCGAAGGCCCACAGGGCGAGTGCGGCGAGTAGGGTACGTGCGATCGGCATGGTGCTTCCCCCGACAGGCGCCGGAATGGTACCGATGTCGGCGGGCTATTTCACCCAGATGCCGGCAGCTCGCAACGGATCGTTGGCGCTCGACCGCACGACGAAGTCGACCAGGACTTCGTCGCCGACCTGAAGCTCCTTCAGGTCGAAGACAGCGGGATCGACGAGGACGCGGGCGGTCCGCCCGTCGGCATCGCCCAGTTGCACCATGTTCTCGCGTGCGTTGACGCTGCGCACCGTGAACATGCCCGGCGGCAACGTTCGATTCACGCCGTCGGAAGCGCCGGGAAACCGCCCGGGGCCGAACACTCCGCCGGGGCGCGGCGGCCCGGCGATCGGATTTGCGGGACGTTGGGCGCTGCTGTCGCCGCTCGCCGAGGCCAGCGCCAGCAACAGCCCGCCGTGTGCCGATGCGATCACGAATGCACGACGCTTCATCATCGAGGCTCTCCCTCAGCGCGCTCGTTGTTCGCTCGCATTTTGCGACAACGCCGCGCCGGCGCGAGACGCGATGCGCGCGCCGTTCGTCGCCCGAGATCGGGCGCCGTCGCCGGCTCCGGAATCTTGTCCATGCTCGCGAGCAGCACCGAGAGATCGATCGAGGACGCGCGCATCGTGCAGGTGCAACGAGCGACGGTGGATTCGGAGCGACATGGACCGTGCCTAGGTGCGGCAACCTAGATTTCGGACGCCGGCTAGTTTTCGCTCCCTAGGGTTCGCGGAGAAGATGCACTCCGTCGCAACACCATCCCGCAACGAAACACCATGACCACCACCCTCAACTCCATCGCCACCGACGTCGTCGGTCACTACGGCAACGCCGCGAAGAACCTCGTCGCTGCGTATCGCACCGTCTCCGAGCGCGCCCTGGCCGCGAACGGCAGCCGCTACGCCAAGCTCGTCGAGCGCCTGCCGCTCGTCGGCGAAGAAAGCAAGGCGCGCATCGTCGCCGCCGAGCGCCGCGTCGCGACGATCGTCGGCGAAGGCGTCGAGCGCATCGCCGACGGCTACGACCGTGGCATCGAGCTCGTCTCCGGCCAGATGGTCAAGGGCCTCGAAGCGATCGCCGAGCGGACCGAGTGGACCAAGGACATGTTCGTCGTCGAGACCGCCCGCCGCATCAACATGCCGGCCGCGAAGCTGTCGCTCGAGATCGCCAGCCGCATCGACGAGGCGGCGAGCACGCTGAGCGCCCGCGCCGAAGGCGCTGCGGTCGAACCGGCGGTGAAGAAGCCGGTCGCCAAGCGCGTTCGTCGCGCGACCAAGCGCGCCCGTCGCGCGGCCTGATCGCCGCTGCCCCCAGGGCCCGCTCCCGTCTCGGGTGCGGGCCTTTTCACGTCCGCCGATTCCGCCGCCGCGCCGCTACAGCGGCTCGAGCGCGATGCGTGCGCCGAACGCCTCGATCGAGCGCGATGGCGCCGTTGCCGGCACGCGCACTGCGCTGCGGACCGCCGCCTCGTCGGCCACGCGAAGCATGAAGCCGGCGATGCCCTCGCCGCTCTCGCGCGCGCCGACGAAGTCGATCGCGCCGTCGTCGAGCGCAACGCGCATCGCATCGGCGTGCGGCACCGGCGCCGCGCGCCCGAGCACCTCGGCCCAGCGCGCCGCCATCGCCCGCGGGTCGGCGGCCTCGACGGTGACGCCGACGACGCGCTGGCGCCCGCGCGCTCCCTCCCGGACGCGCCAAGACGGGCCGCCCCAGCGCCACGACGACGCCGGCACCGGCGCGTCGATCGAAACGATCGCACCGCCGATGTCCTTCGGGTGCAGGTGCATCGCGCGGATGTCCGGCAAGTCCTTCTGCCACACGGTGCGAACGCCGAGCGCACGCAGCCGCGCGCGCGCACCGTCGAAATCGTCGGTCTGCACGATCACCATGTAGCCGCCCTCGCCGCGCCGCTCGAGGTGCCGCCCCGCGGCCGTGCCCGGCCGCACCGGCGAGACGAGCTCGACGAACTGGTCGCCGAACGCGAACACCGCGTTGTCGATGCCGAACTCGGCGACGCCCGGATCGCGAAACGGCGAATCGAGCCCGAACAGCTCGGCAAGCCGCCGCGAGCTCGCCGCGAGGTCGCCGACGACGAAGACGATCTGGCGGATGCGCAGCATCGCGAGCTCCCGGTCAGACTCCGGTGAACCGCGGCTCGCGCTTGGCCACGAAGGCAGCGACGCCTTCACGGTGGTCGGCCGTGCCGCCGGTGCGGCACTGGCTGAATGCCTCGCGATCGAGGAGCTGCTGGTACGTCTCGATCGCCGCCGCCTCGATGTTCTGCTTCATGTAGCGGTACGCCGTGCGCGGGCCGTGCGCAAGACGCGCCGCGATCGCGAGCGCCTCGGCCAGCACGTCGGTCGCCGGCGCGACGCGGTTGACGAGCCCGAGCTCGAGTGCCTGCGCGGCGCCGAGGACGTCGGACAGGAACAGGAGCTCTTTCGCCTTCGCCTCGCCGACGCTGCGCACCAGCGGCCAGGTGATGCCGAAATC
>DATJIM010000114.1:0-4695 GCA_035493195.1 Caldimonas sp.
GAGCGCGCGCTGGATCGACGTCGGCAAGCGCGGCTTCGTCGGTGTCGCGCACGCACGCGGCGGCCGCGAGAACACGGCGCAGGAGACGATCGATGCGCTGCTGGTCAAGCACGCCGCCGACGGCAAGCGCGTCGTTCGCCTGAAGGGCGGCGATCCGAGCGTCTTCGGCCGGCTCGAGGAAGAGCTCGCCGCCCTCGCCGCTGCGGGGATCGAGTGCGAGGTCGTCCCCGGAGTCACCGCCGCGCTCGCCGCCGCAGCGTCGACGCGACGGCCGCTGACGCGCCGCGGCGGTGGCCGCAGCGTCGCGCTGACGACCGCGGTGAGCCGGGACGGCACGCTCGGCGCCGGCCGCCACGCCGACACCGAGGTCTTCTACATGGCGGGCAAGCAGCTCGCCGCGCTCGCCCGCAAGCTCGTCGAGGCGGGCTGGCCGGCAGGGACGCCCGCGCTCGTCGTCTCGCGCGCGGGCTGGCCCGACGAGCTCGCCACCGAGCACACCGTCGCGAGCCTCGCCGACGCGACGCTGCTCCATTCGGGGCGGCCGACGGTCGTCACGGTCGGCGTTGGTGCCGAGCCGATCGCCGCTGCCGCGCGCCCCGCTCGTGTCGTGGCCGAATCGCTCATGGCCAAGGAAGCGCGCACGGCACCGTAAACTTCGTTGTTTCGCGCCGCGGCGCGCCGGTCCCGGCGCGCGACCCGAGCCCCGTCACCATGACCCACGTCGTCCTCGAATCGTGCATCCGCTGCAAATACACCGACTGCGTCGACGTCTGTCCGGTCGATTGCTTCCGTGAGGGCCCGAACTTCCTCTCGATCGACCCCGACGAGTGCATCGACTGCGCGGTCTGCATTCCCGAGTGCCCGGTCAACGCGATCGTCCCGGAAGAAGACGTCCCCGGCAACCAGCAGCACATGATCGCGCTCAACGCCGAGCTCGCGAAAGGCTGGCCGGCAATCACCCGCCGCAAGCCCGCGCTGCCCGACGCCGACGAGTGGAAGGACAAGACGGGCAAGCTCGGCGAGCTGAAGCGCTGAGGCACAAGGGCGACGCCGTGGCGGACCCCGCGCGCGCCTCTGTCGAGACGATCGAGACCGACGCCGTCGTCGTCGGCGCCGGCCCGGTCGGGCTGTTCCAGGTGTTCTACCTCGGCCTGCAGGAGGTCCGCGCGCACGTCGTCGACTCGCTGCCGCATCCGGGCGGCCAGTGCTTCGAGCTCTACGCCGACAAGCCGATCTACGACATCCCGGGCCTGCCGCTTTGCACGGGCCGCGAGCTGACCGAGCGGCTGCTGCGCCAGACCGAGCCGTTCGCGACCGGATTCCATCTCGAGCAGCAAGTGAGCGCGCTGCACGCGCGCGACGACGGCCGCTTCGACGTCGCGACCTCGACCGGGACGCGCTTCGTCGCGAAGGCGGTCGTGATCGCGGGCGGCGTCGGCGCGTTCCAGCCGCGACGGCTGCGGATCGACGGCCTCGACCGGCACCGCGGCGCGCAGCTGTTCGAGCACGCCGGAACGCTCCATGCGCACGCGGGCCGGCGCATCGTCATCGTCGGCGGCGGCGAAGCCGCGGTGATGGCGGCGATCGACGCCGCCGACGCGGGCGCATCGGCGCCGGCGAGCATCACGCTGATCCACCGCCGCGACGACCTCGACGCCGACGCGGCCGCGCTGGAGCGGCTGCGCGCGCTGCGCGCCGACGGTCGCGTCGGGTTCATCGCCGGCCAACCGGAATCGATCGCCGAAGACGACGGCCGGCTCGCCGCGCTCGGCGTTCTCTGCAGCGACGGTGCGACGCGAACCGTGGCGCTCGACGCGCTCTTCGTCCTCCTCGGCTGGAGCCCGAAGCTCGGCCCGATCGCCGACTGGGGCCTCGCGCTCGAGAAGAAACAGCTCGTCGTCGATACCCAGCGCTTCGAGACGTCGACGCCGGGAATCTTCGCCGTCGGCGACGTCACGATCTACCCGGGCAAGCAGAAGCTCATCGTCTGCGGTTTCCACGAAGCGACGCTCGCGGCCTTCGCGATCGGCGAGCGCGTCTGGCCCGACCGGGCGCAGCCGCTGCAGTACACGACGACCAGCACGAAGCTGCACAAGCTGCTCGGCGTCGCGCCCACGCTGCCATAATCGACAGCGCTGCGGCACGACCGCAGCCTCGCTGGGGGTGTTGGAGCCGCGCAGGTCCGCGGCTTCGACTGAGAGAGTCCCTTCGAACCTGACTGAGGTAATCCTCGCGCAGGGAAGCAAGCCGAGCCGGTGGCTTCATGCCGGCACAGCGGCCCAGAGCTCTGCCATCGATGCACGACGATGGCCAAATCGATCCATTTCGCCCGCCGCTTCGCCGCCGCGGGCAGCACCGCCCTCCTCGGCTTCGCCTCCGCCGGCGCGCTCGCGCAGCAGCAGGCCGCTCTCCAGCGGGTCACGATCACCGGCAAGGCGCCGGTCGCAGCGAGCGTCGCCGGCTGGGACGACGTCCCGCTCGAGCGCGCGCCGCTGCAGGCGACGACGGTCGACGCCGAGAGGATGCGCGACGCCGGCGCGCGCCGCCTCGCCGACCTCGTGCGCTTCGACCCTGCGGTCAACTCGGCGTACGACACCGAGGGCTACATCGACTACTTCACCGTGCGCGGCTTCGTCATCGACAACCGCTTCAACTATCGCCGCGACGGATTGCCGATCAACGCCGAGACGTCGATCCCGCTCGAAAACAAGGCACGCGTCGACGTCCTCAAGGGCCTGAGCGGGATGCAGGCAGGCACGAGCGCGCCGGGCGGCCTCGTCGACGTCGTCGTCAAGCGTCCGCTCGATGCACCGCTGCGCTCGGCGTTCGTCGAATGGCGCGAGCGCGGCAGCGTCGCCGCGAGCGTCGACCTGAGCCAGCGCTTCGGCGCCGACAACGAATTCGGCGTTCGCGTCAACGCCGGCGCCGAGCACCTCGATCCGCAGGTGCACGACGCGCGCGGCAACCGCAACGTCGTCGCGTTCGCCGGCGACTGGCGCGCGGGCAAGACGACGCTCGTCGAAGCAGAAGTCGAGCGCAGCCACCGGTCGCAGCCGAGCGTTCCTGGCTTCAGCCTGCTCGGCGAAGCGGTGCCTCAGGTGCCCGACCCGCGGCTCAACCTCAACAACCAGCCGTGGTCGCTGCCGGTCGTCTTCGATGCGACGACGGCGTCGCTGCGGGTCACGCAGAAACTGAACGACGACTGGCGGCTCGTCGTCCACGGCCTCGCGCAGCGGCTGCGCACCGACGATCGCATCGCGTTCCCGTTCGGATGCGGCCCGGGCAGCGCCGGACCGGGTGGCACGACATACACCGATCGCTTCTGCGCCAACGGCAACTTCGATCTGTGGGACTTCCGCAGCGAGAACGAGCACCGCGACAGCAGCACGATCGACGTCTCGCTGCACGGCAACGCCGCGACCGGGGCGCTCGCGCACACGATCGGCGCCGGCATCCAGCGCACGATCGTGCGCAACCGCTTCCAGCAATCAGCGTTCAACTTTGTCGGCACGGGCAACATCGAGGGCACGCTTGTCGTCCCTCCCGATCCGACGCTGACGACGCCGAACACGAACCGCGACGAGCGCTCGACCGAGCTCGCGCTGCGCGACGCGATCGCGTTCGGCAACTCGGGCGCGACGCTGTGGCTCGGTGCGCGCCACACGCAGCTCTCGCGCAGCGCGACACCGACCGACGGCTCGGACGGGACGTCGTTCAGCCAATCGTTCACGACGCCCTTCGTCGCGGTCAGCCAGGAGCTTGCGCGCGGCCAGCTCGTCTACGCGAGCTGGGGCAAGGGGGTCGAGAGCGACGTCGCCCCCGTCGTTCCGCTCGATGCGACCGCGACGCCGCCGATCCCGCGCTACACGAACGCGGGTCAGGCGCTGCCCGCCGCGGAGAGCCGGCAGCTCGAGCTTGGCATCAAGGGCGGTGCGCTGCGCGCCGAATGGAGCGCGGCCGCATTCGACATCCGCAAGCCGCGCTTCGACGACATCGGCACGTGCGATGCGGTGACGCAGACGCAGTGCACGCGCGGCCTTGTGGGCGAGCAGCGGCACCGCGGCGTCGAGGCCAGCGTCGGCTGGCGCGCAGAGACGTGGGGCGTGCGCGCCGGTGCGCAGTGGCTGCACGCTCGAGTCGAAGGCACCGGCAACGCGTCGCTCGACGGCAAGAAGCCGACCAACGTTCCGGAGCTCTCCGCGCGGGTGCAGGGCGACGTGGCGATCTCCGGTGTCACCGGACTGCGGCTGCTCGCGGCCGGCAGCTACGAAAGCGGCCGCGAGGTGCTCCCGGACAACAGCGTGCAGATCCCGAGCGTGACCAAGTTCGACGTCGGCGCGCGCTACGACGCGAAGCTCGCGGGCAGCGGTGCGACCTGGACGCTGCGCGCCGGCATCGACAACGTCCTCGACCGCCGCGCCTGGCGCGAGAGCCCGTATCAGTTCGGCCACGCCTACCTGTTCCCGCTCGAGCCGCGCACCTTCCGCGTCTCGCTGGAGGTCGGCCTCTGAGGAAACGACGAGGCCCAGGAGAGCGGCTGCTCTCGCTGGGCCTACGTGAAGCTTGGCTCCCCGACCTGGGCTCGAACCAGGGACCTACGGATTAACAGTCCGGCGCTCTACCAACTGAGCTATCGAGGAAGAGCGGGAAATTATAGCGGCGGCTCCGTCGCCTCTCGCTTCGTGGCCGCAACCT
>DATJIM010000115.1:0-4310 GCA_035493195.1 Caldimonas sp.
CGCGAGCAGGCCGATCAGCCAGCCGACGGCGGCGGCGACCACCGTTCCGATCAGGAGCGCGAGCACGACGTACGGGAAGCCGGCGCGCGTCAGCAGGTACGCGGCGATGAAGCCGCCGGTGCCGTAGAACGCCGACTGGCCGAACGAGAGCAGCCCGGTGTAGCCGAACAGGATGTCGAAGCCGATCCCGAACAGGCCCCAGACGAGGATCCGGTTGACGGTGTTGGGCGCGGCGTCGACGAGCGGCAGCACGAACGGAACCGCGATCAGCACCGCCGCGGTGACGATCTCGACGAGGAGGGGTCGCTTGCTGAACATCGCCTCGAGACTCATTCGCGGCCGCGCGCGCCGAACAGGCCGCGCGGGCGCACCAGCAGCACCAGCGTCATCGCAGCGAACAGCATGACGTACGCGTAGCCGGGGTTGACCATCGAGGTGAGGCTGATGATCTCGCCGGCGATCAGGCCGCCGACCACCGCGCCCGGGAACGAGCCGACGCCGCCGATGACGACGACGACGAACGTCTGCACGAGGATCGCCTCGCCGACCTCCGGAGTCAGCGAGACGACAGGCGCGTTGACGATGCCTGCGAAGCCCGCCGCCATCGCGCCGATCCCGAACACGACCATGAAGACGCGGTAGACGTCGATGCCGAGCGAGTCGACCATGACCGCATCCTCGATGCCGGCGCGAACGACCATGCCGAGCCGCGTCTTGTAGAGGACGACGAAGAGGACGAGCAGCGCCACCGCGACGATGCCGACAACCGCGAGCCGGTATGTCGGATAGACCATGATGCCGAGGGACGTGATCCCCGAGAGCGCCGCCGGCGCGGGCACCGTGAGCGACTGGCTCGAGAAGAAGAATCGCACGACCTCGACGAAGACGATCGCGAGCCCGAACGTGACAAGCAGCTGGTCTTCGTGCGGACGGCTGTAGAAGTGGCGGATGAGGACACGCTCCATCACGACGCCGACGATCAGCATGAAGAGCGTGCCGGCGATCACCGCGACGACGAACGAGCCGGTGGCCTGGTAGGCGACGTAGCCGGCGTAGCCGCCGAGCATGAACATCGCGCCGTGCGCGAGGTTGAGCACGCCGAGCGTGCCGTAGATGATCGTCAGCCCCGAGCTGATGAGCGCGAGCAGCGCGCCCTGCGCGAGGCCGTTGAACAGCTGCGAGAGGAAGTTGGACCAGGTGAGCATGGCCGTCACAAAGTGACGCGGCAGCCGGCGAGTTGCCGACTGCCGCGCCTAGTCGCTGCTGTGAAAGATCAGGTGTACGAGCCGAGGTTGCAGCCGAAGGCGTCGGGCTTCTGCATGAGGCCGGCGCCCGGCACGACTTCGACCACTTCCCAATAGTCTTCCTTGTTCTTCATGTCCTTGGGCGCCTTGCCCTTGACGATGATCACGGGCCGCACGAGCTGGTGGTCGGCGGCGCGCCACTGCACCTCGCCGACCATCGAATTCAGCTTGCGCGGCGTCTCGTACGACTTGATCACGTCGGGCGGATAGAACGAGCCGGCGTGCTCGACCGCCTCGGCCCAGAGCGCGAACTCCATGTACGCGTTCTCGGCGCCCCACTCGGGCTTGTAGCCGTACTTCTTCTCGAACTCCTGGACGAACATCTTGGCGATCGGGTACTTGTCCTCGAGTGTCCACCAGAAGTCGGTCGCGGCGTAGACGCCCTCGGTCGTCTCCGGGCCGACCTCGCGCGCGAGGAACGGGATCTGGTACGGGATCACGAGCTTCATCTTCGGCAGCAGGCCGAACTGCTTCGCCTGTTGCGTCGACAGCACCGCGTCGTGGCCCCAGTTGACGTTGATCAGGAACTCGGCGCCGGAGTTGGCGATGTTGGTGAGGTACGAGCTGTAGTCGGGCGCGCCGAGCGGCGAGACCTGGTTGGTGACCATCGTCCAGCCGCCGTTCTTGGTCAGGAACTCGTTGACCGACTTGGTGACGGTGTGGCCGTAGGTGTAGTCCGGCGTCATGAACGCCGCCTTCTTGTTCTTGCCGTATGCCTTGAGCAGCGCCGGGCCGATCGCGTTGGCCGCCGTCTCGCCGTAGAAGTTCTGGCGCACGCCATAGCGCACGCAGTCCTTGCCGGTGGTGTCGTTCGAGCCGGAGATGCCGCAGACGAAGAGCACCTTCTCGCGCTGCGCGAGCTTGTTGAGCGCGACGGCGACCGCGCTCGACGTGCCGCCGGTGATCATGATCGCCTTGTTCTCGGTGATGAAGCGCTGCTGCGCCTGCACCGCGTCGTTCGGCTTGGCCGCCGAGTCGGCGACGCCGTACTTGAGTTGCTTGCCGAGGACGCCCTTGGTCGTCTTCGGCGAGATCTCCTTGATCAGCGGATGGCCCGAGTTGATGTGCTCGACCGCGAGCTGGTAGCCCTTGAGCTCGTCCTCGCCCTGCACGGCGTAGGTGCCGGTGCGCGGCACGCTGATGCCGATGAAGACCGAGTCACCCGACGCGCCGGCAGGCCAGGTACCGATCGGAGGCTGGTCGGCGGCGTGCGCTTCCGACACGAGCCCGGCCGGCAGCGCGAGGCCGCCGGCGACGCCGAGACCGGCCTGCATGAATCGGCGACGGCCGACGGTGAATGAACCAGAGTTGCGATCTTGCATGGGCATCCTCGCGAGCGGTAGACTCAAAAAAACAATATATCGTGACACGATATTCTTGAGTCTAGGAAGCCGCCGGGCGCTCGCGCGCTCGGAATAACCCTAGCGGCGACGCGACGCCGCGCAAAACTCTCGCAGCGGGACGACGCCGTGTTGCTGAAGCGGGCCGAAAAGCGATTCGAGCTGAAGACGCGCGACTACGCACAGCTCGCGTCGTTCCGCTACGCGCTGCGCGGCTTTCTCCGCTTCAGCGAGGCCGCGGCCGAGCACGAAGGGCTGACCTCCCAGCACTACCAGGCGATGCTGATCCTGCGCGGCTGGCCGGAGGCTCGGCCGGTATCGATCAACGACCTCGCGCACCAGCTCCTGATCAAGCACAACAGCGCCGTCGGCCTGGTCGACCGCCTCGCCAGGAACGACCTGATCATCCGCGAGACTTCGGCGGTCGATCGCCGCAAGGTCGAGCTGCGCCTGTCGCCGCGCGGCCGCCGCGTTCTGGCCAGGCTCGCCGCGATGCACCGCGGCGAGCTGCAGCGCATCGGTCCGATCATGGAGCGGTTCTTCTCCGAGCTCGCGGCCGACGACGGCAGCGCCGCCGACTGACCGACTACAGTGGCGCCTCCGAGCGAGGCGCGTCATGAGCACACCGAAGAAGCCCCTGCGGAGCGAGCGATGGCTCGGCCGCGACGACTTCCGCAGCTTCAACCATCGCTCGCGCGTGATGCAGATGGGCTACGACCCCAAGGATTGGGAAGGCAAGCCACTGATCGCGATCGTCAACAACTGGTCCGACTACAACCCGTGCCACATGCACTTCAAGCAGCGCGTCGACGACGTCAAGCGCGGAGTGCTGCAGGCGGGAGGATTCCCGCTCGAGCTGCCGACGGTCTCGCTCGGCGAAAACCTGATCAAGCCGTCCGCCCTCCTCTACCGCAACATGCTCGCGATGGAGGTCGAGGAGATGGTGCGCGCGTACCCGGCCGATGGCGTCGTCCTGATGGGCGGCTGCGACAAGACGACACCGGCGATGCTGCTCGGTGCGACGAGCGCGAACCTGCCGGCGATCTTCCTGCCTGCCGGGCCGATGCTGCGCGGCAACTGGGCCGGCAAGACGCTCGGCTCCGGGTCGGACGCGTTCAAGTACTGGGACGAGCGCCGCGCCGGCAACCTCGACGAGGCCGAATGGAACGCGATCCTCTCGGGGATCGCACGCAGCCACGGCACGTGCATGACGATGGGCACGGCGAGCACGATGACCGCGATCGCCGAGGCGATCGGAATGTCGCTGCCGGGCGCGTCGTCGATCCCCGCGGTCGACGCCGCGCATTCGCGAATGGCCGCCGACGCCGGTCGGCGCATCGTCGCGATGGTCGACGAGGACCTGCGCCCGGCGAAGGTCCAGACGCGCGACGCCTACCTCAATGCGATCGCCGTCGCGATGGCGATGGGCTGCTCGACCAACGCGATCATCCACGTCGTCGCGATGGCGCGGCGCGCCGGCCACGACGTCTCGCTCGTCGACTTCGACCGCATCAGCCGCGTCATCCCGGTGCTCGCCAACGTGCGCCCGAGCGGCACCAGCGAATACCTGATGGAGGACTTCTACTACGCGGGCGGCCTGCCGGCACTGATGCAGCGGATCGCGTCACACCTCAACCTCGATGCGCGCACCGTGAGCGGCAGGACG
>DATJIM010000116.1:0-3157 GCA_035493195.1 Caldimonas sp.
CGTCGCTTCTTCCTCGTCGCCGGTCGCGACGCTTCCGGTGCCGCCGCAGCGGCGCGCGATCCAGTCGACGAAGTCGAGCACGTTCGCCCAGCGCGCGTCGGCGAGCGCGGACGAGTCTTCGCCGTCGCGCAGGTGCGACTCGTAGCCGATCTCGTCGAGCCAGCCGAGCAGCATCGCCTTCGCGTCGGCACCGCCGCGGGCGTCGCGCGCGCGCTCCTGCAACGAATGGATGGTGCGGCCGAACTCGTGCAGCCCCGCGATCGCGCGCCGCGGCAGCGCGTCGGCGAGCGAGTCGGCGAAGAGGGCCGCGAACAGGCTCGACTTCCAGCGCTGCGCGAAGCCGCCGAGCGCGGCGAGGGTCTGGTGGCCGATGCCGCGCTTCGGGCTCGTTGCCGCGCGCAGGAACGCGGGGTCATCGTCCTCGTTGACGAGGAGCCGCAGCCACGCGCAGAGGTCGCGGATCTCGGCGCGCTCGAAAAAGCTCTGCCCGCCCGACACCTTGTACGGGATGCCCGCCTTCTGCAGCGCCTGCTCGAACGCACGCGCCTGGTGGTTGGCGCGGTAGAGGATCGCGATGTCGCCGAACGCGGCGCCGGCGGCGCGCAGCGACTCGATCCGCGCGACCGCGCGTTCGGCCTCGTGGGCTTCGTCATCGCAGTCGACGAGCACGACCGGGTCGCCCTTGCCGAGCTCGCTCCAGAGCTTCTTTTCGAAGAGCTTCGGGTTGTGGCCGATCACCGCATTGGCGGCGGCGAGGATGCTCCCGGTGGAGCGGTAGTTCTGCTCGAGCGGGATCACCGCCAGCTTCGGGTAGTCGACCGGCAGCCGGCGCAGGTTCTCGATCGTCGCGCCGCGCCAGCCGTAGATGCTCTGGTCGTCGTCGCCGACCGCGGTGAACGCGCCGCGGGCGCCGGCGAGCAGCTTCATCAGCTCGTACTGGACGCCGTTGGTGTCCTGGTACTCGTCGACGAGGAGGTAGCGCAGCCGATCGCGCCAGCCGTCGCGGACGTCGTCGTGCTCCGCGAGCAGCCGCATCGGCAGCACGACGAGGTCGTCGAAGTCGGCAGCGCGGTACGCCTGCAGGCGCTCCTCGTAGCGGCGCATGACGCGCGCGGCGACGAGCGCGTCGTCGCCGCTCCTGTCATCGCGCGTTCCCGCGAGCACCTCCGCCTCCGCACCGGCGCTCGCAAGGCCGCGGTTCTTCCAAGCGCTGATCGCCCACTGCCAGCGGCGCGCCACCGCGTTGTCGGTGGTGCCGCCGGCGTCCTTCAGCACCCCGAGGACATCGTCGCTGTCGAAGATGCTGAAGTTCTCGGGCAGTCCGAGCCTCGCCCCGTCCATGCGCAGGATGCGAACGCCGAGCGCATGGAACGTGCTGACCGCGAGCTTGGCCGCGGCACGACCGCCGACGAGCGCACGCGCGCGCTCGCGCATCTCTGCGGCCGCCTTGTTGGTGAACGTGATCGCGGCGATCTGCTCCGGCGCGAAGCCGGCGTCGAGCAGGCGCGCGATCTTGTGGACGATGACGCGCGTCTTCCCCGACCCTGCGCCGGCGAGGACGAGGCACGGGCTGCCGAGGTGGTGGACGGCAGCCAGCTGCGCGGAGTTGAGGGTCGCCGCCGGCGACCGGTCGCTGCTCAGGGCGAGTCTTCTTTCAGTTCGGTTCGCCGCAGAAGCAGTGGACGACGGCCGCGAACGGCTTCCTGCGCTCGACGATGTCGCTCACCCAGCCGAGGTCACGCGTCGCACTGCGCAACGCCGCCGGTGCGACGCCGAGCGCGGAGCCGATGCGCGAATCGATCTCGGCGCCGACGGCGCCTGCGATCCGCGTGTTGACCATCGCCAGCAGCTGCGCGAACTTGCCCGGCTCGCGCTCGATGTAGACGACGCGAGGCTGGTCGCCGAGCTTCGCGCGCTTGGCGGCCGAGCGGATCGCGTCGCCGAACATGCCGATCGTGTCCACCAGACCGCGTTCCTTCGCCTGCGTTCCTGTCCAGACCCGGCCCTGCGCGACGGCGTCGATCTTGTCGGGCGTCGTCTTTCGCGCCGCCGCGACCTTGGTGGTGAAGTCGACGTACGTGTGGTCGACGCCCTTCTGCACGAAATCAGCGAGACGTGGATCGAGCGGCAGGCGTGGATCGTCGGCGTTGCGCAGCCACGTCGTGCCGACGCCGGCCGGATGGATGCCGACCTTGGCGAGCGTCTTGTCGAAGCTCGGCAGGAGCGCGAAGACGCCGATCGAGCCGGTGATCGTCGCTGCGTCGGCGACGATCTCGTCCGACGCGGTCGAGATCCAGTAGCCGCCCGAGGCCGCGACGTTGCCCATCGAGACGACGACGGGCTTGCCGGCAGCGCGCGTCACCTCGAGCTCGCGGCGGACGAGCTCGGAGCCGAAGACGCTGCCACCCGGCGAATCGACGCGCAGGACGATCGCCTTGATGTCCTTGTTCTCACGCGCCTTGCGGATCAGGTTCGCGGTCGACAGGCCGCCGACCGTTCCCGCCGGCGCCTGGCCATCGACGATCTCGCCCTCGGCGACGACCACGCCGACGGCGTCGCCGGTGAGCTTTTGCTTGACGTGGGCGAGATAGTCGTCGAACGCGATCTGACGAAACGTGTTCTCGTCGTCGTCCTTGGCGCCGCGCTCGATCATCAGCGCGCGCAGTTCGTCGCGCGTCTTCAGGCCGTCGACGAGCTTCTCGGCGAGCGCCATCTTGGCGGTGTCGCCGCCCGCCGCCGCGAGCCGCTGCGGCGCCTCGTCGATGCCGCGCGCGATCGCGCCGGGCGCGAGCTTGCGCGCCTTCTCGACGTTGTCGACGTAGGTCTGCCAGAGGCCGCCGTAGAGCAGCTTGTCGGCCTCGAGCGCAGCTTCCGACGGCTCGTTGGCGATGAACGGCTCGACCGCGCTCTTGAAGGTGCCGACACGGATCGCATTGACGGTGACGCCGAGCTTGTCGAGCGCGTCCTTGTAGTAGTTGTGCAGGTTGCCGAAGCCGGCGATGTAGACCATCCCGAGCGGATGCAGGTAGACCTCGTCGGCGTGCGCGGCGACGTAGTACTGCCGCTGGTCGTAGCCCGAGCCCCACGCGACGACCTTCTTGCCGCTCGCCTTGAAGCGGTCGATCGCGGCGGCGACCTCGCGCAGCGTCGAAAAGCC
>DATJIM010000117.1:0-3545 GCA_035493195.1 Caldimonas sp.
CCGGCGATCGAGCCGGTGAAGAGGATGCGGCCGCTGCCGCGGGCGCGCATCCTGCGGCCGATGCGGTGGACGAGATCGACGGTGCCGGTCGCGTCGACGCTGACGCCGTGGCTGCGGAAATCGTCGGCAGCATCGTGGATCTCGGGCCGGTCGGCGGCGACGAGCAGGTCGTAGCCGTGCTGCGCGCACTCGCGCGCGAGGTGAAAGTCGATCCGGGACGAAGCTCCGGTGACGATGGCGATGGGACGGTGGACAGAGGCCACGGCGGTGCTCGTTGCGACGAGGGATCGCCGTGCGCGGCAATGCCCGTGCCGCGCCGGCGTCGCCTCGCCCGCCGCCTCAGCGCCTCGGCGCGCTCTTCGCGCGCTCCTTCTCGACTTCCTCGCGAGCGATCTGCGTCACCCGCTGCATCACCGGGCCCATCCGCTCCTGCATCAGCTGGAACGACCGTCGCGTGAGCTCCGGGGTCTTGGCAATCAGCGACTGGCCGACCGGACTCTCGTAGAAGACGATCAGTCCGTCGACCTCCTGCTGCGTGAACGTCTCGGCATAGATCGCAGCGAATCCGGACTTGAGCTTCGCCCAGCTGAATTCCTCGCGGACGACGGCGTCCATGCGCGGCATCACGACGTTGAACAGGTGCTCGGACTCGGCCGTGCTCATGTTGGCGCCGACGCCTTGGCGCATCGCGTTCTGCATCAGCGGCAGCGTCTGTGCCTGAGCCGCCTCGAGCTGCATCTGCACGTTCATCACCTGCATCAGCCGCTCGACCGATTCGATCGATGCGTCGGCGCGCGCGACGGCGCTGGCGAGGACGAAGACGAGCGCGGTGACGGCGTGACGTGGCTGCATGCGGTGCTCCTCGCGAGGCGGTCGAGGACTCACTGTACGGCGGCGGCACGACCGGCGCGCGTGCCGTGGAAGAACGCTTCCTCGAACACCGAATACGACGACAGGTCGGCGTGCGCGAAGTGGACACGCCGCTGCGGCGCGGCCAGCGCGGCGAGCGCCGCGCTGCTGCGAACGCCCGGCGCGGGGATCGACATCGCGTGGCCGTAGCGCATCAGGTCGATGCGCTGCAGCTTGGCGGCGAGGTCGGGATGCGCGGTCGCGAGCTCGGCGACGACGCGCGACGCGCACGTCCGCCAGTCCTCGGCGAGCAGTCGCCGTCGCTGGCCGCGCAGCGCCTCGGCATCGGCGCTGCCGTACGCGAAGTACGCGGTCAGCACCGTCGGCCCGGCGAACGGGCGCGTGCTCTGGTGCATCGCGTCGACGTAGCCGAGGCCGGTCGAGCCGTAGAAGACGTTGTCCCACGACGGCGGCGCGCCGGGCCGATCGTCGAGCGCGGCGTCGAGCTGCAGGTTGGCGACCAGCCATGGCGCGTGGCGAGCGATCGCCGCGGCATCGCGCAGCGCCGGCGGCGGCGAAGCGAGCACGCGCGCCGCGACGAAGAGCGGCGTCGCGAGGACGACGCTGCGCGCGGTCCAGCGCTCGCGCTCGACGGTCGCTGCATTCCAGGCGTCGACGATCACCGCGTCGCGGCCTTCCTCGACACCGAGCACGACGCGTGTCGCGTGGAGCCGCTCGCCGAGCGGTGCAGCGAGGCGCTCGGCGAGCCAGGCGTTGCCCTCCGGCCAGGTGAGCACGCCCGTCTCGCCGACGTCGCCGCGCGCGTCGTCGCCGGGCGCGCGAAAGCCGTGCCGGCTCGCGAAGTAGTGCAGCCCGGCCCACGCCGAGACGTGTGCGCTGCCCGCGCCGTAGTCGTCGCGGCAGCAGTAGTCGAGGTACCAGCGCAGCGCTGGCGCGACGAGGCCACGCGCGTCGAGCCACGCAGCGAAGGTCACACGGTCGAGCGCGGTCAGGGCATCGCTCCAGCGCGCTCGCGCGGTCGGGATCGCGAACGCGTCGGCGTCGCCGGCGGCAGCGACGGCGGCGGCAAACGCGCGGTACTGCGCGAGCGTCGCGGCGCGCTCGCTCGCCGGCAGCGCATCGAGCGGCGGCAGCACACCGTCGCGCCAGCCGCCGCCGACGAAGATGCGCTCCTGCGGGCTGTGGCAGAGCATGCGCTCGTCGTAGGCGACGCTGCCGTGCGCGCTGCGCCGAACGCCGAGCTCGTCGAGCAGCTCGCCGACCTCGATCGCGGCCGGGCCGGGCACCGGCAGGTAGTGCGCGCCGAGCGGGCAGCGCATCCCCGCGATCGCATGGCCCCGGCTGTTGCCGCCGGCGCTGTCCTCGAGCTCGAGGACGTGGCAGTCGTCGACGCCTGCGGCGCGGAGCGCTCGCGCCGCCGCGAGCCCGGCGATGCCGGCGCCGACGACGACGACGCCGACGCGATGCGTGCGCGCGATCAGCGGCGGCGCGCCCGACTTCGTCGCCGGCCAGCCGTCGCGGACTAGGTGGCCGCGCTGGTCCGACGCACCGATCCAGCCGCCTCGCCAGCGCGCCGCATCGTTGCGGGAGCACGCCGCAAGCGGCGCTGTCGCGGCGAGCGCGGTGGCGGCGAGGACGGTTCGCCGCGTCGGCCCGCGACGCCTGCCGCTCAGCGCTGGACCTTGCCCCATTCCTCTTCGAACGTCTGCACGAGGACCTGGTTCGAGAGCCGGTTGACCTCGGTCGGGACGCGCGCCATGTCCGGCGGAAAGTCGAACAGCGCCGGCAGCCCCGCGACGCTGAGGAAGCGAAGCGACGGCGGCAGCGTCGTCGCGAGTCGGAACGGCCGGTGGCTCGCGACGATGACGCCCCATTCGCCGAAGCTTGGCACGTGCGCGTGGTACGGCACGGCGGTGAGGCCGGCCGCCTCGATCGTCGTCGCGACGGTCCAGAAGCTCTTCCGCGCGATCAGCGGCGACGTCGTCTGCACGACCGCATAGCCGCTCGCGGCGAGGTGGCGCTCGAGCAGCTCGTAGAAGGTGCGCGTGTAGAGCTTGCCGATCGAGAAGTTGGTCGGGTCGGGGAAGTCGACGACGATCGCGTCGAACGTCTCGTCGCCATCGTTCTCGAGCCACGAGAACGCGTCGGCGTTGACGATCTTCACCTTCGGCGAGCGCAGCGAATCGCCGTTCAGCCCGCGCAGCAACGGCGAGGTCGAGAAGAGCGTCGTCATGTGCGGGTCGAGCTCGACGAGCGTGACGCGCTCGACGCTCGGGTACTTGAGGATCTCGCGCACCGCCATGCCGTCGCCGCCGCCGAGGACGAGGACGCGCCGCGGCGCGCCGTGCGCCGCGAGGGCAGGATGGACGAGCGCCTCGTGGTAGCGGTACTCGTCGCGCGAATGGAACTGCAGGTTGCCGTTGAGGAAGAGCCGGATGCCCGCATGGCCGCCGGTGACGACGACGCGCTGGTACGCGCTCGTCTCGCTGTAGAGGACCTGGTCGCCGTAGAAGCGGTCTTCGGCCCAGCTCGTCACGAGGTCGGCGGCGACGAAGAGCGCGACCAGCGCGACGACGGTCGCCGCTGCCGCGGCCGCGTGCGCGCCGAGCCGGCGCAGCTCGGCGCGAAACAGCCATAGAGCCCAGACGGCGACGCCGGCGTTCATCAGCCCGAAC